>DASWHO010000079.1:0-8456 GCA_036398155.1 Acidobacteriota bacterium
CGTCGGCCTCGCTTCGCCCGCCTAGCATCCGGCACCCTCTCCGCCGCCCACTGTGCCGTGCTGGGGTGCTCGGGCGGGCCTGATTGCACCTTCGGGCTGACATCGCCGAGTGCCGTGGGCAAGCTCTGCTTTGCCCACAGACGGCACAACGAACGTGGGGCGCACACCGCGCCGAACCGGTGCCGGCCGGCCGAGTCGGATCCAAACGGCAGTTGACGCGCACGTTCTGTAGACTCATTAGAGTAGAGATAGAGAATGCTCGGGACCGCTCGAGACCGCCGTGCATGCCCGAGATAGGAGAATGATACCCGAATGACGATGAGAAAGACCGAGACCAGAACCAAGATGGAATCGGAGCAGGATCCGCCAAGCCAGATGGTGTTGCCGGTCCTGCCGGTCAAGAACACCGTGCTGTTCCCGAGCCTGTTCATTCCGCTGGCGGTGGGCCGGCCGGGCTCGATGGCGGCGGTCGAAGCCGCTGCCGGCGTGGAAGAGAAGAGCCTGATCATCGTGGCGCAGCGCGACGCGTCGGTGGAGCAACCGACCCCCGCCGATCTCTACCCAGTGGGCACCCGCGCCGTGATTCGCAAGCTGGTGCGCTCCGAAAACCGCATGGAGCTGCTGGTTCACGGCGCCGAGCGGGTGAGCATCGAGGGCTACGAGCAGACCGACCCGTACCTGAAGGCCAAGGTCCGGATGCTGCCGTTCCCTCAGGACGAGGGCACCGAGCTCGAGGCCCTGCACGGCGAGGTGGTCGCGCTGGCCCAAAAGGTCTTGGAGCTGGTGCAACCTCAAGCGCAGCAGAACCTCGCGGTGCTGATGGCGCGCGAGCGCGACCCGCTGTCGCTCGCTTATTTGATCGGATCACTGCTCAGCATCGACGTGGCTCAAGAGCAGGCGCTGCTCGCCGCCGCGACCCGGGTCGAGGCGCTGCGTCTGGTGCACGAGTATTTGTCGCACGAGCAGCAGGTGCTGGAGCTGCGACACAAGATCGCGAGCCAGACTCAAACCGAAATCAACAAGCAGCAGCGCGAGTACATGCTGCGCCAGCAGCTGCGCACGATTCAGGAGGAGCTCGGCGAGGAGAATCCGGAGCAGGCCGAGATCGCCGCATTGCGCGGGCGCATCGGCGAGAGCGAGATGCCCGAGGAGGTGCGCAAGGAGGCCGAGCGCGAGCTCAAGCGGCTCGAGCGCCTGCCGCCGGCCGCCCCCGATCACCAGGTGATCCGCACCTACCTCGAGCTGGTGCTGGAGCTGCCGTGGGGCAAGAGCACCACCGACAACCTGGATTTGGCGCAGGCGCGCCAGGTGCTCGACGAGGATCACTACGATCTCGACGAGGTCAAGGAGCGCATCCTCGAGCACCTGGCGGTGATGAAGCTCAACCCGCAGGCGCATTCGCCGATTCTGTGCTTCGTCGGCCCCCCCGGCGTTGGCAAGACCTCGCTGGGGCAGTCGATCGCCCGCGCCCTGGGGCGCAAGTTCGAGCGCATGAGCCTGGGCGGCATGCACGACGAGGCCGAGCTGCGCGGCCACCGCCGCACCTACGTCGGGGCGATGCCGGGACGGATCATCCAGGCGATCCGGCGCGCCGGCGTGCGCAACCCGGTGTTGATGCTGGACGAGGTCGACAAGCTGGGGCGCGACTTTCGCGGCGATCCGGCGGCGGCGCTGCTCGAGATCCTCGACCCGGCGCAGAACGCGACGTTTCGCGACAACTACCTCGATCTGCCGTTCGACCTCTCGCGGGTCTTCTTCATCACCACCGCCAACGTGCTCGACACGATTCCGCAGCCGCTGCTCGACCGCATGGAGCTGTTGCGCCTGCCCGGCTACAGCCAGGAGGAGAAGGCCGAGATCGCGCGCCGCTATCTGATCCCGCGACAGATCAGCGAGAACGGGCTGAAATCGGAGCAGCTCGAGATTCCGGATCCGACCTTGGCCAAGCTGATCGCCAACTACACCCGCGAGGCCGGCGTGCGCCAGCTCGAACGCGGGCTCGGGCGGCTGTCGCGAAAAGTCGCGCGCCGCTTCGCCGAAGGACGGACCGAAAAGGTCGTGATCGGATCCGACGAGCTCGCCGAGATGCTGGGACCGGAGCGCTTCCTGCCCGAGCGCGCGCGCCAGAAGCTGCCGATCGGCGTCGCCACCGGCCTGGCTTGGACCGAAGCCGGCGGCGAGGTCCTCTACGTCGAAACCACGCTGCTGCCCTCCGGCCGCGGACTGACCTTGACCGGGTCGCTCGGTGAGGTCATGCGCGAATCGGTTCGCGCCGCGCAGAGCTACATCTGGGCCCACGGCGAGGAGCTCGGGATCGATCGCAAGCTGTTCCGCAACGCCGGCGTGCATGTTCATGTGCCGGCCGGCGCGGTGCCCAAAGACGGTCCCTCGGCCGGCGTCGCGATGGTGACCGCGCTGGCGTCGCTCTATGCCGATCTCCCGGCCGCCAGCGGCCTCGCCATGACCGGAGAGATCACGCTGTCCGGATTGGTGATGCCGGTCGGCGGGATCAAGGAGAAGGTGCTGGCGGCGCATCGCGCCGGGCTCCAGCGGGTGCTGCTGCCCAAGGCCAACGCCAAGGATTTGCGCGAGCTCCCCGAGCACGTCCGCGGCGCCATCGAGTTCGTGTTCGCCGAAACCATCTCCGAGGTGCTGGACGCGACCTTGGTCGGGGTGCGCAAGCGACTCAAGGCCGTGTCTGGAACTTGAGACCGGATCGCGCTCCAGCGGATTGCCGGGCCTGGAACGTTTGAATCCGAATCACGTAGTGAGAAAAGGAGGAAGCCGATGGCCGATCCGACCAAACCGATCCGTCGGTCCAAAAAGCAGCGCATGATCGCCGGCGTCTGCGGCGGCCTGGCCGAATGGTTGGGCTGGGACGTGACCCTGGTGCGAGTGGTCTACGTGCTGCTCTCGGTGCTGACCGCGGCGTTTCCCGGGATCCTGGCCTACATTCTGCTCTGGATCATCATTCCGGATCAGCCCGACGCCCCCGCCGCCACCAGCGCTTAGGACCGAGGTTAGCTCTTCACCGCCGATCCGGCTGGGAGTTCCTTCTTGCCCGCAGGCATAAGTCTGCCGCGCGTCCGACCGTTATTGGAGCGCGCCGTCGCTTTTGTACGAGCGCAGCGTGGAGTTGCCACCGGGACCGGGGCCGAGCTGGATCACCCGCGCCGGGACCGGTTGCTGCGGGCCGAAGGCGTAGCGTCCACCGGTGGTGGTGTAGCTCCCACCCCAGACGATCATCATGTCCCCGGTCCAGACCGCGCTGTGATGGCGGCGGGCGCTGGGTGCCGATGCGGTGGTGGTCGCCGTCCAGCTGTCGGTCGCCGGATCGTACACCGCGCCGCTGTTGAGCTCGTCGGTGCAGGCGGTCCCGCCGGTACAGCCGCCCCAGATGATCAGCTCGGATCCAGTCCATACGTCGGCATGCCATGTGCGCGGGCTCGGAGCACCGGTGGTTGTGATCGGCATCCAACTGTCGCTCGCGGGATCGTAGCGCCCGCCGCTATTGAAAAACGTCGGTTGGCCGCCGCCGGTCTTGCCGCCCCAGATGAGCATCTCCGAACCGGTCCACTGCGCGGTGTGGAAAATCCGCGGGCTCGGGGCCCCGCTGGTGCTGGTCGCGGTCCACGAGTTGGTGGCAGGATCGTAGCGGCCACCGCTGTCGAGGTCGGTGAAGACTCCGTTGCCGCCCCAAACGATCATTTCGCTGCCGGTCCAAACTCCCGAAACATAGCTCCTGGCCGGCGGCGCGCCCACCGTGGTGGTCGGTGACCAATCATCGGTCGCCGGGTCGTAGCGCGCGCCGGTGTTGGTCTCGAAGCCGCCGTCGGCGGGGTTGCCGCCCCACACGATCATCTCGCTGCCGGTCCAGACCGCGGCGTGATCGGCCCGCGGCGCCGGGGCGCCGGCAGTGCTGGTGAGGTGCCACGTATCGTTGGCCGGATCGTAGCGCCCGCCGGTGTCGGTAACCTGGGCTCCAATGTCGCCGCCCCAGACGATCATCTCCGCGCCGGTCCACAGCGCGGTGAAGCCGCGATAGCGATTGATCGGTGCGTCGACCTGGTTGATCGGCTGCCACAGGTCGAGCGCCGGCACATAGCGGTCCCCGAACGGAACGCCGCCGCCGAAGAAGCGATCATTGCCGCCCCAGACGATCATCTCGGCGCCGGTCCAGACCGCTTCGTGAGTCTCTTTGCCCTCGCCCGGATCGTTGGTGCTGGTGGGCGACCAGGAGTCACTGATCGGATGGTAGCGTCCGCCGGCGCGAGCAACGCCCCACACGATCATCTCGGTGCCGGTCCAGACCGCACGATGCCCGCTGCGCGCGCTCGGCGCGCTGAGGGTGTCGGTCGAGGTCCATTGATTCAGAGCCGGATCGTAGCGCCCGCCGCTGGCGAGGTTCGGAGGACTGCTGCCGCCCCAAACGATCATCTCGGATCCGGTCCAAACGGCGCTGTGATTGCTGCGGGGCGCCGGCGCACCAACCCGTTCCATTTCGGTCCACGAATCGGTCCCTGGGTTGTAGCGCGCGCCGCTGTCGAAGTGAGTCGCGGCCGGCGTGCACAGGCTGTTGTCGCAGCCGCCCCACACAATCATTTCGCTGCCGCTCCAGATCGCCGAGTGGTTCGCGCGGTGGGTCGGCGCGGCGCCGGTTTCGGTGGGCTGCCAGCTATCGGTATCCGGGTTGTAGCGAGCGCCGGAATCGACCACGGCGAGGCCGTCGTGGCCGCCCCAGATGATCATCTCGCCGCCGCTCCAGACCGCGCTGTGGAACATCCGTTCGGAAGGCTCATTCGTGGTGGCTACCGGCGCCCAGCTGTCGGTGGAGGGGTCGTAGCGGCCGCCGCTGGCCAGCTCGATCTCGCACGCGTTGTTGCCGAACGAGCCGGTTCGGCAACCGCCCCAGACGATCATTTCGCTGCCGGTCCAGACCGCTGTGTGCAGGCGCCGCTCGAACGGCGCGCCGGCGGTGGCGGTCGGCTGCCAGCTGTCGGTCAGGGGATCGTAGCGGCCGCCCGATGCCACTTCACAGAAGTTGGACGACTGCCCGCAGCCGCCCCAAACGATCATCTCCGCTCCGGTCCAGACCGCGGTGTGCGACTGGCGCGGACTGGGCGCGCCGGCGCTGGCGATCGTGGTCCAGCCATCGGTGGCGGGGTCGTAGCGCGCCCCGCGCCCGAACTTGCCGGCGTTGCCGCCGCCCCAGACGATCATTTCGCTGCCGGTCCAGACCGCGGTGTTGCCGGACAGCCCCTCGGGCAGGGCCGAGGTCGGGCGCCAAGAATCGGCGGCTCCGCGGTTCGGGTTCTCGGCGCTCGGCGTCAAATGGTAGTCGTAGGAATTCAGCGCGATTTCCAGCCGCAGACCGCGGCCGGCGCTCTCGAGCCAGGCTTGCAGCGGCAGCTTGGCCCACTCCAGCACAGCCAACCGCAGCCGATCGTCCCGCTCCTCGAGCAGCGCGACGGCATAGAAGCGCCACCCATCCTCTTGCAGGTTGCTGAAGCGGCCCAGCGGCCTGGTGCTGCCGGTTTCGGGGTCGATCAGAAGCTGGTGCAGCTTGAGCCGGTGTTGATCGAATTCCGCCTCATTCAAGCCGAGCGCTTCGATGGGCGGGTCCGAAGCCGCCGAAGGCCGGCCGAAGCGGTCGCCGCGCAGCCAGGTGAGCTCGCGGTAGGGCAGGTCGTTCAGGCCGGCGGCGGCGGGTGGGCCGGCCGCCAGCGCACGGGCCAATTCGTTCTGCGCTTGGCGCCGCCGCATCCCATGGATCTCGGAATCGCTGGCATAGAGCTCTCGCAGGTGGCGATCGGCGACGATCGGACGAGCCAAGCATTCGGCGACCAACAAGGGATCGTGATCCAGCGCCGCCCAGAGCTCGGCGAGCAGTTCGGGTTGTTTGGAGTCGCGGGCCATGCGTTGGATTTCGGTTTGGAGCTCGGCACCGGAAATCGGTTGGTGCCAGACTTCGGCCAAGAGCTGCGATTTGAGCAGCGTGCCCTCGACCTTGCGACTCAGGTCGGCGCGGGAAACGATGGCCTCGAATCCGCTGGTCGCGTTGGCCTGGTGCCGAACCCGGTGCCGCCAATAGACCTGCTCGATCGCCTGCTGACAATCGAGCCGTTGCTGAAAGCTCAGAGCGCGAGCCTGGTTCGCACGGGTGGTCAGCGGCGCCACCAGCAACAGGATCATGGCCGCCACGACCTCGACTGATATGGGGCGAAACCTCATGGGCCGAACCCTCCTCGAAAGTGCGGCGAAAACTAAACTAGTCCTCCTGTAGGAGGCTCAAGGGCGCCCCTGACCAAACGCCGCTGCCATTGAACCTCTATCAAGCAAACAGAGGATCGTCGACTGCTGCTGATACATCTCATGCAACGTAAGTGCTGGCCGCCTCGGGCTCGACATCGTGGGTTCCAAGGGCCTCGCAGGATGAGCCCGGTGGCCGCTGCGGCTCGATGCGGAGCCGAGCGATCAGGCGGTTGGCGGTGCGGTAAAGACGTAGAGCCGGTCGGCCGGCTCGAACCCGAGCCGGGCGGCGAGCTCGAACGAGGCCGGATTGCTGTCGAGCGAACCCCACACCGGCCGTTTGCCGCGCGCGCGCATCAGCTCGATCAGGCGCAGCGCGCAGCGGCGGGCCAGGCCGCGGCGCCGGTACGGCTCGAGCGTGTCGATCGAAACGTCCCATAAGCTCTCGGTCTCCCAGCCGACGCAGCAGAAGCTGACCGGTCGATCGTCGACATAGGCGGCCACCACCGCGCCGTGTCGCAGGGCGCGTCCGACCTCGGCGGCCAGATCGGCCGGCAGCGCGGCGAGCTGGGCTGGGTCGATGGCGGTGATGGGCCGGATGTCTTCGCCGGCTGGAGCCGCGCGGCTCGTGGTCTCCGGCAAGGTGTGAATAGTGGCGCCCTCGGCTTTCCAATCCGGCAGCGCGCGCCGCACCAGCGCCAAGGATTCGACCTGTGCCACCAGCTCGACCCCCGGGTCGGCGCGCTCGACGGCTTGGCGGAGCAACTCGGGCGCCGGTTGCCCCACGACGCACACCAGCGGGGCATCGTTGCCGCAGACGACGAAGCCGCGCTCGGCGTGCTCGGCGCCCAGGACGGTGCAGCGGCCCGAGAGCAGCATCCCGCGGGTCTCGATCCAACGCGGCAAATCCGGCAGCCGCTGCGCCAGTGAGGGAAAGACAGTGTCTGGGTTTGCCAGATCGAGGATCTTGGCATCCGGGATCAGGTGTTGGATGGTCGCGGCGGCCAGGTCGAACCAGGCCGCGGCGGCGTCGAGGATCGAGCTGTCCGACGACGCGACCACCGCGCTGGAGCGCTTCAGGATCGCGTCGGCGCTGGGGACCAGCTCGGCGCTCCAGGGTGCATGCTGCCGCTGAGCCAGCGCGCGGATTGCTGCGGCGAGCTTGCCGGAGTTGGAAACCGGCCGGTCGATCAAGAACCGCGCCTCGCGAATGCCGCTCTGCCGCAGCACGACAGCGATCCGCTCGAGCGCTTGCTCGGTCTCGGCCACGGTGCGGTAGCGCCCGTGGACGCTGGCGAGATCGCGCAAAGCGCGGTCGTTTCCGCGCAGGAGAACCCCGCCGGCCAGCGCGGCTTCGACGCTGATGAGCTGGTTGAAGGTGTCGATCCAGAGGGCGCGGCCCGCCAGGCGGCTGGCGTCGACCCGCTTCTGCAAGCGCCCGCGCGCCGCGGAAGGGGAGGCGACCGCGCGCTGCAGCGCCGTGCGCTGGCGCTGGGGCAGCTGGTAGTGATCGCCGACCAGCTTGAGCGCCGCGTCGGGGGCGTAGCGGCGCTCGAGCAGCCAGGCCAAATCTGCGGCGGCCTGCCGCAGCGGCGCCAAGCGGCGCGGCTCCAAAAACAGCCTCCGATCTTGAGGGTGCGGTCCGCGATGATGCTGTCGATCGGGCATCGAGGGAGGCGCCGCCGGCCGATGGCACGGCCGTTTCCAAGAGGCTACCATAGGCATGGAGGTGAGCGGCGATGATCCAAGCCAAACAGGGCAAAGAGATCGTGGTGGTGACGGTCAACGAGATCGGCGCGCTGGCCGAGATTTCCAAGCTCGTCGCCGATCGCGGTGTCAACATCTTGGGCCTGTGCGGCTGGGTCGAGGGTCAAGATGCCGTCTTCCGAATGGTGACCGATGACAACCTGCGCGCCGGCGACGCCCTGCGCAGCAAGCACTATTCGATCCGCGAGAAAGACGTGGTCTTGGTCGAGCTGCCCCACAAGCCGGGGATGCTGCGATCCATCATCCAGCGGCTGTCGGCCGAAAACATCGATATCCATCACATCTACGCCAGCGCCACCCTCGACATGCACAAGAGCTTGGTGGCGCTGGCGACCGCGAACAACGATCGTGCCGTCGTCCTCTTGAACGGCTAAATCGGCAGGCTCTTGGCCGCTCCCGCGGGCGGGGTCAAGCCCCGCCCCTACATTTCCTTGGGGCTG
>DASWHO010000080.1:0-4727 GCA_036398155.1 Acidobacteriota bacterium
TCGACCGGACAGGCGGCGACGCACGCGGTATCCTTGCAGTCGCGGCACAAGCGGTTGACGACGTAGGCCACCGGCGGCTCCTATCGCGACCCATACTACGGCATCCGGTTGGAAAGAAAAAACCGCGGGTCCACGGCAGCGAGTGGGTCTGGCCGATTGCCGGCGACCTGCAGGGTGCCGTGGGCAAGCTCTGCTCTGCCCACGAACGGCATTTGGATCCGGAAAGAGTTCCATTCCCTGTTTCTGGGTTGTCCGTGGGCAAGGCAAGCTTGCCCACGGCACCCGAAACTCCAAGGTTACGTTGGCATACAAGACGAACTGAGCCACTACTCGCGCTGCATGGAGTTAGCGGATTGGGTTAGATTGTCTGCAGGAGGCTGAAAATCCAGCCGTGCCGTCCAAGCTGGTTCGGTTGATCGAGGTGCGGCGCCGCTCGCGAGCCGATGGGCTCTGTTTTCGCGCCGCCTATCGTCCCTATCGGCTGCGGCGCGGGCGCGCCGAAGAGCTGCTGCGCCGCAGCAGCGGGTGGCTCGAAGATGCCGGGCTGAAAGCGGGCGACCGCATGCTGCTGTGGGGCCCGCCGCGGCCGGAGTGGGCGCTCGCCTTCCTGGGCGCGCTGCGCGCCGGCATCGTCGCGGTGCCGCTCGACGAGCAGAGCCCCGCGCCGTTCATCGCGCGGGTGCAATCGCAGGCGCACGCCAAGCTGCTGCTGCACGGCGCGCGCATGCGGCCACCCGAGCTGGCGATCCGGACCTGCGACCTGGAGCGTTTCGCTGCGCAGCTGAGCTCGGCCCCGCCGCGCCCTCCCGCCGACCTCGACGAGGACGCCCTCGCCGAGATCGTCTTCACCAGCGGAACCACGGCGGAGCCCAAGGGCGTGCTCATCACCCATCGCAACCTCGAGTCGAATCTGCGTCCGGTGGTCGATTGGTTGGAACGCCGGCCCTACGCTCGCATTCCGCTGGGCCGGCTGGGATTCATGACCCTGGTGCCGTGGAGCCACCTGTTCGGACAGGTGCCGGGTTTGATCCTGCCGTGGTATGTCGGCGCGCCGATTCTGACCAGCGCGGCGCGCGCGGCGCCGCGCCTGATCGAGCAGATCCGCGCCGAGCGCATCTCGGTGGTGATCGCGGTTCCGCGCCAGCTCGAGCTGCTGGCGGCCGCGCTGCGCGCGCGTGATCGAAGCGGGCGGTTGGAGGCGCGTCTCGAAGCGCTGGAAGGTGTGGGGCTGCTCACCCGCTGGTGGCGGATGCGCGACCTGCGGCGCGCGCTCGGCTGGCGGATGCTGAGCTTCGTGGTCGGCGGCGCGGCGCTGGATCCGGAGATCGAGGCTTTTTTCAGCCGCTTGGGCTACGCGGTGGTGCAGGGCTACGGACTGACCGAGGCCGCGCCGATGGTAGCGTTCAATCTGCCGTGGAACCGCAAGCGCGGCGCTTTGGGCCAAGTCTTCGGGCCCCAGGAAGTGCGCGTATCGGACAGCGGCGAGCTGTGGGTGAAGGGCGAGAATGTGAGCCCGGGCTACCTGGGAACGGAAGATCGCCCGGTTCCGATGACCGAAGACGGCTGGCTGCGCACCGGCGACAAGGTCGAGCGCGGCGAAGACGGCCGGCTCTACTACCGCGGTCGCTCCAAAGAGGTGATCGTGCTCGCTGACGGTATGAACGTCTACCCCGGCGACGTCGAAGCGGCCCTGCGCGCTCAAACCGGGATTCGCGATGCGGCGGTGGTCGCGGTCGGCCCGCCGTCGGCGCCGAAGCTCCACGCCGCTCTGCTGATGGAATCTGAATCCGACCCCGGGGCAGCGGCCGCGGCCGCCAACGCGGAGCTCGCTCCCCACCAGAGGATTCAGGATTTCACCGTCTGGCCGGAGCCGGATTTTCCGCGGACCCCGACCCTCAAGGTCAAGCGCGTGGAAGTGGAACGCGCGTTGACCGAGGGCGGCCGGCCGAGCTCCGAGGACGATTCACTGTTGTCGCACTTCTTGAGCGGCCGCGGCGCGGACGCGGCGCCGGAGTCGCGCCTCGGGACCGAGCTCGGGCTCAGCTCGCTGGATCGCGTCGAGCTGCACGCGCAGCTCGAGTCGGCTCTGGGCCGCGAGCTGCCCGAGACCGCGCTCACCGAAAACACGACCTTGGCCGAGCTCAAGCAGCTCTTGAGCCGGCCGGAAAGCGCGGCGCCGGCGGCCGCCGAGCTCGAGCAATTGAGCTATCCGCGCTGGGCGCTGCACCCGGCCGCGCGGCTGCTTCGAAGCCTGGGCCAATGGACGATCGTGTTCCCGCTGCTGCGGCTCTGGGTTCGGGTGTCGGCGCAAGGGCTCGAGCGGTTGCAATCGGTGCAGCCGCCGGTGCTCTTCGCGGCCAACCACACCAGCATGTTCGACGCGGTGGTGGTGGCGCGGGCGCTGCCGCCGAGCTTCCGCGCCCGGCTGGCGATCGCCATGATGGGGGAGTATGCCCTGCGCGAGCGCGGCTTCTGGCGCCTGCGACGGCGTCTCCATGTTTTCTTGACCGCCCTGTTCATGAACGCCTATCCGTTTCCGCAGACCGGCGCCTTCCGGCGCGCGCTGGAATACACCGGCGAGCTGATCGATGGCGGTTTTTGCCCCCTGGTGTTTCCCGAGGGCGGGCGGACGGTCGACGGCCGGCTCCAGCCGTTTCGCGAAGGGATCGGGCTGATCGCGGCCCAGATGCAGCCCACGATCGTGCCGGTCTATGTCGCCGGCCTGCTCGAGGTGCTGCCCAAACACGCGCGCTGGCCGCGCCGCGGCCGCGCCCAGGTGACCTTCGGGGCTCCGATCCCGGCCGATGAGCTCGTCGGCGACGACCCCAAGCAGCTAGCCAAAAGAGTCGAGCAGGCAGTCCTAGCGATTGAGCCGACAGGCTGAATGATCGGTGCTCGTTTGGTTGTGTCGTCCGTGGGCAAAGCAGAGCTTGCCCACGGCACCCCGGACTCGCATTGCCAACGACGCGACCAACAGGGGTTGCGCAATTTTTATGATTATTGTAGACATAAGGCAACCCCATCGGGTCCGGGAGCATAGAATTTATGAGCGAGAGAGCAAAACGATACTGTAAGCTCGGATTTCTCATCCTGGCGCTAAACAGCGCCTATCTGTGGGCGGTCGCCGACGCCAGCGTCCTGTACGTCGCGAATCTCTATCTTCACGTGGGGTTGGGTCTGTTGCTCCTGCTTCCGGTGATCGCATGGTCCAAGCGGCCGGCCGATCTCCCCGGGGGGTGGCTGAGCGGGATTCTCCTTTTGGTTTTGCTCCTGGGGATGCTGGCCGGGGTGGCGATCTTGTGGACCGGCGGCACCCGGCCCTATAGCTGGCTGGTGACCGCGCACATCGCCGTGGCTAGCATCGCCCTGCTGGCGCTGGCATTGATTTTCGGCGCTCGGGCGCTGCGGGTCGGATCGCCGCGCGAGCGGCGCGGCTGGAGCCTGGCCCTGGCCGCTCTAGTTCTCGCTGCCGCCGCGATCCCGGTCGCACAGCGCCATCGGCAGCAGCGCGATCAACAGCTCTACTCGGTCTCCAATCCGACCGCTCCGCCGCTGACCATGGACCAAGAAGGCGGCGGCGCGGGCACCGAGTTTTTCCCCAGCTCGATCCAGGTCAAGGGCGAGAACACCGGCAGCAGCTTCTTCATGAACTCGGAGTCGTGCGGCCGCAGCGGTTGCCATCCCGACATCGTCGAACAGTGGCAGTCGAGCGCCCACCGCTTCTCTTCGTTCAACAACCAGTGGTATCGCAAGTCGATCGAGTACATGCAGTCGGTGGTCGGCGAGCAACCCAGCAAGTGGTGCGGCGGCTGCCACGATCCCGCGATCCTGTTGACCGGGCGGATGAACGATCCGGTCGAGACTTTCATCGACACGCCCGAGGCCCATGTCGGTTTGGGCTGCGTGATGTGCCACGCGGTGGTCGAAGTGAACGACACGATGGGCAACGCCGGGATGACGGTCGAGATTCCGCCGCTCCACGACCTTGCGACCTCGGACAATCCGGTGCTGCAGTTTCTGCACGACACGGCGGTTCGGCTCGATCCCGAGCCGCACCGGCGCACCTTCATGAAACCGTTTCACCGCCAGCAGCCCAGCGAGTTCTGTTCGACCTGCCACAAGGTCCACCTCGATGTGCCGGTCAATCACTACCGTTGGATTCGCGGCTTCAACGAATACGACGCCTGGCAGGCCAGCGGAGTCAGCGGCCACGGCGCGCGCTCGTTCTACTATCCGCCCGAGAGCAGCACCTGCACCAAATGCCACATGCCCACGGTGGCTTCCGAGGACATGGGCAACGTCGACGGCCTGGTTCACAACCACCGTTTCGCCGCCGCCAACACCGCGGTGCCGCTGGCCAATCAAGACCACGAGCAGCTCAAGCAGGTGATCGCGTTTCTGCAGAACAACGTGGTGCGGGTCGACCTGTTCGGGCTCCAGCGCTTCGATCAGGGCGGCGGGCGCTTCGCGGAAGACGGTCCGATCCGTCAAGCCGAGCCGGTGCAGCGCGCGCAGAGCAGCTTCGCCGAAGTCGAGGAGCTGGGCTTCGCGACCGGTGTCGGGGCGGCCGGGGCCGACGTCGAGACCCTGCTGGCGCCGCTGGATCGCGAGATCCAGGCGGTGCGGCGCGGCGAATCGGTGCGGCTCGAGGCGGTGGTCCGCACGCTGGGAGTCGGTCATTTCTTCCCCGGCGGCACGGTCGACGCGTTCGATGTCTGGCTCGAGCT
>DASWHO010000081.1:0-4427 GCA_036398155.1 Acidobacteriota bacterium
ACGGTCCCAGGCAACAGTTCTTCGAGCGGCTGACGCCAGCGCGCCGGCCGGCGCTCCAACGCCTGCAAGCGCCGCCGCAGCGACTGCAAGAGCAGCGGTCTCGCGCCGTCCATCGCGCTCGATTATACCCTCGCGTGGATCCAGCGGCCCCTGACTTTCGTAACCTGGACGCGACCCAAGCTTGTATCGCCTGCGTCGCGGCGCCTTGCAGCTGGAGCCGCGGCGCCCCGAACGATTGGTAAGCTATTTCGGATACGGGACACTAGACTACGCCGGACCATGCGAACCCATCGTAGCTTGCTCTGGCTGCTGGCGCTGGCCTCGTTTCTGGCGATGGCCGATAACCAGCTGTTGATTCCGCTGCTCAAGGACATTGCCAGCGGGCTCGGCGCCGGCGTCGAAGCGGTGGGGCGCTCGGCCAGCGCCTACGCGCTCGGCGCGGCGCTGTTTCCCCTGCTGCTCGGTCCGGCCGCCGACAAAGGGCAGCGGCGCCGCTGGTTCATCGCCGGCGCGCTCGCGTTCGGCCTCTCGACCGCGGCCATCGGGGCGACCGGCACCGTCGCGCAACTGATGCTGGCTCGCTTTCTCGCCGGTGGCGCTTCGGGGATGCTCGGCCTGGCCAGCTTCGCCCTGCTGGGCGATCATCTTCCGGTACACTTCCGTGGTCGGGGTGCCGGCGCCGTATTCCTGGGAACCTTCTCCGCCTTGCTCCTGGCGGTGCCTTTGGGCTCGGTTCTGGCCCAGGCGGCGGGATGGCGCGCGCCCTACATGGTGGTCGCGGTCGGATGTCTGCTTCTGGCCGCGCTGGCGCCGGCATTGCTGCCGCCCGCGCGCCCGGCTGCGACTGCACCATCCGAGCCGCCCCATATCGGCTACGCCACCGCCCTGCGCGCCCGCGGCGCCGGCATTCTCCTGGCTGCAACCTTGATCGCCGGCGCCGGAACGGTCGGGCTCTTGACCTATCTCGGAGCCCACTTGCGCGGGCCCCTGGGCCTTTCGACCGCCGCGGCCGGACAGACCTACGGCGGCGCCGCGGCCGCGGCCCTTCTATGCGCGCCGCTGGCCGGCCGCATCAACGATACCGTCGGCTCGCGCTGGACGCTGTTCGGGGCCAATCTCCTCGCTTGCCTGGCGTTTGGGTTGGCGGCGTTGCGCCCCGCATCACTGATCGTGCTGGTCATCGCAGTCGCGGCTGGCAGCGCCGCCTATGCCGCGCGCAGCGTCTCCCAAACCGCGCTGGCAACGATGCTCTCCGCCCCGCAGGTTCGCGCGCGCCTGCTGGCGCTGCTGGCCGCCGCGGCGCAGATCGGCGGCGGCATCGGCGCTTGGTTCGGCGGACAGATCTTCTCCGGGTCGGGTTTCGGGTCGCTTGCGCTCGGCTGCGCCGGCCTGTCGCTGGCCGCAGCGCTGCTGGTCGGAACCGCGCTGCCCAGCGCATTGACCGAGCCGGCGCCGAGCGATTAAGATTTCAGCGGTAAACTTACAATCCCACGAATGCCCACCGCCGCCTCCACCGCCGCGTCGCTCCTCGATGCGCAGGGCATTCGAGTCGTGGTCGAGACCCTGGGGCGCGCCGTCCGCGCCCAGCTCACCGACCCTACCCGGCTCGCCTTTGTCGGCATCCGCACCCGCGGCGTCCCGTTGGCCCAGCGGCTGGCTCGCGCGGCCTGCGCTCCGGAGCCGCCGCCCCCGATCGGGGTGCTCGACATCACGCTCTATCGCGACGATCTGACTCGGATCGCGCCCCACCCGCTGGTGCGGAGCACCGAGATCCCTTTCGATCTCACCGGCCGCGAGGTGGTGCTGGTCGACGATGTGCTCTACACCGGACGCACGGTGCGCGCCGCGCTCGATTCGCTGATCGATCTCGGCCGGCCGCGGCTGATTCGGCTCGCCGTTCTGATCGACCGCGGGCACCGCGAGCTCCCGATCGCGGCCGATTTCGTCGGCCTGCGGATCGACTCGAAGCCATCCGACCTGGTTCAGGTTTATTTCGACGAGACCGACGGGCGCGACGGCGCCGAGTTGATGGCCGCGGGCGCAGCCGGGTCATGAGCTTCAAGCGCAAGGATCTGCTGGGCATCGAGCCGCTCGAGGCCGATGAAATCCAGCTGATTCTGGACACCGCCGAATCGTTCAAAGAGGTCTCGACCCGTGAAATCAAGAAGGTGCCGGCGCTGCGCGGCAAGACCGTGATCAACTTCTTCCTCGAGCCCAGCACCCGGACCCGGACCTCGTTCGAGATCGCCGAGAAGCGGCTCTCGGCCGACACCCTGAGCCTGGCCGCTGCGACCAGCTCGCTGGTCAAGGGCGAGACGCTTTACGACACCGCGCTCAACCTCGAGGCCATGCAGCCCGATTTCCTGGTGGTCCGCCACAGCTCGGCCGGGGCGCCGCACTTTCTGGCCTCGATCTGCCGCGCCTCGGTGATCAACGCCGGCGACGGGGCCCACGAGCACCCGACCCAGGCGCTGCTCGACGCCCTGACCATCCGCGAGAAGAAGCGCCGGCTCGAAGGCCTGCGGGTCGCGATCGTCGGCGATATCGCCCATTCCCGCGTGGCCCGCAGCAATTTCCACCTGCTGACCAAGATGGGGGCTTCGGTGGTCGCTTGCGGGCCGCCCACGCTGCTGCCGCCCGAGCTCGAGCGCTTCGGGGTCGAGGTGACATGCGATCTCGATCGGGCGCTGGCGGGCGCCGACGTAGTGATGATGCTGCGGATCCAGCTCGAACGGCAGAAGGCGCTCAACTTCCCCACCCTGCGCGAATACCATCAGCTCTACGGTCTCACCCGCGCGCGCCTGGGTCGCGCCAAGCCTGACGCCATCGTGCTCCATCCGGGCCCGATCAACCGCGGCGTCGAGATCGCCTCCGAAGTCGCCGACGGCAGCGGCTCGGTGATTCTCGAACAGGTCACCAACGGTGTGGCGGTGCGCATGGCGGTGCTGTATCTGGTATCGGGAGGGGTGCCGTTTGACGCTGCTGCTTAAAGGCGCGCGGCTGGTCGATCCCGCGGCCGGGATCGATGGCCGGCGTGACCTGCGCATCGATGACGGACGGGTGACCGCGATCGGTGCCGACCTGCCGGCGGGCGGCGCCGCGGTCGCCGATCTTCGCGGCCTGGTGGTCACTCCCGGCTTGATCGATATCCACGTCCATCTGCGCGAGCCGGGCAAAGAAGACGCCGAAGACATCGAAAGCGGCACCCGTGCCGCCGCCGCCGGCGGTTTCACCGCGGTCGCCTGCATGGCCAACACCGACCCGGTCAACGATACGCTGTCGGTCACCGAGCTGATTCGGCGCCGCGCCGCGGCGCTCGGGGCCGCGCGAGTCTATCCGATCGGCGCGGTTTCCGTCGGCCTGCGCGGCGAGCGGCTCACCGAGTTCGGCGATCTGCACCGCGGCGGCGCGGTGGCGGTCTCGGACGACGGCCTCCCGGTGCGCAACGCCCAGCTCATGCGGCGCGCGCTCGAATACGCCGGTCTATTCGATTTTCCGGTCATCCAGCACGCCGAAGACCTCGACCTTTCCGGCGACGGCGTGATGCACGAGGGTTACTACTCCACTTTGCTCGGACTGCCCGGCATCCCGGCCGCCAGCGAGCAAACCGTGGTCGCGCGCGACCTCGATCTGGCGGCCCTGACCCGCGGTCGCTACCACGTGGCCCATCTCTCGAGCGCCGGAACGCTCGAGCTGGTGCGCCGCGCCAAAGACCGCGGGATCGCGGTCAGCGCCGAGGTCACCCCGCACCATCTGCTGCTGACCGACGCGGCGGTCCGCAGCTACGATCCCAACACCAAGATGCGTCCACCGCTGCGCGGCGCCGCCGACGTCGCGGCGCTGGCGGCCGGCGTGGCGGACGGCAGCCTCGACTGCATCGCCAGCGACCACGCCCCGCATCGCATCGAGGACAAGCGCTGCGAGTACGACCGCGCGGCCTTCGGCATCGTCGGCCTCGAGACCGCGGTCGCGCTGATGCTGGATCGCATGGTCGCACCCGGCCACATCCGCCTCGCGCGCCTGGTCGAGCTGATGAGCCTGGCGCCGGCCCGGCTGCTCAAGCTCGAGGGCGGAACGCTCCAGCCCGGATCGCCGGCCGATCTGACCGTGCTCGACCTCGAGCTGCGCCGCCCGGTCGACCCGAACCGGTTCTACTCCAAGGCCAAAAACACGCCGTTCGGCGGCTGGGAGCTGCAGGGCTGGCCGGTGCTGACGATGATGGCCGGTCGCGTCACCCATCGCGACCACGAGCGGCTCCCCTTTTGGCCCGAGAGCTCCCCAGCGCCCTAGCCCGCATTTCTCACAAGCCATCTACTGCGGCGACGTAATGCACGGTGTCTGCGGCGTTATGCTTGCCCGGCCTCCTCGACATACTGTCCAGTATGCCTGCGTCGGCCGGGCGGCGCATGCCTTGCAGCCACCGCACC
>DASWHO010000082.1:0-9877 GCA_036398155.1 Acidobacteriota bacterium
GCTGAGCTTGGAGGGCGGGGCGCTCGATGCGCTCGGGCTCCGCGCCGGTCAGACGGTTCAAATCGAATACCGTCCCGGCGAAATCCGAATCCGCCCCTCCCGACCGGCCCCGCGCAAGAAGGCGAGCCGCCGCCGCAAGAAGGCCAAATAGTATCGGTGTTCGGCCTGGATGCCGATCTCCGCCAATGATATCGCCGCTCCACTAAGGACCGAAGTGCGCGCGGATTCGGGACAGGCCGCCGGGCGCTGCGCCGGTGACCAGATTGGGCGCGGCGCTGAGCTCCAAGAAAACCGCGTCGAGCGGGCCCGCGTTGCCACCCGCATCGACTCCGCGAACCAGAATCAAATGGCGGCCGGGCGGGATGCCGGCGGTATCGAGGTCGAGCCCCACTTGCTCGCTGGCTTCGTCGAAGGCGCCGTCGGCGGCCAGCATCGCGAGCGGCGTGCCGCCGGCTTCGGGCGGCAGGTCGATGTAGGCCTCGGCGGCGGCCACGCTCTGGCTGCCGCTGAGCTGATCGGAGACAGTGGCCCCGAGCTGCACGATCGCGCCGACCACGGCCGCCGCCGGAACCACGCTCGCGCCGCTGGCGTCAGGCCCGGCGGCGCGCGCATACGGCGCATCGGCGATCCGGCCGGCGTAGGCGAACGCGGACCGGTTCTCGTTCAAGATCCCGGGCAGGTCGGCGCAGTTCTGGTAGAACGCTTCGCCGCATTCGAAGGTGAACGAGGGAACCCCGAGCGCGCCGTAGCTCCAGTCGTCGGTGGTGCCGCTGGCGGTGTAGAACAACAGCTCGACCGGCTGCCCGCGCTGGTAGCCGTTGAACTGGGCCAGCTTGCGCGCCACCTGGTCGAGCTGAGCTTCGGCGGGCGCGGCCGCACCGGTGTAGCCCCAAGGATAGAGCACGTAGTTGCCATAGCTGTGCAGCGAGATCAGCATCCCGGCGCCGGACGGGAAGATCGACTGAATGAATCCCTGCAGCGCCGAGACCTCCGGCTCCGACGCGCCCGCCGGCCCGCGGTAGGTGGTCGAGCACGGATCGCTGGACGAGCCGCTCGGCAGCCCCCACTGGTAGGCGTAATTGCGATTCAAATCGGTGCCCACACTGCCGGCCACCACGCAGCCGTCGTCGTCGTCGGTGTTCTTGCGCCAGAAGCTGATGCTGCTCTCGGTCCGGACCCGGCCGTCGGGGTTGGACCATGGCATGACGTAGATGGTCCGGCGGTCGAGCAGAAAGGTGGCGACCGGATCGCTGCCGTGACCGGCCAGCAGCCAGTCGAGAAAATCGTGGGCCAGCTCGGCGGTGGTCATCTCGCGCGCGTGGTGCTCGGCGACCAGGAAGAACGCCGGCTTGGGACCGGGGACCGCGCTGTTGGTGAGCCGCGCCACCCACAGGTCGCGCTGCGGCCCGCCGTGGCTCGTCTCCCAGGCGTCGCCGATGTCGAGCAGGCTGACCAGATCGGGATGCGCGGCCGCGGCGGCGGCCAGGTCGGCCGCGCCCTGGGCGAAAGTGCGATAGCACGGATAGCCGGGCGGCACCCGCACGCCGCTGGGAAACTGGGCGGTCGCTTCCCAGTCGATCCAGGCCCGAAACCCGAGCGCCTGGAGCTGGTCGAGCTGCTCGGGTCGCACCCGGGCCAGCAGCCGAAAGGCGTCGCGATCGACCTCCCAAATATCGATGCCGAGATCAGCCAGCCGCTGTACCTGCTCGGGGCGCTCGAAATCGACCCGGATCATCAGCTCGTCGGCGCGCGCAGGAGTCGGCGCGGCCGCCAGCAGCAGCGCCGCCCCGAACCAACCCCATCCCACCCCGCGTCGCATCGCTGAACAGCTTACTTCCGGTATTCCTTCAGAAACCCTTCGAACTCGATCAGATGCGCCTCTTCCTCGCCGAGCAGCTGAATCGCCAAGTCCTGGGTCACGTAGTCGACCCCTTCCGCCACGCGGATGACCTTGTTGTAGTGCGCGATCGCTTCCTTTTCGGCGTCGATCACCCCTTGAATCACCGCGATCACGTTGGTCGTGTTCTTGGGCGGCTGCAGCGACTTCTGGTTGCAGTCCAGCTCCAGCGAGCCCGGCACTCGGCCGTGGAGCTGCTTGATCCGGTTGGCCAGCCGGCGCGCATGCTCCAGCTCGATCGGGATATCGGCGGCCAGCGCCTTTTTGATCTCCTCGGCCCGCACCCCGTCGAGCTGGATCGAATTGGCCAGGTAATTGAGAACCGTCTCCAGCTCCATGAAGTACGCCTTGCGCAGCGCCTCGACCAGCTCGCGGCGATTCGTCTTGTCCGCCATGCTTTGACCTCCAGGAATGGAACCGATTCGGAAACCTACGCGCCCTCGAACGCCCCTCATTATAGTTTGGCATTCCGCCCAAATGTAGGGGCGGGCCTTGTGCCCGCCCTCTTTGCGCTCGACCAGGGGATGCATGCGGCCGGGCCTTGCGCCCGGCCTCGGGAGGGGACAAGCCCCTCCCCTACATGCTCGTTGGAGCTCAGCGAGGCAGATGGCGGCAGATTCGCCGCCTAGGTATCATGGCGCGGTGAGCGGCGACAGCTTCGACCTGGAGCTGCACGAAGTTTCCAAGCGCTACGGCGAGGTGCTCGCGGTCGACACGGTCTCGCTCCAGGTGCGCCGCGGCGAGTTTCTGACCTTGCTCGGACCGTCGGGCTGCGGCAAGACCACCTTGCTGCGCATGGTCGCCGGGCTCGAGACCCCGAGCGCCGGCCGGATTCTGCTCGCCGGCGCCGATATTACCGAACTGCCGCCGTACCAGCGCAACGTCCACACCGTGTTCCAGCAGTACGCCCTATTCCCGCACCTGAGCGTAGCCGACAACGTCGCCTTCGGCCTGCAGCGCAAGGCGTTGCCCAAGAGGGTGGTGGCCCAGCGGGTCGAGGCGGCGCTGGCGCAGGTCCAACTCGAAAAGCTCGCCGCGCGCATGCCGCGCCAGCTCTCGGGCGGCCAGCAGCAGCGCGTGGCGCTGGCGCGCGCGCTGGTGCTCGAGCCCAAGGTGCTGCTTTTGGACGAGCCGCTGGGGGCGCTCGATCTCAAGCTGCGCCGCGAGATGCAGGTCGAGCTCAAGGCGCTCAACCGCCGCTCCGGAATCGCCTTCATCTTCGTCACCCATGATCAGGAGGAGGCGCTTTCGATGTCCGATCGGATCGCGGTGATGCGGGCCGGCAAGGTCGATCAGCTCGGCAGCGCCGAAGAGCTCTACGAGGCGCCGCGCACCGAGTTCGTCGCCGGCTTTCTCGGCACCTCGAACATGCTGCCCGGCGTGGTGCGCGGCGGCGGGGCCGATTTCGCCAACGTCGAGGTGCAAGGCCTGCTGGTGCGCTGCTACAGCCACCGCCCGCGCGCCGCCGGGGAAACGGTCCAAGTGGCGCTGCGGCCCGAAAAGATCGCGGTGGTGCCGGAGGCCGGCGCCGAGCTGGGCGGCGGCTGGTCGGGCACAGTCAGCGCTCGCGTCTATTTGGGCACCTCCACGACCTATCGGGTGCAGCTCCGCGGCGGCCCGGAGCTCACCGTATTCGAGCAGAACCGCGCTTGCGCCGACGAGGTCAAGATCGAGATCGGAGCCCCGGTCCGCCTGACTCCTTCGGCCGGCGCGCCGGTGCTGCTCGACTGAGGAGGCTCGAAGATGGCCAAACGCAAGCGCGGGGGCGGCAAGCGCAAGGGCCGGCTGGCTGCCGGTTGGGCGTTGCTCGTCAGCCTGCTCGCCGAAGCGGTCAGCCTGGTGCTGGTGTGGCTGATCCTCGGCAATCTGGTCGCGCTGCAGATCGTGGAGCGTGCCGGATTCTGGCTCGGGATCTGCGGGCTGCTGGGCTGTCTGGTGGGCTGGCTGTGTTGGCGCCGACTGGCCGGCGCGCCCGGCCGCGGTTGGGTCGCCGTGGCCTGGCTGCTGTTCGTGGCGCTGGCGGTCTTGGAGCTGCGCATGCTGGCTGCGGGACTGCTCGGCGCCCGCCCGGCGCTCGGTGGTTAGCCGGGCGCTCAACCGAATCTTCGCGCGCCGGCCCCAGGCGGCGCTCGCCGGCCTGCTGGGACCCGCCGCCGGCTGGCTGCTGATCTTCTTTCTCACCCCGCTCCTGGTGGTGCTTTTGTTCTCGTTCGGGCAGCGCACCACCTACGGCGGCATCGAGCTGGGCCTGAGCCTGTCGAACTACGCGCGCGCGCTCGATCCGCTCTATCTCAAGATCTACTGGCGCTCGCTCTGGCTCGCGGTGGTCACCACGGCGCTGTGCCTTTTGATCTCGTATCCGGCGGCCTACTGCATCGCGCTCAAGACCGCCCCGCGCTGGAAGAACCTGCTGCTGGTGCTGTCGGTGATCCCGTTTTGGACCTCGTTTCTGATCCGGACCTACGCCTGGATGCTGATCCTGCGCACCGAGGGCCTGATCAACAGCGCGCTGACCTCGATCGGCCTGATCGATCAGCCGCTCAAGCTGCTCTACACCGACACCGCGATCCTGTTGGGGCTGGTCTACGGCGAGCTGCCGTTCATGATCCTGCCGCTCTACGCCACCATCGAGAAGCTCGATGTCCGGCTGCTCGAAGCGGCGATGGACCTGGGCGCCAACCGCTTCTGGACCTTCCTCAAGGTCACCTTGCCGCTGACCAAGGTCGGCGTGGTGACCGCGGTGCTGCTGGTGTTCATTCCCTCGCTGGGCGCGTTCGTCACTCCGGACCTGCTGGGCGGCGCCAAGCAGGCCATGATCGGCAACCTGATCCAGAATCAGTTCGCGGTCGCCCGCGATCAGCCGTTCGGCTCGGCGATCTCGTTTCTGCTCACCTTCGTGGTGCTGGCGCTGCTCGGCGCCGGCTTCAAAGCCGGCATGAAGCCGCGCGCCGACTGAGGACCTATGCAAGTCGGAGCCGGCAGGTCGTCCTTGCGCTTGGCGGGAGCACGAGCTGTCGGTCGGCCGCGGGAGCGCGCATGGGTGGCATGGGCACGCGCAGCGCGCCCATGGACGACCTCACGGATCATGCACGGCTCGTCCATGGGCGACCTTCGGCCGCCCATGCCACAGGATTTCGAAGCCAAGCCATGATTCGCGGTCAGCATTCGGTTTGGCTGAGGAGTTTTACCGGCCTGGTCTATCTCTACCTCTACGCGCCGATCGCGATCCTCTCGCTCTACTCCTTCAACCGCTCGCGGCTCGGCGGCGAATGGAAGGGCTTCACCTTCCAGTGGTACATCGACGCCTACCACAACACCGCGGTGATGGCGGCGCTGCGCCGCAGCCTGTGGGTGGCGCTGATCACCACGATGGTCGCGACCGCGATCGGAACGCTCGCGGCCATGGCGATGGACCGCTACCGCTTCCGCCTGCGGGCCGCCTTCGAGGGCCTCGCTTTCCTGCCGGTGGTGGTCCCCGAGATCGTGATCGCGGTCTCGCTGGTGGTGTTCTTCGGCCTGCTCGGGGTCACGCTCGGCATGGCCACGGTGATCGTGGCGCACGTCGCCTTCTCGGTCTCGTACGTGGTGTTCGTGGTGCGGGCGCGGCTGTCGGAGTTCGACCGCACGCTCGAAGAGGCGGCGATGGACCTGGGGGCCGATGAGCTGACCACCTTCTTCAAAGTCACCCTGCCGCTGCTGATGCCCGGCATCCTGGCCGCGGCGCTGCTGGTGTTCACGCTCTCGATCGACGACTTCGTGATCACCTCGTTCGTCGCCGGGGTCGGCGCGACCACCCTGCCGCTGCAGATCTATTCGATGATCAAGACCACCGTCACCCCCGAGATCAACGCGGTCTCGACCGTGCTGCTCGCGGTCACGATCCTGCTGGCGGTGCTGAGTCAGCGCGCCCAATCCGGCCGCGCCGGCCGCGGCACCGCGGCGGTGGCGCTTCTGACCTTGGGCCTGCTCGCGACCGCGGCCTTCAGCGGCAGCGCGGCGGCGCCCCAGCGGGTGCTCAACCTCTACACCTGGAGCGGCTACGTCTCGCCCAAACAGGTCGACGAGTTCAAACGCCGCACCGGGGTGCACATTCAAGTCGACCTGTTCGACAACAACGAGGCGCTCTTGGCCAAGCTCCAGAGCGGCGTGGTGACCTACGACCTGGTCGTGCCGAGCGATTACATGGTCGGCATCTTGGCGCGGCAGGGGCTGCTCAGGCCGCTGGACCACAACCGGCTGCCGCACATGGACAATCTGGTGGATCGGTTCCTCGATCCGCCCTACGATCCCGGCAACCGCTACACCGTGCCCTACGTCTGGGGCACCACCGGGATCGGCTACCGCAAGGACAAGGTGCTGGAGCCGGTCGACTCGTGGGACGACATGTGGGATCCGCGCTACCGGGATCGGATCGGCATGCTCGACGACATGCGCGAGAACTTCACCGCCGCGCTGTTCAAGCTCGGCTTCGATTCCAACAGCACCGATCCGCAGGAGATCGCCGCGGCCCGCGATCTGCTGCTGCAGCAGAAGCCGCTGGTCAAGACCTATAACTCCTCCAACTTCGAAGAGCTGCTGCTGAGCGGCGATGTCTGGCTCCACCAGTCGTACAACGGCCAGGTCGCCAAGGCCGCGCTCGAGGATCCGCGGATCGGCTACGTGATCCCGAAGGAAGGCACCACCATCTGGGTCGACAACCTGGCGATCCCGATCCGCGCCGCCGATCCCGACCTTGCCTACCTGTTCATCGATTACGTGCTGGAGCCCAAGACCGCGGCCGAGATCCTCAACGCCACCTTGTATTCGACCCCCAACCGCGCCGCGCGCCCGTTCGTGCGGCCCGAGCTGCTGACTAACCCGGCGATCTTCCCGCCCGAGGAGCTGCTCGCGAAGTGCGAATTCGCCCGCGATCTGGGCCGCGCGATCACGCTCTACGACCGCTACTGGACCGAGATCAAATCCCGCTGACAAGAGATATGGGGACTGGTACCAATTTCCGGTAATTCACTCCACCGATTCGGGCTTGCTGGAAATTGGATACCTGTCCCCATATCTCTAGCATGGGCGGACGCTACGCGGTGATCTTGAGCACCACGACCGTGCAGTCGTCGTCGTGCTCGGCGCCGCCCTCGATGTGAGCCGCGGTGGCCCGCAGCAAACCGCCGGCGATGTCTTCCACCGATCGGTCGGCGAGTTGGGCCAGCAGGCTGGTGAGGCGCTGTTTGCCGAACTCGTGCCCGTGCTTGTCGGTCGACTCGTAGACGCCGTCGGAGCAGAACACCACCACGTCGCCGCGCTCCAGCGCCATCTCCTTCTGCTCGTAGGAGATCCCGGGCAGCAGCCCCAGCGGCACCCCTTCGACCTGAATCTCTTCGACCTGACCGTCGCGCAGCAAGAACGGGCGCGGGAAACCGGAATTGGCGAGCGTCAGGCTGCGCCGCTCGCTGTCGTAGAGAGCGTAGACCAGCGCCACGAATCGGTTGTCGATCCGCAGGCCGAGCAGATGCTCGTTGAGATGCTCGAGCATCTCGGCCGGCTCGCACGGGTGCTGTACCACATGCCCGCGCATGATCCCGATCGTGAGCGAGCCGTAGAGCGCCGCTGGGGTCGCCTTGCCGGCCACGTCGCCGACCGCGATCGCCAGCCTCCCGCCTTCGTAGGGCAGAAAATCGTACACGTCCCCGCCGAGCTGGCGCGCCGGCACGTAGCCGGTCGCGATCTCGAGCCCCGGCAGCTTCGGAATCTCCTTCGGCAGGAGGTGCTTTTGGGTCTCGCGCGCGGTCGCGAGATCGTGCTCCAGCCGGCGCTCCTCGGCGCGCAGCTTCTCGTAGAGCCGGGCGTTTTCGAGCGAGATCGCGATGCAGGAGGCCAGGGTCGAGAGCATCTGTTCGTGCCGCTCGCTGAAGGCGTTGTACTCGGTGCTCTCCAGATCGAGCACCCCGATCAAGCGGTCCTTGAACACCAGCGGGATCGCCAGCTCGGAGCGCACGTCGATCTCGTGCCCGCAGCGCACATAGCGCGGATCGATCTGGACGTTGGGCACCCGCAGCGGCGCGCGCAGCGCAGCGACCGTGCCGCAGATGCCGTAGCCGAGCGGAAAGCCGCCCTTTTCGAGGATCGGCTCGCCGAAGTGCAGCGAGAAGGTGTGCTCCAAGAGCTGGGTCTCCTCGTTCCACAGCATCACGCAGAACAGTTGATAGTCGATCAGGCGCTTGGCCAGCTCCGCGACCCGGCGCAGCAGCTGTTCACGGTCCAGGATCGCGCTCAGCTCGCGGCTCGCTTCGTGCAACAGCGACAGCGAGCGCGCCTGCTCGCGCATGTTCTCGTGCAGCCGCGCGTTCTCCAGCGCGCCCGCCAGGTGCCCGCCGATATAGGACAGCACCCGCTGGTGCTCCGCGGTGAAATAGTTCTTCTGGCGGCACTGCACGTCGAGCACGCCGATGGTGCGCTCTTTGACGATCAGCGGAATCGCCAGCTCCGAGCCGACGTTGTCGCTGGCCTGGATGTAGCGCGGATCGCGGCTCACGTCGCCGACCAAGACCGGCTGCTGGGTCAAGGCGGCGGTGCCGACCAGCCCCTGGCCGAGCCCGAAGCGCCAGTGGGCCAGCACTCTTTCGGAGTAACCGGTGCCGAAGCGAAAGCGCAGCTCCTGTCCGAGGTCGTCGAGCAGCAGGATCGCCAGGGTGTCGTAGTCGATGTGCTGGCGCAGGTGCTCGGCGACTTTGGCCAACCCGGCATCCAGATCGGCCGCGGAGTTGAGCTCCTGAGTCACCTGCACCAGGCAGGTAAGCTCGTCGGTGGCACAGGCCGAACGGGTCTTCCGCGCGCGCGCTACCGAGGGTTCGGCGAATGCTTCCCGCGCGCTCTTCCGGACAGCGGGCTTATCGAGCATCGAAGGCAATGCTTTCTTTATGGAACTATAGTATCGTTCCAAGCGCCGGAGAGCCAGGGGCTGTTCGGGAGCCAGCGTGGCGCGCCAGACCTTGTTCGTGACCGCGGGATTTCTGGTCGCGCTGTCGGCTTTCTGCAGCTATTACCTCTACTTCAGCCTCTATCCGGTCACCCGCGACGTCCCTTGGGCCAACTTGCTGCTGTTCGCCGCCAGCGCGCTGCTCTTGGTTCTGGGCTGGCGGCCGGCGCCGGCGCCGGGAATCGGGCGCAAAATCGCGGTCGCGCTCAGCGCGGCAAGCTTGCTGCTCCTGAGCGCCTTTCTGGCTCAGGTCTACTGGCTTTCCTATCGGCTGCCGAGCTCCGCGGCCGCGCCCGAAGTCGGCGCGCCGGCGCCCGACTTCACCCTGCGCGACACCAGCGGAACACCGCGCACCTTGTCGCGGCTGCTGGCCAGCCCGATCGGCGCGCTGGCGCCGAGCGGGGCCGGACGGTCGGCCGCGCTGCTGGTTTTCTACCGCGGCTACTGGTGACCGTTCTGCAACTCCGAGTTGCGGAGCCTGCAGCAACACCAAGGGGCGTTCGAAGCCCGCCGCGTGCGTTTGATCGCGATCAGCGTCGATCCGGTGCCGATCACGCGCGATCACTGCGCCAAGCACGACTACACGTTTCTGTTTCTTTCCGATCCCGCGGCCGAGGTGATCCGGCGCTACGATCTGCTGCACCAAGGCGGCAAGCTGGGCACGGTGGATATCTCGCGGCCGGCCGAATTCCTGATCGACTCCGGCGGCACCGTGCGCTGGCGCCAGCTGACCGATAACTACCGGGTGCGGGTCAGCGCCGAGGAGCTGCTTGGGGTGATCGATGCACTGGATCCGGCGCTGGCGGCGGCGCGCCGGCCCGCAGCAGCTCGGCCGGGACCGGCATGATGTTCCAGGTCAGCACCGAGCGCGGCACCTTGCGCTCGAAGATGGTGGAGCGCTCGAGCGCGACACCGTTCCACACGTAGCGCCGCACCACCCCCTGATCGTCGCTCGCGACGTAGAGCTCGGCGGTGCCGTCGCCGTCCAGATCGGTGACCAGCGAGGCGTG
>DASWHO010000083.1:0-2787 GCA_036398155.1 Acidobacteriota bacterium
GCTGGCGCAATCCGATCCGCCGCGGTTGCGCCGGAGGGGCCGCCCACCCGGCTCCCCGGACGGTTTCGAGCCACTGGGCGGCGAACGGCAGCGCCAGCAGCGCCGGCAGAATCGCCAGCGCCGACAAGGTCAACACGGCGGCCAGATTGAAGCTCGCGACCAGCAGCGCCGGCTCTCGATAGCGCCCGCGTGCGGCGCGCGCGACGGGCTCGCGCTGCCGCAGGCGCATGTGGACATGGAGGATCGAAGCAGCGCCCTGGAGCCAGGTCAGAACCCAGAGCCACCAGCCGCGTGGATCCGGGCCGCCGACCCCGACCCAGTAGGCGGCCGGAGCGCTCAGCGCCAGGACCCCGCTGCCGATCAGCTCGATCCCGAGCTGCCGCTCGGCCCGGCGCGCGACCAGAGCCAGGTACCAGCTCAGAATCGGCAGCATCGGCAGCGCCAGGTAGAGCAGGTACCCGAACCCGCGCCAGACCAGTCCGGCGACGTGAAGCAGGCCGACCGCGGTGTAGATCGCGATCCAGGCCGCGGCGGCCGGCAGCTCGCTCCGGGTCCGGCGGCCGCTGATCACCTTGATCGCTACCGTGACCGGCTGCCGGATCAGGAAGGCGCAGAGAGCCGCGATTACGACATAAGCGCTGACCGTGCTGAGACGGCTACCGGCGAAGAGCCCGATCAGAAGCGGGCTCAGCAGGAAAACCCAAGAGCCGTGATCCGCCGGAACCGCGACCTGCCTTCTGAGAATCCGGATCATAGGTCTTATGATTCGGATCCAAATGGATTACCCGAATTGATATAGATCAATGTTTGCTCCCCGGCCCCGCGTTTATTTTAAGGGACACGGCCCGGGATCTCGATTTGGGGGACATGTCGAACGGCTCAGCAGCACAAACGATTTGGAGGAAGGGAGCGGAAAGATGAGGACTCGAACTGACGACACACAGAATCGCGTGGACGCCTGGAGGGCGCGCCAGACGCGTGCCAATTCGGGAGTGCTGCTGTTTCTGACCCTTTCCGGCCTGGCGATCACATTCGTTCCGTTCAGCGCCTTCACCCAGTACACCGTGCTGGCGCACACCCTCGCCGGCCTGGCCGCGCTGGTGCCGCTGCTCGTCTATATGTGGCGCCACTGGAAAGCCTACCAGTCGCAGCCGCTGACCCACATGAGCTGGACCGGATACGTCGGGGTGGCGCTGCTCCTGGTGCTGCTGATCTCGGGCCTGGTCCTGACTTGGCAGTCGCTGTTCGGCTCCCGCATCGGCTACGGCTGGAGCCAGGTGCATCTGTGGCTGACCTTCGCGCTGCTGGCCGCGCTGGTGCCGCACTACTTGGTGCCGTTTCTGCGCGCCGCGCGGCTGGTCGACCCGGCGCGCCAGGAGCTGCGCCTGGCGCAGCGCGGCGCGGCCTGGAGCGGGCTGATCTGGTGCGGCGCGCTGACCCTCCCGATCGCGATCGCGGCGCTGATCTACGGCGGCGTGCGCTTCACCAACCAGTTTCCGCCCGGCTACCGCATGATCTACGGCGAGGATCGCCCCTTCTCGCCCAGCCTCGCGACCACCGCCAGCGGCGGAGCATACGATCAGCGCACCTTCTCCGGATCGAAGTCGTGCGGCACCTCCAACTGCCATGAGCAGATCGTGGAAGAGTGGCTGCCGAGCGCCCACCGCTACTCGAGCATGGATGTCGCGTTTCAAGCGGTCCAGAAGGTGATGGCGCAGCAGAACGGACCGGAGTCGACCCGCTACTGCGGCGGCTGCCACGATCCGATCTCGCTGTTTTCGGGCTCGAAGAGCCTGCTGGCCGAGGACCTCAGCAACGCGCCGGGCATCGAGGAAGGCGTCTCCTGCCTGGTCTGCCACTCGGTGCGCGAAACCGACGTCAAAGGCAATGCCAACTACATCATCAGCCAGCCGCAGCGCTACCTGTTCGAGGAGGCCAGCGCCGAGCCGGCGCTGGTGGTCCGCGATTTCCTGATCCGCGCCTACCCCAAGTTCCACGTGACCACGCTCTCCAAGCGCCTGTTCAAGACTCCGGAGTACTGCGCCGCCTGCCACAAGCAGTTCATCGACAAGGAGGTCAACCGGGTCGGCTGGGTCCAGCTCCAGAATCAGTACGACAACTGGCGCATGAGCCGCTGGAACCATCCGGGCGACCCGCGCACCACGATCGAGTGCCGCGAATGCCATATGCCGCTGGTCGAGTCGCGCGATCCGGCCGCCGGCGACGACGCCGACTACAACCGCAGCAAGGGCGACGGTCGCCACCGCAGCCACCGGTTCTTGGCCGCCAACCAGTTCATGCCGCTGTTCCACAAGCTCGAAGGCGCCGAAAAGCACGTCGAGCTGACTCAGAAATGGCTGCGCGGCGAGATCGAGATCCCCGAGATCCAGGACAAGTGGGCCACCGGGCCCGCGGTCTCGATCGAGCTGGTGACGCCGGAGAGCGTCCGCCCCGGGGAGGAGCTGCGGGTCCAGGTGGTGCTGACCTCGCGCAAGGTCGGCCACGACTTCCCCACCGGGCCGCTGGATATCATCCAGTCGTGGGTCGATCTCCAGGTCACCGACGCCAACGGCAACCAGGTCTTTCGTTCCGGCGCGCTCGACGAAGGCAACATGATCGAGCCGGGCAGCTTCCTGTTCAAGGCCGAGGCGGTGGACCGCTACGGCAACCTGATCGACCGCCACAACCTGTGGGAGATGGTCGGGGTGCGCTACCGCCGCGCGCTGTTCCCCGGCTTCGCCGACACCGCCGAATACAGCTTCCCGTGCTCGGCGACCGTGGCCCGCG
>DASWHO010000084.1:0-2911 GCA_036398155.1 Acidobacteriota bacterium
CAATTAGGGACCCGTCACCAAGCAGTCCTTCCTCCTCCGCGCATGCTTTGAGACCCAAGGAAGTAGGACTCAGGAAGGGTCGAGAATCTGGCAGAAACTGTCCCCCAAAGTCGTGATAGCTAAACTGTCCCCATAACCCGGGTTAAGTAAACTGTCCCCGAAATAGAGGAGCGTCGATGACTGTCAAGCTGCGGTGGATTTGCCTGGTACTGCCTTTGGCCGCGTCCGCCTGGGCGGCCGGCGAGACTCCGGGCGCCGAGGAGCGCGTGCTGCCCGTGATTCAGGAGAAGGTCGCCGAGCTCGAGCGACGCTCTGGTCTGCTGAATTTCTACGTCGATGAGCAGCGCGGCAAGGTTTGGCTCGAGCTGCCGGCACCGGCGCGCGGCGACGGCGAGATCGGCCAGTACCTCTATGTCGAAGGGCTGGTGACCGGGCTGGGCTCCAATCCGGTCGGCTTGGACCGCGGCCAGATCGGGCCGACCCGGCTGGTCTCTTTGCGCCGCACCGGCGGCCGGCTACTGGTCGAGCATCAGAATCTGGCTTACCGCGCCCTGACTGGCGCGGCGGCCGAGCAGCGCGCCGCGCGCCAGTCGTTCGCGACCTCGGTGCTGTGGGCCGGAGAGATTGCGGCTCAGGATCCAGACGGGCGCTTCTTGGTCGACCTCACTTCCTTCCTGGTGCGCGACGCACACGACGTTCCAGCCCGGCTCAAGGAAGCGGAGCAAGGCGAGTTCCAGCTCGACGAACGGCGCAGCGCGGTCGATCTCGCTGCCTGCCACGCCTTCCCCGAGAACCTGGAGTTCGGGGCGATCCTGACCTACGCCGGGAAGCAGGCGGGTGCGCTGGTTCAGGCCACCGCGCCGACCTCGGATTCGATCACGCTGATGCAGCATCATTCGCTGGTACTCCTGCCCGATGACGGCTACCGGCCGCGGCGCTTCGAGCCGCGCTCGGGCAGCTTCGCCATCGAGTTCCTGGACTTTTCCGCGCCGCTGACCGAGCCGATCGAGACCCGCTGGATGGTGCGGCACCGGCTCGAAAAAAACCAATCCGGCGCGTCGCGCTCGCCGGCGCGCGAGCCGATCGTCTATTACGTCGACCCCGGAACCCCGGAGCCGGTGCGCAGCGCCTTGATCGACGGCGCGAGCTGGTGGAGCCAGGCGTTCGAGGCGGCCGGCTTCGTGGATGCGTTCCGGGTCGAGCTGCTGCCGGAGGGGGTCGATCCGCTCGATCTGCGCTACAACGTGATCCAATGGGTGCATCGCTCGACTCGCGGCTGGTCTTACGGCGGCGGCGTGGTCGATCCGCGCACCGGAGAAATGATCAAGGGCCACGTAACCTTGGGCTCGCTGCGCGTGCGCCAGGACCGGCTGCTGTTCGAAGGGCTGGCCGGCGCCGACAAAAGCGGCAGCGGCGCGCCCGACGATCCGGTCGAGCTGGCGCTGGCGCGGATCCGTCAGCTGGCCGCGCACGAAGTCGGACACACGTTGGGCCTGGCCCACAACTTCGCCGCCAGCACTTACGGGCGCGCCTCGGTGATGGACTATCCCGCGCCGCTGGTGAACATCACCGATTCCGGCGATCTGGATTTCAGCGACGCCTACGCGGCCGGAGTCGGCAGCTGGGACATTCAGGCGATCCGCTACGCCTATAGCCAATACGCCAACCCAGCGCAGGAGGCGGAGGGGCTCGCCGCCATTATCCGTGAGAATCTGGAGCGCGGCTATTTATTCCTCGCTGACGCCGATGCTCGTCCCGAGGGCGCGGCCCAGCCGTTCGCTAACCTGTGGGATAACGGCACGGACCCGGTGGAGCAGCTCCGGCAGACCGCGGCAGTGCGGCGCATCGCGCTGGAACGTTTCGGCGAGCACAACATCGCCGCGGGCCAGCCGCTGTCACAGTTGGAGCTGGTGCTGGCGACGGTTTACCTGCACCACCGCTACCAGCTAGTCGCCGCCGCCAAAGTGGTCGGCGGTCTGGAGTACACCTACGCGTTGCGCGGCGACGGACAGCCGCCGGCGCGACCGGTTTCCGGAGCGCGGCAGCGCGCGGCCCTTGCCGCGCTGCTCGATCTGACCGAACCGGAGGCGCTCGATCTGAGCGAGGCCGTCCTGCAGCACCTCTTACCCCGGCCGTTCGAGACCGGTCCGAGCGTCGAGGAGTTTCGCGGCTTCACCGATCCGGTATTCGATGCCCGGGGCGCCGCGGCCACCGCGGCGGGTCTCGTCGTTCAGCAGCTGCTCCAGCCCGAGCGCTGCGCGCGATTGATCGACTTCCACCGCCGCGATCCCAGCCTGCCCGATCTCACCGAGGTGCTCGACCAGCTGGTAGGGCATGCCTTCGAGCCGGTCGCCGCTGGCCCACCACGGCGGACTGAGATTGGGCGCGCGGTGCAGGAGGTGGTCGTCGCCGGGATGACGGCCCTCGCGGGCAACGCGAGCGCCAGCCCCGCCGTGCGCGCCCGAGTCGAATGGCAGCTCCAGAAGCTGGCGCAGCAGCTCGCGGATGATGCGCCCGAAGCTGACTCACTTGAGGCCGCCCACCGCCGGATGCTGCGCGCCGACATCACCCGCTATCTCGAGCGCCCGCTGGTCGCCACCGTGCCCAGCCCCGGTCCCGCCCCCGCACCCCCCGGCAGCCCCATCGGCCATTTCGGGGACAGTTCACTTATCCCGGGTTTCGGGGACAGTTTGTTTTGCAACTGAGAGGCCACAGGGCCGTTCAGGTTCGGTAAAGTGTCCCCATAACTGGGGTTAAGTAAACTGTCCCCATGTGGTGGGTGGTCTTGTTGGCGGTGCCGACGTTTGTCGAGGTGACGGAGCAGGCGGGCCTGCGGTTCGAATATGAGGCCGGCCATAGCGAGACCAAGTACCTGCCGGAGACCATGGGCGCGGGCGCCGCGCTGCTCGAC
>DASWHO010000085.1:0-11414 GCA_036398155.1 Acidobacteriota bacterium
CGCGTTTTTTTTCTGGCGCTGCTCATCGTTTGGTGGCCACGCTCCGCCCTCGCGGAGGGTGGCGCTCAGGGTTTACCGGCGGCCGAGGAGGCGTTCACAGAGCGCGCGGCCGAGCTCGGCCTCGACTTCGTTCACCTAAACGGTGCCAGCGGCAAGCTCTACCTGGCCGAGATCCTAGGATCGGGCGCCGCCTTGTGGGACTACGACCAGGACGGTGATCTGGATCTCTATCTGGTTCAAGGCGGTCGACTGGAAGCGCGACCGCCTGCGAACGAGGGACGCGAGCAACCCGATCAGCCGCTCGGTCGTCTGTTTCGGAATCTTCTGATCGAGAGCGGCCGATTGGCGTTTCGGGACGCCACCGCGGAATCCGGTCTGCGCGCCGCCGGCTATGGCATGGGCGTCGCCGCCGGCGATTTCGACAACGACGGCGACCCCGACCTGTATCTCGCCAACTTGGGCCGCAATCAGCTTTGGCGCAACAACGGCGACGGCAGCTTCACGGAAATCACCGCGGCGGCCGGCGCCGACGACCCGCGGTTCAGCACCGGAGCCGCCTGGCTCGACTACGATGACGACGGCTTTTTGGACCTGTTCGTCTGCAACTACGTCGACTTCAGCTTGGAGAGCCACAAGGAGTGTCGCGGGCCGTCGGGTCTGATCGATTATTGCGGTCCGCTGAGCTACCAGCCCTACCCCGACCGCCTGCTGCGCAACCGCGGCGACGGCACCTTCAGCGACGATTCGGCCAGCTCGCGGATCGCGAGCGAATACGGTGGCTGCCTGGGCGTGGCCGCCGACGATTTCGATCTCGACGGCCGGCTCGATCTGTACGTCGCCAACGACGCCCTGGCCAACCAGCTTTGGATCAACCGGGGCGACGGCCGGTTCGAGAATCGGGCGCTGCTGGCCGGGTGCGCTTTCAATGCCGAGGGCAAGGCCGAGGGCAGCATGGGGATCGACAGCGGCGACTACGATGGTGACGGGGACCCCGACCTGTTCATGACTCACATTTTCGAGGAGAAAAACACCCTCTATCGCAACCTCGGGTCGGGCAGCTTCGAGGACGCCAGCTTCGATGTGGGCTTGGCGGCCCCCAGCTACGGCCGCACCGGCTTCGGCACCGCCTGGATCGATTACGACGGCGACGGCTGGCTCGATCTGCTGATCGCCAACGGCGCGGTGCGCTTCTACCCGCGCAGCCGCAGCGCCGCGCAGCCGTATCCGCTCGACGAAAGAAACCAGCTGTTCCGCAACCTAGGCGGGGGCCGCTTCGAGGAGACCAGCGCCGCCGGTGGGCCGGCGTTCGAGCTCTCGGAGGTCAGCCGCGGCGCGGCGTTCGGCGACCTGGACAACGACCTGGATCCCGACGTGGTGATTACCAACAACGGCGGGCCGGTGCGGCTGTTGATCAATCAAGCTGGCAACCGGAGCCGCTGGCTGGGCTTGCGCCTGCTGCGCGGCAAGCGGGACGCGTACGGGGCGAGCGCGGGCGTCCAGCTGGAGGATGGGCGGGTGCTGTGGCGCCGGGTGCGCGCCGAGGGCAGCTACGCCTCCTCCAACGATCCGCGGATCGCTTTCGGGCTCGCAGCCGAGCATCAGGTGGTTGGGGTTACGGTCCGATGGCCTGGGGGTCGTTGCGAACAGTGGAAAGGCGCCGAGCTGGCCGTGGGGCGCTATAACGTCCTGCAACAAGGTCGCGGCCGGAGCTGCCGGTCGGGTTGACCGAATTGCGCCAGTTGCGACCGAGTCTCGCTTTTCGCTGCATCTGGCTGGTCGCGCTCGGGGCGCGGGTCGGTTGGTCCGAGCCCAGCATGCCGCAGCTCGAGCCGGTGCCGGCAATCGCGTTCGATCAGCTCGAGGCCAGCGTGGGCGAGCTGCTCCGATCGGGGCAGGAACAGCTGGATCGGATGATCGCGGAGCGTGGCGATCCTACCGAGCTCGCGAGCCAGTTCGGAAACCAGGGCGTGCTTTACTTCTCCCACGATCTCCCGGAGGCGGCTCGCGCCTGCTTGGAGAACGCACAGCGGCTGGCACCACAGGATTTTCGCTGGCCATACTATCTCGGGCATGTCGATCTGAAACTAGCGGACCTGTCGAGCAGTATCGAGCGCTTCGAGCGGGCTTGGCAGCTCAAGCCCGATTACCTGCCGACCGCGATCCACCTGGCGCGTGTCTATCTGCGGCAGCGCCCCGTGGAGCGGGCCGAAAAGCTCTTGCGCGAAGTCTTGGCCCAGCGGCCGGACCTGGCGGCCGCCTACGTCGAGCTGGGGCGGCTCGCCCTGGAGCGCAAGGACTATGCCCGCGCCGCCGAGCTGCTCGAACGCGCGCTCGGCTTGGCGCCGCAAGCGTCGGCGATTCACTACCCGCTGGGACTCGCTTTCCGCGGCCTGGGGGACATGCGGCGAGCCGCGGAATACTTGGGGCGCAGAGGGGCGACCGAGGCCCCGCTGGAAGACCCGCTGATCGAGGATGCCCGCGAGGCGACGATCGGCGAGCTGGTCCACGGTCAAAGGGGCAACGAGGCCTTCGTGCGCGGCGAATTCGAGCTTGCGGTCGAGGAGTTCAAGCAAGCGGTCGCGGCCAATCCGGACAGCTCCAGGGCGCGCGGGAATCTGGCGGCAGCCTTGGCGCGTTCAGGAAACGTCGAAGCAGCGCTGCGGCAGCTTGAACAGGCGCTGGCCCTCGATCCGGACAACCTCCAGGCGAACCTCACATACGGTACGCTGCTGGCGCAGCGCGGGCGCGACGCGGAGGCGACCACCTATTATCGAAAGGCTCTCTCCATCCAACCTGAGCTCAAGGATGCACACTTCAATTTGGCCAACGCTCTGCTGCGCTTGGGTGAGACCGGGCCGGCCGCGAAACACTTCCAAAACGTGCTCGAGCTCGACCCCGCCAATTCTGTGGCCCGGTACGGTTTGGGAGTTGCCCTGGTTCGCACGCAGCGTTGGCCGGAAGCCGCCGCCGCGCTCGAACAGGCGTTCGCCGAGCAGCCCGATAGCCAGTTATTCGGGAATACTCTGGTCCGGCTCTTGGCGGCTTGCCCCGACGATAGCGTTCGCGATGGCGAGCGGGCTTTCAAGCTCGCCGATCAATTGGTTCGGAAGGAGCGCTCGCTGCAGAATGCCGAGATTCTGGCGATGGCATTGGCCGAGGTCGGGCGATTTGCGGAGGCGGTCAAGCTGCAGGAGAACGCCTTGAACGCCGTACGGGACACCGGACCGAAAGAGCTCGAGGCCAGATTGGCAGCCAACTTGGCTCTGTATCGAGCGGAACGACCCTGTCGAACCCCCTAGTGGCCCGACGAGCCGACGAAACTCCGAATCCGAAGTCGGCATCCGAGTAGGCGAGTCATCAGGCTGCGGCGTCGTGCCGTTGGTCGCGGCTACGATCCAGCCGCTTCAGTCCAATTCCCTTTTGCCAAGGAGGAACAGTGATGTCTGGCCGAAGATCAATCGTCATGACCGTGGTGGCCCTGGCCGCGCTCGGCAGCGCTTGGGCGCAAGATCCGCTGGCGCTCTACCCGGAGAACTACAAGCTGCTGCTCGAGAACGATCGGGTGCGCGTGATCGACTTTCAGCTCAAGCAGGGCGCCAAGGAGACTGCCCACACCCACCGGCAGCATGTGGTCTACGTGATCACCGGGTTCAAAATCCGCTTCACCTTTCCCGACGGCCGCACCGCGATCCGCGAGACCCGCGACGGCGAGGTGCTGTTCAGCGAGGCGGTCACGCACGCGTCCGAGAACATCGGCGCGACCGATGCGCACGGGATTCTGGTGGAGCTGAAAGGGCCGGCGGCGAGCGCGTCGGGTCCGACCATGCCGAGCGAGGAGCTGCTGACCGCGGTGACCTTCATTCGCGGCCTGGAGGGCAAGGAGGACCAGCTCAAGCGCGAGCTGCTGGCGCTGGAGGCGCCGACCCGCGCCGAGCCCGGTAACATCACCTACGATCTCTACCAATCACCGGTGAAGAAGAACGAGTTCATGCGCTACGAGGTGTGGCGCAATCCTGAGGCGTTGGAGGAGCACAAGGCCACGCCGCACCTCCGGGCCTCGTTCAAGAAGCGCCAGGAGCAGGGCTGGACCACCGAGATCACGCTTTGGAATCGGGTCTACCGCTGAGCCAAGTCTGCGCGGCCGGCCCGTGCGCGGACAGCTCCTGCTCCGGAACGGCGCGCGCCGATCACAGGCCATGGCCCCGAGCGCGCGCCTCGGCAGCGGCCGCGCGAGCGGAGCCGCGCTCGCTTTGTAACTCGTGCCTATGCGCGTCCGCTGACGTCCTTCGCAGAAGCTGTCCGCGCACGGGCCGGCCGGGCCGCGGCTTTCGTCTCTCGGCCTGGACCGGCGGGGCAAAGACTATATTTGGCGGCGGGTGTCGAGGCGCTGGAGGCCGAGCCCGCGGGCGATCGCAAGGGCGGCTTCGAATTCGGCGCAGTCCAGGCGCCGGTTGATCTCCGGACAGTGATCGCGATCGACTCGGCCGGCCGGGTGATACTGGTCCATCAGGTTGACGTAGGTGTCGGTGCCGAGCTCGCGCGCGACCCACTCGAGAATCGCTCGGGTTTCGTCGAGGCCACCGGGCATCACCAGGTGCCGCAGCAGCAGGCCGCGCCGGGCCAAGCCGTTCTCATCCAATAGGAGCGGGCCGACCTGCCGGTGCATGGCCCGGATCGAAGCGCGCGCGGCTTGCGGATAGTCGGCCGCCTTCATGTACTTGGCGCTGCGCTCGGCGGACCAGTACTTGAAGTCGGGCATGTAGATGTCGATGATCCCGTCCAAGAGCGCGATGCTGTCGAGCGAGTCGTAGGCGCTGGTGTTGTAGACGATCGGGAGCCGGAGGCCGCGCTCGGTCGCGAGGGCCAGCGCCTCGATCACTTGCGGAACGACATGCTCCGGGGTGACGAAGTTGATGTTGTGGCAGCCGCGCCGCTGCAGCTCGAGCGCCATCGCCGCGATCTGCTCCGCGGTCACGCCGGCGGGCGCGTGCCCCGGCTTGAGCGCCTGGCTGATGTCGTAGTTCTGGCAGAACACGCAGCGCAGGTTGCAGTGGGAGAAGAAGATCGTGCCCGAGCCGTTCCAGCCGCGCAGGCAGTCCTCCTCGCCGAAGTGGGGAAAATAGCTCGAAACCGCGGCGTGGCGGCCGGTCTTGCACGCCGCCCATTTGTCCTGCAGGCGATCGACGCCGCAGTCGCGCGGGCAGATGCGGCAGTCGGCGAGCCGCGCCAGGGCGCGGGCCGCCCGCGAGCGCAGCTCTCCGCTCGGCAGGCGCCGGTAGGCCGGCGCGAAGGGCTCCGCGCGACCTTGGCTCCGGGCTCGAAGGGCCGACTCCATGGGTGTCTCGGCGGCGGGCGCCGCAGCGCGGCTTTTGACTGAGGGTACCACATGAGCTGGGTGCACCCTGGAACGTGCGCCGCGCGCGCCGACCATCTTACCCGGTTGCACGGCTCGTCCATGGGCGCCCTTCGGCCGCCCATGCCACCCGATTTCGGGCCAGGTTGCCCGATGTCAGGGGAACCTGTGAGAGCTGCCACGCGCCGCGGGGGAACGCTCGGCGGCTCGAGCACGTTACAGGGGGCATGCGTCCGTCCGTCGCTGGGACGGATGGGAGCGGAGGGATCGAAGGATGCAAGGATGGTGGGTTGACCTGAAATTCAGCTGGCGGATGCTGCGCCAGCGTCCCGCAATCTCTCTGGTCGCGGTCACGGCGATCGCGGTGGCGATCGGGTCGACCAGCACCATGTTCAGCGTGGTCAACGCGCTGCTGTTGGAGCCGCTGCCGTTCAAGGATTCCGGCCGCCTGGTCGGCATCTGGGAGGTCGATCCGGCTGCTCCGGACAACTGGCGCTTCGCCTCCCAGGGCAGCTTCTCCGATTGGCGCCGGCTGAGCCGCTCCTTCGAACGCCTGGTGGCCGGCCGCAACCGATCGTTCACGCTCACCAGCTTCGAGGACGGCGATACGCCGCTGATGCGGGAGATCTCCCATGGCTATTTCGAGACCCTGGGGGTGCAACCGCTGCTGGGGCGCACCTTCCGCGCCGACGAAGATCGCGCTGGCGGCCCGGCGGTCATGCTGCTGAGCTACGAGCTCTGGCAGCGCCGATTCGGCGCGGATCCCGATATCGTGGGCCGGAGCACCGAGCTCGACGGCCGGCCGTTCGAGATCGTGGGGGTGATCCCGGCGGAGCATTTCAATCCGCTGTTCGGCCTCGACGTCCGGCCCCAGGCCTGGATTCCGCTGGCCCTGCCCGAAGGCGGGCTCGATCGGACCGACGGCGGCCATCTGGTCATGGCCCGGCTCAAGCCGGCCGTGCGCTTGGAGCAGGCCGCCGACGAGCTGAGAAGGATTTCGACCGTCCTGGCGGAGCAGTACCCCGACACCCACAGTGCGATCGTCGCAAAGGTCACGGGGCTCGCCGAGCCGATCACCCGGCGCGCGCGGCCCGGGATCCTGCTGCTGTTCGGCGCGGTGGTGTTCGTGCTGCTGGTCGCCTGCGGCAACGTCGCCAACCTGCTGCTGACCCGGGCGCTGGAGCGCCATCGCGAGATCGCCATCCGCCGCGCGCTCGGCGCGGGCACGGCGCAGCTCGTGCGCCAGCTACTGACCGAGAGCGTGGTGCTCGGCCTGCTCGGTGGAACGCTGGGGCTGCTGCTGGCCTATTGGGGCAGCGCGGCGCTGCCCCGGTTGCTTCCGCGCGGTCCAGGGGTGCCGAGCTTCGATTTCCCGATCGACATAAGCGTGCTGCTGTTCACGTTCGGCATCTCGATCCTCACCGGACTGGTGTTCGGTCTGGCGCCGGCGGCCCAGGCGCTGCGGCTTGATCTGGAATCCGCGCTCCGCAGCGGAGCGGGACGGCTCAGCGCCGACAGCGGCAAACGGCGCCTGCGCGGCGCGCTGGTGGTTGGGGAGATGGCGCTGTCGCTGATGCTGCTGATCGGCGCCGGTCTGACGATCCGCTCGTTCAATCGCCTGCAAGGCCTCGACCCGGGATTCGATCCGCGCAGCATGCTCACCTTGAGGGTCTCGACCCGAGGTCCGGATTACGAAGAGGGGGCGCAGCGCGAGGCCTTCTATCGCAAGGTGGTGGAAGGAGTCGCCACCATTCCGGGGGTGGAGGCCGTCGGCGCGGCTCAATTCATGCCGTTTTTCTCGGTGTTCGGGGAAGTGCCCGCGACCCTCGACGCCGGACCGGCGCTCGAGCCGGGAACCGAGCCGCGGGTGCTGGTGCGCCGCGCCACCCCCGGATTCTTGGAGGCGATGCGAATCCCGCTGCTGCGCGGCCGCAGCATCGACGATCGCGACGTCGCCGGCGCGCCCAACGTCGCGCTGGTGAGTCGCACGATGGCGCAGCGGCTGTGGGGCGAGCGCGATCCGATCGGGGCGAGCTTGACCCTGCTCGACGGCGCGGGCGTTTCGCGCCGTGTGGTCGGGATCGTGGGCGACGTCCGCAGCGCCCAGAGCCCGCCGCTGCCGCATCCGATCGTCTACCTGCCGCTGGCCCAGGATCCGGCCGTGACCAGCATGTCGATCGTGCTGCGGACCCGCGGCGCGCCGCTCAGCTTCCTCGGCGCGGTCGAACGCCAGGTGCGCGCGATCGATCGCTCGATGCCGGTGTACTTCGTCATGACCATGCGCCAGATGCTGGACAACATGGATGGCGGCAGCCGCACCTTGACCACGCTGCTCAGCGTGTTCGCGAGCCTGGCAGTGCTGCTGGCGGTCAGCGGCCTGTACGCGGTGCTGTCCTACCTGGTCTCGCAGCGGACCAAAGAAATCGGCATCCGCGTCGCCCTCGGGGCCGGGCGCGCGGCGGTGATCGGGATGGTGCTGCGCAGCGGCTTGTCGCTGGCGGCGCTGGGGATCGCTGCCGGCCTGGCCGGCGCGCTCGCTCTCAGCCGCCTGCTCGAGAGCCAGCTCTACGGGGTGACCGCGACCGATCCCGCGATCTACGCCGGGCTCTGCGCGCTGATGTTCGCGACAGTCCTGATCGCGAGCGCGCTGCCGGCGCTGCGGGCGGTTCGAATTGACCCCATAAGAGCCCTGCGCGAGGAGTAGCCCGGCGGCGTCCGTGGGCAGAGCAGAGCTTGTCCACGGCACCCGATGGGACACGACGTCGCCGCCTCGGTTTCCCTCGGGCATATCTCCCGGAGCGATCCTGAGCAAAGGGGTATCCCTACGCTGCCATCCTTTGGTACTCTGGAACCAGCTGTCAGCGCACGGATTCGACAGTGCTTGCGAACCCCAATTGCCCCGGAATCGTGCCGATCCGCGCCGCGTGCGCGGCTCGATCGTTGCTGGCGGCGTCCGCGCGACGCTGGGCCGCTGCGGCGCTGGTGGTCGCGCTGGCCGGCGGTCGGGTCGGAGCGGAAGAGCTGACCATCGGCCGGCATCCCGAGTACACCCGGCTGGTGCTGCGGACCGCCAAGACGCCGCAGTACGACGTCGTCGCCGCAGCCGGCTCGGTCCGCATCCAGATCTTCCGCGACGGACTGAATCTTCCGTTTCAGCAACGCGTGATCGACGATCCGATCGTACAATCGCTTCGGATCCAGAACGGGCGCTTCACCGGCCAGATCGAGGTCACGGTGGGACCGGAGTTCGAGCGCTACGAAGCCTTTGCGCTCGAAAGCCCGCCCCGGCTGGTGGTCGATTTCTATCGCCGGACTGCCCCGGATTCGGCGCCTGCGACCCCGCCGCCGGGCGCCGCGCCGGCTCGGGCAGTGGAGCGCCTGCCGGCGCTTCAGCCCGCGCCCGCCAGCGCTTCCGAGCGCCCGATCCATGTAGGGGAGGGGCTTGTCCCCTCCCGTGAAAGCGGGCCGATGCCCGAGCCGTTGCCTCCGGCCGAGCCCGAGCCGGGCGCCGCGGCGCCGCCGGAGGCGCAACGGGTCGCGGCCCGCGCCGGCACGCGGACCGGCGTGCAGCGGGTGGTGTTGGATCCGGGTCACGGCGGCAGCGAGATCGGGGCGCGCGGCCCCGGCGGGACGTTCGAGAAAGACATTTGCCTCGCGATCGCGCGGCGGCTCCAGCGGCGGCTGGAGAACGAGTTGGGTCTCGAGGTGATTCTGACTCGCGACCGCGACATCGAGGTGCCGCTGACCTATCGCGCCGAAGTGGCCAACAACCGTCAGGCCGATCTGTTCATCAGCATCCACGCCAACGCCTTCCACGGGCGCAACATCAGCGGCGCCGAAACCTACTTTCTTTCCGACAGCGGGGTCGACGAGGAGACCCGCGCGCTGGTGGCGCTGGAGAACAACACCATGGGGCTGTCCAACGCCGGCGCGCCGGGCGGCGACGAGATCTCCATGCTGCTGTGGGAGCTAGCCAACAAAGAGTACCTGCGCGAGAGCCGCGACCTGGCCGACGTGATCCAGCGCAACTTCAATCAAGCGCTGTCGCTGCCCGACCGCGGGGTCAAGCAGGGCCGTTTCCTGGTGCTCAAGGGCGCCACCATGCCGGCGGTGTTGGTCGAGGTCGGCTTCATCAGCAACCCGGCCGAAGAGCGCAAACTGCTCAGCTCGAGCTACCAGCAGAAGCTGGCCGACGCGCTGTTCGAGAGCATCCTGGAATACAAGCAGCGCGTCGATCGCTACAGCGGCTCGCTGTCGCAGGCGTCCGGCAGGTGATCGTTCGATGCCGCAGCGCGCGCGTCGGATCGCAGCCGGCTTGAGCTCGGCCGGCGTCGCGGCCTGGTTGAGCTGCGCCGCGCCGCCGCGCGAACCAGCGGCGGACCCCGAGCCGGCTGCCGAGCCCGGCGCCGCCGTCGATCCGAGTCAGAACCGGCGCACGATCCGACTGCTGTTCGCTGCGGAAGATTCGGGGCTGCTCGCCGCGCAGGACCACACCATCTTTCGCACCCATAGCTTGACCAGTCAGGCCAAGCAGGTGGTCTGGGCGTTGATCCAGGGGCCCAAGAGCGACGGCGGCTCGCCGCTGCCGCCGGGCACCCGCCTGCGCGAGGTCTATCTGGCCCAGGGGGGCACGCTCTACGTGGATTTCACCCGCGAGATCCAAGCCAACCACGCCGGGGGCTCGCGCGGCGAGATCGAGACGATCTACGCCCTGGTCGACACCTTGGCGCTGAATTTCCCGGAGGTCCGGCGGGTTCAGCTCCTGGTCGAAGGGCGCGAGATCGACACCTTGGCAGGTCATCTCGACCTCTCTCGGCCGCTGGTGCCGGACTGGCAGTGGGTCGAACCGCAGAGCCGCCCGCCGAGCCCTGGATGAGGGAGCCCGAAGCGGCGTCTGCGGCTGCGAGCGCTGTAGGGGCGGGGCTTGCCCCCGCCCGCGGGAGGGGACAAGCCCCTCCCCTACATGCCACAGGAGAAGCCGGGGCCGGACCAGCGGCGGCAGATCCACCACCGCCACGTCTGGTCATCGCCACTGGCAACCGCGGCAAGCTGCTCGAGCTGCGCCGCCTGTTGCGCGGAATGCGGCTCAAGGTTCGCAGCCTCGGCAAGCGGGAGCTGGCGCGGATGCCGCCCGAGCACGGCTCGACCTATCGCGCCAACGCCCGGATCAAGGCGCTGGCGGCGGCGGCCATCACCGGCCTGCCGGCGCTGGGCGACGACAGCGGCTTGGAGGTGCGCGCGCTGGGCGGCCGGCCGGGCCTGCGTTCGAATCGCTGGCGGCCGACCGTGGCGGGCCGCAATGCCGCGGTGCTGCGGCTCCTGGGCCGGACCGGCGGCGACCGGCGCGCTCGCTTCGTGTGCGCGGTCTGCCTGGCGCTGCCCGGCGGCGGACACTGGACGCGGCAGGCCTCCTGTCACGGGCGGATCGCCGGCGCGCCCCGCGGCCGCCGCGGCTTCGGTTACGACCCGGTCTTCATGATCGACGGCGGCGGCGGCCGGACCGTCGCCGAGCTGCCGGCGGCGCTCAAGGACCGGTTGGGCCACCGCGGGCGCGCGCTGCGCAAGCTGCTTCCGCTCCTGGTATCTCTGTGAGACCTGGAGGACGGCGATGACCCCGATACTCCGAAGCGTGCGCGAAGTCCTGCTCGGCGCCGCGCTGATGGCGCTGGCCTGGAGTTTCGTGGCCACGCCGCTCAGGACCGAAGCGGAAGGCGAGCCGCGCTGGGCGCTGGCCGATCGCCTCAGCTATCGCTTTCGTGATCCGCGGGTCGGGGAGCGAGTTGCGTTTCGGCAGCCGGATCGACCGGCTCGGATCCGGATCGGTCGAATCGCCGCGCTGCCGCTGGTGCCGGTCGAGGACCGCTCGATTCCGACCGCGCCGGCCGGCCACTATGGCATCGAGCTGGAGCGCGCCGGATCAAGGCCGTCCCGGCTGATCGGACCGGTGCCGCGGCTTTATGTCTTGGGCCCAATCTGGCCCCCTGGTCGCTAGGCGGCGGATCTGCCGCCATCTGCCAGGGGGCGCCGGGGCGCGGCGGAGAGTTCCACCGCTTTGCGTGCC
>DASWHO010000086.1:0-2729 GCA_036398155.1 Acidobacteriota bacterium
GGGTCGCTGCTGATGCAGCGGGCGCTGTGCGTGGTCCCGGCCTGATCGCGGAACTCGAACTCGATCCGGTAGACCGGGCGATTGTTGGCGCTGGAGCCGGTCGGGGTAACCCGAAGCGATTCGGCCTCGGCCGGCGCCGAGCGCAGATCCAGGATCACATCGTCGATCGGGTTGCCGCCGCCGAGGGTGAAGCCGATCGCGAGTCCGAGCCCGACCAGTGCCCAGATCCCGCCGAAGAGGATTAGGAATTGTTCCTTAGGCCCGAGGTACGCGCCGACCCGCACCGCCCGCGGCGGCGGCGGCACGAAGCTGGAGGAGGATTCGGTCTCGCTCATACGGCTCTTGAATATACGCCCAAAACCGACCACCTTGCTCGGTCGCCCCCTCGCTCGGGGAATGCTGCTTTGTCTGTAACAAGGCGGGGCGATCGGGAACCTCTTATTCAAAGGAGGGTCTATGACTGCCTCGGATGGGTGGAATGTGGGGCACCATGCCGCAGCCGCTCTGGCGCTGCTGCTCGGGTCGGCCGCCCCGCTTGGCGCCGCCGGCCCGGTTGGGCCCCAGTTCAGGGTCAACAGCTTCACTTTGGGCACCCAGTCAGGGGCCGAGATCTCGCAAGATGACGCCGGCAACTTCGTGGTGGTCTGGATCGACAACGTTCAGGATTCGAGCGGCAGTGGCGTCTTCGGCCAGCGGTTCGATAGCTCGGGTATGAGTCAAGGAGCCGAATTCCAGGTCAATAGCGAAACCGCTACCGACCAAAGCTCCGCGGCCGTAGCTCACGATCCGGCGGGCAAGTTCGTCGTGGTTTGGCACAGCTATTTTCAGGACGGCGACCTGCTGGGGATCTTCGGCCAGCGCTACGACAGTCTGGGGATGAAGCTGGGCGGCGAGTTCCAGATCAACAGCGTCACCGCCAATCAGCAGCGCATCCCGGATGTTTCCTGCGATACTGCGGGCAACTTGGTGGTGGTGTGGGAGAGCGCTCAGGACGGCGACTCCCTGGGCATCTTCGGCCAGCGGTTCGACAGTCTGGGTCTGAAGCTGGGCGGTGAGTTCCAGATCAACAGCCACACCACGGCCGGCCAGCGCCGGCCCGCGATCGCGCACGATGCCTCCTCGGGCAGCTTCGTGGTGGTCTGGAACAGCGAGAACCAGGACGGCAGCGACAACGGCATCTTCGGCCAGCGCTTCGACAGCATGGGCGGCGCATTGGGCGCCGAATTCCAAGTCAACAGCCACACGATCAGCTCCCAGTACGACAAGGATGTGGCGATGGATGCGGCCGGCAACTTCATGGTCGTGTGGCAGAGCGCCTACCAGGACGGCGGCGGCCTGTGGGGCATCTTCGGCCAGCGCTTCGACAGCCTGGGCGGAATGTCGGGCGCCGAATTCCAAATCAACAGCTATACGACCTCGATCCAGATCCAACCCGCCGTGGCGCGCGATGCCGCCGGCAACTTCGTGGTCGCCTGGGGGAGCCTCGATCAGGACGGCGACGGTCTGGGCATTTTCGCTCAGCAGTTCGACAGCATCGGCGCGCCGCACGGGGGCGAGCTTCAGGTCAACACCTTCACCCCGGGGACTCAATTCTATCCGGCGGCTTCCGGCGGTCCCTCGGGTTCCTTCTTGATCGTCTGGAGCAGCTACCTGGATGCCGATTCCGACTATGACGTCTGGGCGCAACGCTTCGGTCTGGTGATCGCGACCGGGCCGGCCGGCGGCGGGGCCTCCAAGGTAAGGGTCCTGGAGTGAGCGCTCGAATCGGCCGCTCGGCGGCGGTCGGACGCAACAGTCGTGAGCCCGCGACATCTCAGGCGGCGGAGAGCTGGTCGATGATTCCGGCACGGCGCAGGCCGCGCAGCACGGCGGCCGCCACTTGCGCCGCGGAGCGCGCCGCGGAGGTGTCGATGGTCAGCGCGGCCTGTTTGTAAAGCGGCTCGCGCGTTGCCAGCAGGGCCTTGAGCTCGGCCCGGGCGTGGGGGCTCGCCGCCATCGGCCGGCGGTCGCCCTGGCGCACCACGCGCTGCCAGTGATCTTGCGGGCGGGCCTTGAGCCAAACGGTGGTGCAGCGCTCGCGCAACAGGTCGTAGCTCTCGCGGTCGGTGACCAGGCCGCCGCTCACCGCCAGAACCGCGGGCTCGCCTTTGCCCAGCAGCCGGCGCAGCGTCTCGCGCTCGAGCCGCCGGTAGTAGTGCTCGCCGTGGACCGCGAAGATCTCGGCCAGCCCCAGGCCGGCCTGCGCTTCGATCGAGTCGTCGAGCTCGTGGAACGGCAGGTCGAGACGCTTGGCCAGCGCGGCTCCTACGGTGCTCTTGCCGGCGCCGCGAACCCCCAGCAGGGCGATGACCGGAGGCTCGGCGGGGCGCGCCGCCGGTTCGGCTTCGGCATCCGGCTCGGGCAGCAGTTGAGCGATCGGCAGCTCGAGCGCGCGGGCCAGCGCCGCGAGCCGTTCGAGAGAGATGTTGTCGCCGTAGTTCTCGAGGCCGGCGAGGAAGCGCGGGCTCAAGCCGGCCTTGCGGGCCAGAGCTTCACGGCTCAGGGTGCGCCGCTCGCGCAGGCGGCGGACTCGGCGTCCGACGTCGCGCAGGAGGCGTTGGGTTTCGGTGATTGGACGCGTGGTCATTGGTTCGAGCGCGGGAGGCGCGTGCGGCCGCCCGTCATCGGGCGGGGACCAGCCCCGCCCCTACATCGATGGTGCCTCCGCGCTTCATGACGCCTTGCGGCCG
>DASWHO010000087.1:0-10856 GCA_036398155.1 Acidobacteriota bacterium
GGCCAGCCAGCGCGCCGGCCGGGTCGCCGGTGCCGCAGAACAGGTCGATGTGCTGCGGCCCGACGATCGCGCTGCCGCTGTCTTGGATGAAGGCGAAGCGCTCGATCAGCGCGCCGGCGCCGATCGTGCCGTCGGGGCGCAGCTCGGGGCGCGGGACGCGGATGTAGGCGAGCGCGGCGGCCGGGAAGATCCGCGGATCGGCCGCCAGCGAGCGACCCGCGGTCAGCACCTCGCCGATCGACCCGATCGGGCCGCGCTCGACCTCGCGAAAGAAAATGAATCGCTCGTTGCGCTCGAGGTACGCGGCGATCCGCTGCGGCTGACTGCGAAACGCCTGTTTTATCCGCTGCATCGAGACCTGATCCCTTGGCAGCACGCCGTCCTGGATCAACAGCTGGCCGACGCTGGTGTAAGGTCGCCCGTTGCTGGCGGCGTAGCCGACCCGCTGCAGCACGCCGTCCTCGAGTCGGATCGCGCCGCTGCCCTGGATCTGGAGAAAAAAGCGTTCGACCGGATCTTCCAAATAGATCAGCTCGAGCCCGCGCCCGGCGAGCGCGCCGCGCCGTTCGATGTCGGCGCGGCTGTAGTAGGGCTGGGCCCGGCCGTCGGCGACCCGGTAGACCAGCTTCTCGCCGGCCAGCCGGGCCACGAACTCGCCGAGCTCGAGCTCCAGCAGATCGGCCGGGCGCCGGTAGAGTGGATAGCGGTAGGTCGCATCGGCGCGGCGCCGGCCGGGCAAGATCGGCTCGTAGTAACCGGTATAAAGCACCGGAGGTTCGCCGCCAGCGCCGGCGTCAGCGGACTCCTGCACCCGGTGGATGACGAATTCACGCGCCAGTGCGCCTTGCAGCTCGGCGAAGCTGCGCGTCCGAGTCAGAAGCTGATCGAAACGCAGCAGCGAGCGCCGCACGCGTTGAGCCGCAATCTTTGTCTCGCCCAGGCTCAGGGAGTGCTCCGGCGCCAAACGCCCGAGGTGGCTCAACGAGGCGCGCAGCGCCCTCCGCAGCGAAGCGGCGTCGAGATCGTCGGTCAAGCGCGGCAGCTGGCCGGCATCGATCGGCCGCAGCAGGGTCGGCGCCGGAGGAGCCGGCGCCGGAGCGGGCGGCGGCGGCGCCGGCCGGCCGCATCCGCTCAGACTCGCGACCACCAGCAGCCCGGCGCCGCCGATCCATCGCATTGGCGAGCTCGCCATCGAGACCGATTGTAGCGCCCCCAGGAGTCATTCCGGCGCGGCCGGAATCCATCCGGCGGCACTGGATCCCGGCTTCCGCCGGGATGACGTGGTTTGACGCAGACGGCGCCCTATCCGCCGCCGGGCTTACGGCCTTTGCTCGAGCTTGGAAGGTGTGCCAGCACGGCAGAGTGGGCGGTGGAGAGGGTGCCGGCTGCTAGGCGGGCGAAGCGAGGCCGACGGAAGCGTACTGGAAGGTACGCTGGAGGAGGCCGAGTGAGCCCAGGGGCATCGAGAGTGGGGGCTGTCCCCCACACCCCCCGGCAGACGGCGCCCTATCCGCCGCCGGGCTAGGAGATTTCGCGGAGCATCGCGGCCATCTCATCCAACAACCGGCCGTCGCGCCAGCCGCGCTGAACCTCCAGATGCAGAAGCCGAATCGCCTGCGCCGGGGCCAGGCCGCCGCGGTACGGCCGGCTGCTGGTCAGCGCATCGTAGATATCGACCAGCTGGAGGATTTGCGCGGTGATTGGAATCTGATCGCCTTCGAGGCCATCGGGGTAGCCGCCGCCGTCGAGCCGCTCGTGATGATGGCGGATGATCGGCAGGGTGTGCCGGAAGGATTTCAGCGGCGCGCAAATGCGCTCGCCCACCACCGGATGGCGCTCCAAGATGCGCCGCTCTTCCGGAGTCAGCGGCTCGGGCTTGAGCAGGATCCACTCCGGCACCGCGACCTTGCCGATGTCGTGGAGAAAGCCGCCGCGCCGCAGCGCCTGGCACTGCTCCTCCGGCAGCCCGAGGCGGCGGCCCAACGCTTCGGAGTACTTCGACAGCCGCTCGCAGTGCCCTTCGGTATACGGATCCTTGGCCTCGATGCTCAGCGCCAGCGAGCACAGCACGGTCTCCGCGCTCTCGAGGTCGTCGACGAAGCGCTTGAGCCGCAGCAGCGACCGAATGCGAGCCAGCAGCACCGCGCTGTGCACCGGTTTGGTCAGGATGTCGTCGGCGCCGCATTCCAGTCCTTGCACCCGATCGGAGACCTCCTGGAGCCCGGTGACCAGAACCACCGGCAGCAAGCGAGTCTCCGGCCGGCTCTTGATCGCGCGGCAGACTTCGTAGCCGTCGCAGCGCGGCATGAGCACGTCGAGCAGCACCAGATCGGGCTTCTCTTCGGCGACCGCGGCCAGCGCCTCGTCGCCATCGGAGGCAGTGACCACCGCGAAGCCCTTGGCCTCGAGCAGCGCCGCCAGCGTCTCGCGGACGGCGTGCTCGTCCTCGGCGATCAAGATCTTGGTCCGATGGTTGGATACCTCGACCGCCTCACTGCCAAGCTGCTGCCAGCGCTCGGTTACCCAATCGATCCGGGGCTCTTGCTCGCCGCGTTCCATGCCTTCCTTCAGGGATACGATCCTCCCCTCCCCCGATCATCCGGATCTCGGGTGGTGGGGCCGGAGAGCTCGAACGGTTCGGTCTGATCACTCATGGCAACCGAGACCGCGTCGTACAGGCGTGAGAATGCTTCGCTGCCGCCGTTGTGCACCTCGATCAGGTAACTACCTTGGTCTTCGAAACGATAGAGAATCTCTGAACTGTCCCGAACCCGCAAGACGGCGTGCACCCCCGTCTTGAGCTCAAATCGGGCTGCGATTTCGACCGCAGAGCGGCCCCGGTAGGTCGGCACTTGCCCGGCCAGGGTCCTGAATTCCACCACCCCTTCCGGCACTTGGGTAGCGTAGAACGATCCCCCGGTGAAGGTCAGTATTGCTGCCAAACGCTCCCGGCGCAGCTCGAACGGTGCACCCTGCGGCAGGATCTGACGAAACGAGGGAAACAGGCCGAAGTTCCGATCCGTATCGGACGTATCGAACCAGAGCGGCAGCGGCGTGCCGCTCAATACCAAATCGATTTGCACGGGTTCTTGGTCCAGGCGCGCAAGACTTCGACGGTCCCATCGAGCCACGACCTGGGCGGTGGACTGATCACGAACCATAATCAGCGGTTCCATCAATCCGACCTGAACTACGCCGGGCTGGTGCAACATCACCAGGACGTTCCCGCCGAAAACGAAAACCAGCTGCAATCCTCCCACGGTCACCGACCTCCTTTGCGGGCGCGGCCTCGGAGTATCCGAAGGTCGTGAAAGTCGCCCACACTCTTGGGAGACGATGGCGATCGGGAAAAATCGCTGGCTGATTCAGAAATTTCCTCTGAGCACTGGCGAGAGCCCGTGCCGGCGGCAAGCCCTCGGTGACATAGGCGCGGTGAAAATCGGACAGCATCGTGGCGCTGGCCTCGGAATCCGCATCCCATAGGCTGGCCACGACCGTTGGAACGCCGCGCGCCACCGCCAGGCGGGCCAGCGAGACGCTGCCCTCTCCGGCCAGCACTCGGCCGCGCCCCGAGCTGCAGGTCGAGAGCACCAGCAGCCCGACATCATCGAGCGGCGCTGTAATCAGATCGTGGGCATACAGGATCCCCTGTCCCGCCGGTCCCGGACCCGAGTCGGGAGCTACCACCAGGTGACCCAAAAGCGGCTGTCGATAGTTCGGCAGATGATGGAGCGCCATATGAACCACCCGTTTGCCCGGCAACCGGCTCAGGATCGCCGCGTAGGTCGCAGCCGGCCCCAACAGAACCTCGCTTCGATCGTAGTTCGAGGCCGCGCGAAGCACTTCGATCTCGGCCCGGGAAAGATCCGGCAAATCCGCGGAAAAAACGTCCCGAACCCTGGGGTTGCCGACCGCCAGCATGGTTTGTGGGTCCGAAGTCAACCGCTGCCATCGCTCGAGGCTGCGCAGATAGGTGGTGGCGCTCGGCGCCACCACCAGCGGATGCCGCTCGACCAGATAGCGTCCATCGGAATCGACCAGGGCGGCAAACGGAAGGTTGGAGAGCCGAGGATCGGGCACCACGATCAACAGGTCGTCGAACGACAAGTTCCTCAGCTCGGGAGCCAACAAGGTCTGAAACAGAAAGCGGCCGGACGCTTCCGAATCGCGCTCTGCCAGAATCGATCGTTGGAACCGACGGGTCGCCTGCAGCAACCGCTCGCGCTCCTGTGGAACAACCCGGAGGGTCATCCGTCCGCGATGGAGGCGCCACACAAGGAGCTGGTGGTCGAGCAAGGTCAGCTCGATCAACGCCGCGTTCGGGGCCACGTGCGCGGCGATCCGCCGCCAATCGGCCGGCTGGATGCCGCCGGTGGCGGCGAGGTCGAGACCGCGAGGATCGCGCCGCAGCAGCGCCCCGCCGGCCAAAGAGGCCAAGAGTGCCCGCGCTCTGGATCTCTCGGCGGCTTGGAATCCGCCTTCCGCATCCTTCAGGTGTACGGCGCGGACCTCCTGGAGCATTTCGTAGACTCCGAGGTGATCGGTCATGAATCCGCCGCGCAGCGAATCCTCCTCGACCTGCGGCAACTCGGACTCGACGATCCGCATCGCCTCGACCAATCGGGCTTCGGCTTCGCGCCAGCGGCGTTGCACCAAATAGGCGCGCCCGCGCTGCTCGAGCAGGTGCGCGCGGGTGTGGACGAATCCGAGGTCCGGAGGCAGCAGCGGATCGATCTGCGCCAGGGCGGCCACCGCCGAAGTCGCACGCCCGCGCTCGAGCTCCAGCTCCGCCAGCCCGAGATAAGCCCGAACCATCGCGAGATGGCTCTCGGCCGGATCGAGCCGTGCCACCGCTTCGCGCAGGAGTCGGATACCCCGCTCCGCTCCCCAGACCCGACCGGCGATCTGCCCCACCAGAACCTGTCCCTCCAACGCTTCGATCCGACCGCCCATGGCCCAGTAATCGGCCACCGCCTGCCGAGCGAACCGCCAAGCCAAGCGATGGCGTCCCTGGGCTTTGAGGCACTTTGCCATCAAGTAGTGTGTTCCGGCACGCATTTGGGGATCGAAGACGTCCTCCGGAATCTGATGATTCCGGGCGATCATCTGCGCCGCGCTCGCCGGGTCGCCGAGCGAGATGTACAGGCCGGTGAGACCACCTTGAGCGAGAATGAGTCCACGTCGATATTCGACTCGAGCGGCGAGCCGCCAAGAGGTGTCAAACATCGAGAGCGCGGTGGACCAGTGACCTCCCAACTTGTGCGCAGTGGCCAAAGCACACAAGATGTGGACCTGCAACCGCGGCAGGCCCAGCGCCGCGGCGCGTTGGGAGAGCCTCGGAGCCGCTTCGATGACCTCCTCGGAGCGCCAAAGGTTGAGCAGGTGATCCAATCGCACCATGCGCACAGCCAGCATTTCGGCCTCGTCGCCCACCTGTTCGAACAGCGCGGCCGCCTGCTCAGCCATGGCGACGCCGCGAGGCCAATCGTCGTTCTGATAAGTTTTGTGGGCTTGATCTCGAAAGCGGCGGGCGGCAAGCAGAATCTCGGCAACGGCGGGCGACGCGTTCAAGTAGAGCGGCAGTATGGTGGCCAGGAAACCGTCCCCCCAACGACGCTTGGACTGTTCCGCAAGCTCAATCAAGCTGCTTTCCATCGGCCGCAGCTCGGGGTGATCGGGTGTTTCCAGTCGCAGCTCGAGATAGCGGGTCAGCGTGTTGCGGGCCGCCAACTGAGCTCGATCCTCCGGCGCAGAGAGATCGCCCATGCTGCGTTTCTGCGGCGGCGCGGATCGAAGTTTCAAATCCTCGAGCCGTTGGCGCGCCTCGGCGGCCCACGGCGAGCTCGAATCGAGCCGAAGGTAGGCCTGCCACTCGTCCCGCGCCGCGATCCAAAGCCGGCGCTGCTCATAGGCCAGCGCCCGATTGAAACGCGCGGGCGCATAGCTCGCATCGAGCTCCAAGGCCTTATCGAGCGCCTCGACGGCTCGCTCCCACTGCTCGGTCGCCAGACGCGCCGCGCCCAGGTCATTCCAGATCGCCGGGTCGCGCTCGAGTGCCGCGGCCTGTTCGAGGGCCGACACCGCGCGAGCCAACGCCGCTTCGGTCCTCGCCATCAACGCGAAGCGGCCCAGGGCATGGAGACTCTCCGCACTCGGCTGCTCGGCGGCTTCGAGCTCGAGCAGCGCCATCATCCGACCCAGATCCCTTCCGCTCTGCGCGCCGCGCACCGGCCGGTACGGCGAATACGGCAGCTCGCTGAGGCGCTCGGGCCGGGGGCGCTCCCGACTCCAAACGCGTTCCATCAGCTCGGTGGCTCGCGCGGCGGGAGTACGTGCGGCGCGATACTGAACCGCGAGCAGCGCCACGGCCGCGGCCGCCGCTAGACCCGCGATCGCCCAGGTCGCGGGACGCAGCCCGGCGCGCCGCCTCGAGCCGGAGCGTTGGCGCAGCTGCTGGAGGCTCGGAACGCCTTGCTGCGCCAGCAAGTCGGCTTCTTCCGCCGACAGCTCCGGGTTGGACAGGCGCACCGTTTCGGCCAGTCGGGCGCGACAACTCGAGCATTCGACCAGATGCCGCTGCAGCTCCTCGCGTTGCCGGCCCGGGAGGTTGGGCAAGAACATTTCGGGCAGCCGCCGCGCGTAGGGACAATCGGAGACCGCCGCCTCCGGCGGCAAGGTTGCCGGCGGCGCGGGCAGCTTGAGCACCAGCGCTTCGACCGAAGCCGCCAAATCGTCGCACATCGCGCAGCCCCGTCGATGCGCCTCGAGAGCTTCGCGTTGCTCCTGGCTCTCTTGACCCAAGGCGTGATCGGCCCACTCGCGCAAGGTCGGGCAGCGCGGGCCGCTGGGACGGAACCGGAGGAACCTGCTCATGGTTCGAGGCATGGCACCGATACGGCCGTATGCAGCGAGGCTCGCAGCCGCCGGACCATGCGCGCCAAGGTCGAGTGTACACCCGAGGTCTCCAGCTCCACACCATCGAGTTGAGCGATCTCGCTGGCGGTCATACCGTCGACGTAGTGAAGCTTGAACAGCAGCAAGTTGCGCGGGCGTTCGGGCCCCTCGAGCAGCGCCGCCAACCGAGCCAGCAGCTCCTCGACCACCAAAGCGGACGCTGCATCGGGCCCGGCTCCGAGCGCCGGCGCTGCAACGCCCGGACGGGGGTCGGCCAACGAGGATTCACCTGCTTCGGATTCGAGCGAACCTGTCACCGCGACGCCCCGCGCCCACGCGCGCAGAAAATCTCGCGCGATATTGGCGGCGATCGCCACCAGATAGGCGCCGGCCTCACCCGGGCCGCGAAAACGCCGCAGCGCCGCGCAGTCGCGCTCGAGCAGCCGGGCGTAAAACTCTTGAACCAGATCGCGCCATTGAGTCTGAATTTCCCGCCTCCCGATCAAGCCAGCGGCGGAGCCGGCGTGCAACACCCGCAGGACTACGGTCGAAACCCGGCGATGAAAGCGTGCAATCAGCTCATTCCACAGCGTCTCGTCGAGCGTATGATCGGCGCACCGTTCCAGCAGCTCGGCATCGGACAGCGTTCTCGGATGAACCAGGATCGCGCTTGACATCGCGAAGCGCGATTATACCATCCGACTCTGCCTGCCCCAGCCGCGCTCGCGGCCTGGCGACCGGCGGCCGCAACCGCACCGCAAGCCCACCCGGCGCCGGAGGACCGAGCCGGAACCGCAAACGAAAGCGCTTTCCGAACCGCGGCCATAGCCTCTATAATCGAGTCATGAACGCCGCGCGCCACCGGCTGACGCTGATTCTGGGATCGATCGCCGATCTGGCCTACTTCGAGGGTCGCCTCGGACTCGGCGGCATCGATCGCGAGCTGCTGCAGCGACGCGATCCGGCAGCGCTCGAATACGGAAATCAATGCATGCAGCGGGTCAAGCAAGCCTTGGCGGAGCGCCATGCCGGAGTCGAAGTGCACCGCTTGATCGTCGGCTCCACCCTCGACGATCAACAGCGCTGTCTCCAGCTCTATCACGAATCGCGGCCCCACGATTGCGTGGTGCTGGGCGGCGAGAACGCGACCGGCCTGCTCGACACCTATATGGGTTACAACAACACGATCGAGAGCGATAACGAACGCACGCTGTTTCTGCTCGGCTCGACCAGCCGCAGCGCCAAGGAGTTCACTCTCAGCGCGCTGCAGTTGCCGGTGCAACACAGCGCCGGCGTTTCGTCATCGGGTCGGCTCGACTCCGCGCTGGAGATCGGCATGCATCTGATGACGCATCCCTATAGCTCGGTGCAGCTCTACCAGGAGCGCACCCTGTCGGAGGCGCTCCACGCCGCGCGTGCCGCCAGCGCCGACGCGGTCACGCTGGAGGCGCTCGAGTACTTTCAACAGACCGGCGTGCCAGTGCAGATCGCGGAGCAGTTCCGTGAATCTCCCGAGCCGGCACTGCTGTGCTGCATCTACGATTCGCTGCGCACGCTCGATGCTTTCGAAGCCGCGCTCGAAGCCCGCGGCAAGATCGGGCTCGCGGTCAGCCGGCGCGATACCGGCCCCTCATCGCGCGACGGCCTGATCCGCAGGCTGCTCGACTCCGATCGCGGCTACGAGCGCATTCTGCAGACGCGGCCCGAATGCGGCATCAACCTGGCGGCCCTGGCCACCCAGATTCTCGGGTTCCACGACCCCGAGCTGCGCCAGCGGCAGCAGGTGGTTTTTGACGCGCATCGCAAGCCCCCGATGTCCGTGTAGTAGTAGCTCGGCGGCGGATAGGGCGCCGTCTGCCAGGGGGTGTGGGGGAGTGCCCCCACTTTCCACGCAGCAGCGCTAGCTCGGGCTCCTCCAGCGTAGCTTCAAGTACGCTTCCGTCGCCCGCATTGTGAGCGGGGGCCTCCCCCGCGCCTCCTGTCGCGCGCCTTGCATCCGGCACCCTCTCCACCGCCCACTATGCCGTGCGCACACAAACGCAATGGCTAGAACGCCCCTGCACCTCGGCGGCGGATAGAGCGCCGTCCGTCCGACTAAAGCGCGGAGGAGCGATAGGCGACGCGGCCGCCGACCACGGTGAGCAGGACCTGAGCCTTCAGAGCCGCTTCGGGATCGGCCAGCGGATCGCGGTCCAGGACCACCAAGTCGCCCAGCTTGCCGACCTCGAGCGAGCCCAAATCGTGCTCACGAAACGCGAGGTACGCGCCTTCCAAGGTGAAGCTGCGCAAGGTCTCCTCCGGCGTGAGCTTCTCCTCTGGCCGCCAACCCTCCGCGGGCAGCTTGCCATTCAGGTCCTTGCGGGTCATCGCGGCGTAGAAACCGAGCATCGGACTCACCCGCTCGACCGGGAAATCGCTGCCGTTGGCGAGCCGCACGCCGGCGTCGAGAAACTGGCGCCAGGCGTAGGTCCACGGCACCCGCTCCGGTCCCATGCGCGATGGAATCCACGGCCCGTCCGAGGTGGCATGCGTCGCCTGCATCGACGCGACGATGCCGAGCTTTGCGAAGCGCCGGATGTCCTCCGGCCGCACCGCTTGGGCATGCTCGATCGCCCAGCGCAGCTCGGGATGCGGCGCGCGGTCGAGCGCGGCGGCGAACGCGTCCAAGGTCTTGGTGTTGGCCAGGTCGCCGATCGCGTGCACCCGCATCTGAATGCCGCGCTCGCGGGCGCGCGCCGATAGCTGGTCCAAGCTGTCGAGCGGAAAGGTCTCGAGGCCGGAGTTGCCCGGGTCGTCGCTGTAGGCCGCGCTCATCAGCGCCCCGCGCGAGCCCATCGCGCCGTCGGCCACCACCTTGAGCGAGCGCACCATCAGGCGCTCGCCGCTCTCGGGCCCGGCGGCGAGCACCGCGTCGGACATGCCGCCGCTGACCGAGCCCATCGCGTAGACCCGGATCGGAAAGCGGCCTTGCTCCAGCAGCGCGCGGTAGGCTTGCAGGTCGTCAGCGCCGATACCGGCGTCATGCACCATGGTCAGGCCGAGGCGGGCGCACTCGCGCATCGCGGCGAGCAGCCGCTCTTGGCGCTGCTGGCCGGTCGGCGCCGGCACCACCCGGCCCACCAGTCCGACCGCCTTGTCGATCAAGACGCCGCTCGGCTCGCCGTCCGCGCCGCGCACGATCTTGCCGCCCGGCGGATCGGCGCTGGCGCGCGAGATGCCGGCCAGCTCCAGCGCCTTTCGGTTCACTAGCGCGGCATGACCGTCGATCCGCTCCAGCAGCACCGGGTGGTCCGGCACCGCTTCGGAAAGCGGCCGGTGGTGCGGAAACTCCTTCTCGGGCCAATCGTTCTGATCCCAACCTTGACCGTAGATCCAGGCGCCCGGCTCGGTCGCGCGCGCTTTCTCGGCCACCATGGCGATCACGCTCGGATAGTCCGGCGTGCCGACCAGGTCGATGCTGCCGAGCACCTCGCCCAAACCGGGCAGGTGCGCGTGCGCATCGATCAAACCGGGCAGCACGGTGCGCCCCCCGAGGCTGAGGAGCTCGGTGCGATCGCCGATCCACGGCTCGATCTCGGCGGCGGTTCCGACCGCGACGATGCGGTCGCCTTGCACCGCCAGGGCCTCGGCCTTGGGCCGCCGCGCGTCGGCGGTGTAGATGTTGGCGCCGAGCAGGACCAAGTCCGCCGCCGTGGGCGCGGTCTGAGTTGCGGTCGAGAGCCAGTACAACATCAGCATGGTCAGCACCATTGTTCCTCCCATTGCGACCGGTGGACGCGGTTTACTTGCCAGGCCGCGGCGGCGGTTTTTTTCACCGGCCGCCGCCGCGCTCGAGCCGGTAGACGCCGCGCTCGGCGCCGCGCTTGAAATCGGTCGCCGCATAGCCGCGGCTTATGTAATGTTGGAACACAGCCCGAGTCGCCGCCCTCCAGGTTCGCGCCAACTCCAGGTCGGCGCGTTTG
>DASWHO010000088.1:0-4163 GCA_036398155.1 Acidobacteriota bacterium
GAGGTGTAGGGGCGGGGCTGGTCCCCGCCCGTCTGTGTCGGCCGCCGTACGGTGGATGTAGACAAACTACACCCCTGCGGTGTACAACGGGATGGTGCCGGCCAAGCAGCGCTACCAAAGCCGCATCGAGCTGCTGCAGGGAACGCTCGATCTGCTGATCCTGCAGACCCTGCAGTGGGGGCCGCGGCACGGCTACGGCATCAGCCGAGCGATCCGGGCCAATTCCAACCAGCTGTTCCAGGTCGAGACCGGCTCGCTGTATCCGGCGCTGCACCGGCTCGAGCGCCAGAAGTGGATCGCGGCGGAGTGGAAAACCTCCGAGCACCAACAGCGCGTGCGGGTCTACCGCCTGACCGTCCAAGGCAGGAAGCAGCTTCTGACCCAACGCTCGCGCTGGCAGCGCTTCAGCGACGCGGTCGCCGGCGTTCTGAACGCGGCCGGAAGCGAGACGGCAGGATGAAGGTCCCGCTCTGGCGGCCGCGGCAGAAGCAAGAGCTGGACCAGGAGATCCGCTCGCACTTGGAGGAGTCGATCCACGAACGGATCGAACGCGGCGCGAGCCGCGAGCAAGCCGAGGCGGCGGCGCGGCGCGAATTCGGCAACGTCATCGCGGTGACCGAGACGACCCGCGACATGTGGGGCTGGGCCTGGCTCGACCGCTTGGCGCAGGATCTGCGCTACGGCCTGCGCATGCTCAGCAAGCACCCCGCCTTCACCGCCGTCGCCGTGCTTACCCTGGCGCTCGGAATCGGCGCCAACAGCGCGATCTTCAGCGTCATCAACGCGGCGCTGCTGCGCCCCTTGCCGGTGGCCGCGCCCGAGCGGCTGGTGGCGCTCAACAACGCCGGCCAGCAGCGCGGCTTCCCGACTTTCTCCTATCCCAACTACCGCGACCTGCGCGATCAGAATCGAACCCTCGCGGACTTGATCGCTTATCGCTTCGCTCCGGTGAGCCTGAGCCATGCGGGCGTCAACCAACGGGTCTGGGGCACCTTGGTCAGCGGCAACTATTTCGCCGCGCTGGGGGTACGCCCGCAGCTCGGCAGGCTGATCGGAACCGCGGACGACCTCATGCCGGACTCGCATCCGGTCGCGGTACTGAGCTACAACAGCTGGCACAAGCGCTTCGGCGGCCGGCGCGATCTGATCGGGCGCGATCTGATCGTCAACGGGCGCGGCTACCAGGTCATCGGCGTGGCGCCGGATGGTTTTTCCGGCACCGAGACCATTGCGGCCCCCGAGATCTGGTTCCCGATCGCGATGCAGTCCGCGATCGAGATCGGGGCCGATTGGCTCGAGCAGCGCGACCGCGAGCCGCTCCTGCTCCAAGGTCGGCTCAAGTCCGGCGTGACCCCGGCCGCCGCGCAGGCCGACCTCAACGCGATCGCCCGGCGCTTGGCGCGCGAGTTCCCCGACGCCAACCAGGGGCTCGAGATCGAGCTGTCCAAGGCCGGTCTGGTGGGTAAGTCACTGCGCGGCGCGGCGGTCGGGTTCGCGGCGCTGCTGATGGCGGTGGTCGGCCTGGTGCTTTTGCTCGCCTGCACCAACCTGGCCAACCTGCTGCTGGCGCGCGCCACCGAGCGGCGCCAGGAGATCGCGGTGCGCATGGCACTGGGCGCGAGCCGCGGCCGCTTGATGCGCCAACTGGTCACCGAGAGCCTGCTGCTGGCGGCCGCGGCCGGCGCGGTCGGGCTTGCCCCGGTGCTCTGGCCGGTGCAGCTGAGGGTCCAGCTCCGGCCGCCGATCGATTTCCCGATCGCGCTCGAGGTGCGAAGCGACCCGCGCGTGCTCCTGTTCGCCGCGCTGCTCACCATCGTGACCGGGCTTTTGTTCGGCCTGCTGCCCGCCTGGCGGGCGACCCAAGCGCAGGTCGCTCCGGTGCTGAAGGGCGGCGAGTGGTTCGCGGGCCGCCGCCCGAGCTGGACCCGCGGCAGCGTGATCGTGCTGCAGGTCGCGCTCTCGCTGGTGCTGCTGATCGCCGGCGGCTTGATGCTGCGCGCGCTGCGGCAGGCGCAGACCTTGGATCTCGGTTTCGTTCCCGAGCACGCCGTCGAGGTGACGTTCGATCTGAGACTGCAGGGCTACGACGAGGCGCGCGGCCGCGCGCTGCAGCAGCAGCTGGTCGAGCGGGTCCGCGAGCTGCCCATCGTGCAGGCCGCGGGCCTCGCCGACCTGGTTCCGGTCGATCTGCACTTCGCGCACCTGCCGGTCTTCATCGCGGGCGCGGCGCCGCAGCGCAGCGCGAACGCGCCGGTCGCGCTGACCAGCCGCATCAGCCCGGGCTATCTCCAGGCCATGGGCACGGCGCTGCTGGCCGGCAGCGATTTCTCCGACCACGATGTCGAGACCTCGGTCTTGGTCGCGATCGTCAATCAAACCTTCGCCGAGCGCTTCTGGCCCGGTGAGAACCCGATCGGAAAGCGATTCAGCTTGGGGGATCCGAACGAGCCGAAGCTGCACGTGGTCGGGATCGCCCAAGACGGCAAGTACAGCGGGCTCGGCGAGGACCCCAAGCCGTTCGTCTACCGCTCGCTGTGGCAGTCGTATTCGGGCTCGACCTCGGTGGTGGTGCGCGGCCGATCCGGCGCCCAGTCGATGATCGCCGCGGTGCGCCGCGAGCTCCGGCGCTTGGACCCGCAGATGCCGATCGCCGCGGCCACGCCGCTGGGAGACCGGCTCAAGCTGGCGCTGCTGCCGGCACGGATCGCGGCGACCTTGCTGGGCGCGTTTGCGCTGCTCGGCCTGGTCTTGGCCGCGGTCGGGATCTACGGCCTGATCTCGTACGCGGTTTCGCGGCGCACCCAGGAGCTCGGCGTGCGCATGGCGCTGGGAGCGCGCAAGCGCGATGTGCTCCGCCTGGTGATCGGACAGGGCATGAGACCGGCGCTGCTCGGCATCCTGCTCGGCTGGCCGGCGGCGTTCGCCCTGACTCGCCTCATGAAAAGCGTGCTCTACGGCGTGAGCGCGACCGATCCTCTGACCTACATCGCGGTCGCGGCGCTGCTCACCGCGGTGGCGCTCTTGGCCTGCTACCTCCCGGCGCGCCGCGCCACCCAGGTCGACCCCATCACCGCCCTGCGCTACGAATAGAATCGTCGGCCAGCTATTGAGAGTCCCTCCACCTGGACGGGCGGGGACCAGCCCCGCCCCTACATTTCCAACACAACACGGCTCCTGGGGCGATTCACCAAAACCGCTGAGTCCGTTATTCTCCAAGCCATGCCGCTTCGGGGGTTTCAGCCGCTGGTGCAGCGCTGGTTCCAGAACCGGTTCGGGGAGCCGAGCGCGCCGCAGCGCGAGGGCTGGCCAAGTGTTCAGGCCGGCCGCAATACCCTGATCGCGGCGCCGACCGGCTCCGGTAAGACCCTGGCCGCTTTCTTGGCCGCGATCGACGCGCTGCTCAGGCAAGGCGGCGCCCTGCCCGAAGCCACTCAGGTGCTCTACGTCTCGCCGCTCAAGGCGCTGAGCAACGATATTCAGAAAAACCTGCAAGGGCCGCTGCGTGAGCTCCGCGAGCTCGATCCAACTCTGCCCGAGATCCGGGTGCTGGTGCGCACCGGCGACACGCCGGCGAGCGAGCGCAGCGCGATGGGCCGCCGGCCGCCGCACATCCTGGTCACCACCCCCGAGTCGCTCTACATCCTGCTCACCAGCGACGGCGGGCGGCGCCTGCTCGCCTCGGTGCGCACCACCATCGTCGACGAGATCCACGCCCTGGCCCGCGACAAGCGCGGCTCGCACCTGGCGCTCTCGCTCGAGCGGCTCGACGCGCTGGCCGGCCCCTATCAGCGGATCGGTCTGTCGGCGACTCAAAAACCGCTCGAACAGGTCGGGCGGCTCTTGGTCGGCGCCGGCCGCGACTGCACTCTGATCGACAGCGGCCATCTGCGCGAGCTGGATCTGGCGATCGAGGTGCCGCGCTCGCCGGTCGCGACGGTCTGCTCGCACGAGGTGTGGGAAGAGATCTACGCGCGGATGGCCGAGCTGATCACCGAGCACCGAACCAGCCTGATCTTCGTCAACACCCGCCGGATGGCCGAGCGCATCGCGGCGCGGCTCGGCGTGCTCTTGGGCGAGCAGCACGTCACCTGCCACCACGGCAGCCTGTCGAAAAAGCACCGGCTCGAAGCCGAGCAGCGGCTCAAAGCCGGCGAGCTGCGCGC
>DASWHO010000089.1:0-5573 GCA_036398155.1 Acidobacteriota bacterium
GCCGGCTTGATTGATGCAGAACCGCGGCGCGCTGAAACTGCCGTCGGCGGCGACCGCGGTGTCGAGCGGCACGCTGAACGCCATCGCGCAGGCGAGATTCGGCGGCCGGTATTCGAGCTCGATCGCAGTGACCACGTCGTCGGCGTCGACGGTCAGGGCGATGGCGCGATCGTTGGCGGTGGTGCCCTCCCACCGTCCGGTGAAGGATCCGGCAGCGCTGCTAATAGGCAACATCAGCGCGAAAAGACACCCAAGCCCCAAGCAGCTTCTGAGCGAACGCATGGCCCTTCCTCCCCAGCGCCTCGTCCTGCAAGAGGTCTCGCGATCGCGCGGCCCCGGGCATCGAGCCCTTGATCCTGCAGGCTCTTGGTGGTCCTGGCGCGTGCTTCTGCCTCTTATATTGTCACCGCCGGAGGACGCTGTCGATGCTCTTGGGGCCGATTGCGGCTCTGACCTTGATGACTGTGCGATCCGCGACCGATTCGGGCGATACGGCTACGAGTCGTCGATTCGATCCGGAACGGTCCATAATGTCTGGATTCCGGCTTGCGCCGGAATGACGGTCAAGGACTGGAGGAGCTATGCGAGCGACCCATCATGGAGTGTGGGTTGTCCTGCTGGGTTTGGCGGGAGCGCAAACCGGCGCCGCGGAGGCGCCGAGCCCGGCGACCTTTTCGATCGTGGCGGCCGATCCGGAGGCCGGCGAGGTCGGCGTGGCGGTCGCGAGCCGCTTCTTCGCGGTCGGCGCGGTGGTGCCGACCTGTCGCGCTGGAGTCGGTGCGGTCGCGACCCAGGCCTACGCCAACACCACGTTCGGGCCCCGCGGGCTCGAGCTGCTGGAGCGCGGCCTGACGCCGGAAGAGACGCTGCAAGTGCTGCTCCGCTCCGATGCGCAGAGCGCGCGGCGTCAAGTCGGATTGGTCAGCGCCAAGGGCGCCTCGGCCACCCATAGCGGTGCGGCCTGCAATGGCTGGGCCGGCGGACGGCACGGCGCCGACTATGCGGTCCAAGGCAACATCCTTGCCGGCGACCAGGTGGTCGCGGCGCTGGAGCAAGCGTTTCTGTCCGAGCCGACCCAGTCGCTGGCCGAAAGGCTCTACGCCGCGCTCCGAGCCGGGGACGACGCCGGCGGGGACAGCCGCGGCAAGCAGTCCGCCGCGATCCTGGTCTGCCGCGACGGCGCTGGTTACGGCGGCTATACCGATCAAGCGGTGGACATCCGAGTCGATGACCATGCCGAGCCGATGGTCGAGATCGGCCGGTTGCTCGCGCTGGCGCTGGTCAATGACGACTGGAACCGCGGCTGGACCGCGTTTACTCAAGAGCGCCACGACGAGGCACTGCGCTGGCAGGAACGCGCCGCCGAGCGCGCCGCGGCGCAGCCCGCCATCCTGCCCGAAGTGCTCTATGATCTCGCGGTGATCCGACTCGCCAATCAGGATCCCGAAGGAGCGCTCGCCAGCTTGCGGCGCGCGATCGAGCTCAACCCCAAGCTGCGCGAACAAGCGCGTGGCGACCAGGATCTGGAAGAGCTGCGCGACCAGATCCCGTAGCGGCAGTCCCAGCCTCCGCGTCATCCGGGGAAGCGTCATCCCGGCGCAAGGCGGGATCCAGTCGGGCCTTTCTTGGATTGCGGGCTTGCGGCGGAATGACGACCTGGATTCTAGATGCGGCAGGTCGCTTGGCCGCGTTTCTCGAGGTATTGCTGGTGGTATTCCTCGGCGCGCCAGAAGCTGCCGGCCGGGGTGACCTCGGTCACGATCGGCCGCTTGAAGCGGCCCGAGCTCGCCAGGCGATCTTTCGCCGCGCGCGCGATCGCTTCCTGCTCGGGCGAATGGAAGAAGATCGCCGAGCGGTACTGCTCGCCGATGTCCGGTCCTTGGCGGTTCAAGGTGGTCGGATCGTGGTTGTCCCAGAACAGATCGAGCAGCTGCTGGTAGGAAACCCGACCCGGATCGTAAGTCACCTGGACCACCTCGGCGTGGCCGGTGCGCCCGGTGCATACCTCTTGATAGCTGGGGCTTTGCGGGGATCCGCCCATGAACCCGACGGCGGTCGAGATCACGCCCTCGAGCTGCCGGTAGGCGGCCTCCACGCCCCAGAAACAGCCGGCGCCGAACGTCGCGATCTGCTGCATGATGCTGGTCATCCTTTCTTCGCTGGAGCTGCGCGCCGGCACCCCGCTGGCCCCGCCCCCTGCTGCAACCTAAGCGGAGCGCTGGCGGCAGTCAAGCCGGTGCCCGGCGTGGCCGGCACGGTCGGGGCCGTCGGGGCCGCCGACGCGAGATGGAACTGTCCCCGAAACCCGAGTTAAGTAAACTGTCCCCGAAATACCGAAATAGTTACTCGGCGTGGAGCGCTTCGACTGGATCGAGACCGGCGGCGCGGCGCGCCGGGAGCACGCCGCTGGCGAGCCCGACCAACAGGCTGACCGCCAGCGCCGCCACCACAAACAGCACCGGGGTGTGCAGCGGCAGGCCGGGCAGAATCGCTCCCAGCAGCGCAGCGATCCCGAGGCCGGCGCTGACTCCGATCGCGCCCCCGGCGACCGAGAGCAGCGTCGCTTCGAACAGAAACAGCATCAGAATCTGCGGCTGCCCGGCGCCAAGCGCTTTGGCCAGCCCGATTTCGGACGTGCGTTCGCCGACTGAGATCCACATCATCGTGAGGATGCCGACCGCTCCCACGATCAAGGAGATCGCCCCGATGCCCCCGACCGCGACGCTCACGATGCGCAGCACCCGGTCGAGCACGTCGAGCATTTCGGTTTGAGTGGTGATGGTGAAATCCTCGACCCCGTCGTGGCGCGCCACCAGCGCTTGGCGCACGCCCTCGACCACGCGCTCGACCGGCAGGCTGGAAAACAACAGATCGATCTCGTCGAGCTCGTCGCGGTTGAACAGGCTCTGGGCCGAGGCGACCGGGATGTAGATCGAATCGTCGATATCGAAGCCGAGGAACTGTCCTTTGGGGGCCATCACGCCGATCACCTTGAACCGGCGTCCGCCGATCCGCAGGTTTTCTCCCAGCGCGTTCTGCGCGCCGAAGATCTCGCGTTTGAGCTTGGGGCCGAGCACCGCGAGTGGCGCGGCTCGGCCCGGATCGCCCGGCGGCAGGAAGCGGCCCTGCCGGACCCTGAACTTCCAAACCTGCGGCACTTCCGAAGTGACGCCGTAGACGAACACGCTGCGCCCGCGCTCGCCGTGCTGAACCCGGGCGGTGCCCATCGCCAGCGGCACGATCTCGCGGACCCCGGGCACTCGGGTGAGCGCTTGGACATCCTGCAGGGTCAGCTTGTGGATTACCGCGCCGACCGCGCCGGGCACGCCGCTGGTGGTGATCTTGCCCGGATTGACTGCGATCAGGTTGGTGCCGAACTGGGTGAACTCGGCCAGAATGTAGCGCCGCGTCCCCTCTCCGAGCGAGGTCAAAAGGATCACCGAAGCGATCCCGATTACGATCCCCAGCACGGTCAGCGAGGAGCGCAGCCGGTGCGCGACCACGGCGCCCCAGGCGAGCCGCATCAGATCGCGGTTCAGCATCGCTACCTTCCGGCCAAGGCGACCACCGGATCGAGTCGCGCGGCGCGGCGCGCCGGCAAGGCGCCGAACAGCAATCCGACCGAAAACGAGACCGCGATCGCGCTCACTACCGCCCAGGTCGGCGGCTCGACCGGAAAAGCCGGATAGAACCCGCGCAGCATCGCCGCCGCGGCAAAGCCGATCAAGAGACCGAGCAGACCGCCGGCGGTGGAGAGGATCGCGGCTTCGAGCAGAAACACCTGCAAGAGCTGCCGCGGGGTGGCGCCGAGCGCCTTGAGCAGGCCGATCTCCCTGATCCGCTCCGATACCGACACCAACATCACGTTCATGATCCCGACCCCGGCGACCGTCAGTGAGATCGCCGCGATACCGGCGAGCGCGGCGGTCAGGATCGCCAGAATGTTGCCGAACGTCGACATCACCGAATCCTGGGTCACCACCGTCACGTCCTCGGTGTGGTCGTGGCGCTCCTTGAGCAGCGCGAGGATCGCCTCCCGCGCCGAATCGATCTCTTCATGCGAGCGGACCTCGGCCAGAATCCGAAACAGGCTCGAGCGATTGAACATCTTGAGCGCGCGGGAGACCGGCACGTAAATCGCTTCGTTGAGGTCCATTCCCAGCGAAACTCCGCGCGGCGCCGCCACCCCGATGACCCGGAAGCGCTCGTCCCCGAGGCGCAGGATTTCGCCGAGCGGGTTGGTGGCGGGAAACAGCTCGCTTTGGATCTTGGAGCCGATCACGCAGACGTGCCGATTGCGATCGCCTTCGCCGGCGGGCAGGAAGCGGCCGGTCCGGACGCTGAGCTGGCGCACCCCGAGCCATTCGCGGGTGGTGCCGAACACCGTGCTCTCGCGGCTGCGATTGCGATAGCGCGCGGTGGCGGTCCCGAGCACCAGCGGCGCGACGCGGCGCACCGCGCGCACCCGCCGCTCGACCGCGTCGGCGTCGTCCAAGGTGAGATCGTTGGGCGCCCCGCCGATCACCGGCGACATGCCGGTGGTCTCGGTCTTGCCCGGCAGCACGATGATCAGGTTGGTGCCCAGCGCGGCGAACTCGCCGGTCACGTAGAGCCGCGCGCCCTCCCCCAGGCTGGTCAGCAGGATGACCGCGGTGACCCCGATCGCGACCCCGAGCAGCGAGAGCGCGGTGCGCAATCGGTGCCCGCGCAAGGCGCCGCCCGAGAATCGCAATTGATCCGAGAACTTCAAGCCGGCGCGCCCTCGGTCTCGGACCCGGCCCGAGTTGGCTGCGCGGCGAGCGCGCCGTCGACCAAGCGAATGGTGCGCGGCGCCCGGCCGCCGATCGCCGGATCGTGGGTCACCACGATCAAGGTCAAGCCGTCCCGATTCATCTGCTCGAGCAGTCGCACCACCTCGCCGCCCGAGCTGGTGTCGAGGTTGCCGGTCGGCTCGTCGGCCAGCAGCACGCTCGGCCCCATCACCGTGGCGCGCGCGATCGCGACCCGCTGGCGCTCGCCGCCCGAGAGCTGATCGGGACGATGGTCGCGCCGGTCCCACAGCCCCACGGCTTTGAGCGCGCGCTCGATCCGGGCGCGGCGCTCGGCGCGCTCGACCGCGGCGAACACCATCGGCAGCTCGACGTTGCCGGCAGCGGTCAGGCGCGGGATCAGGTGGAAGCTCTGAAAGATGAATCCGATGCGGTGGCGGCGGATCCGCGAGAGCTCTTGTTCGTCCAGCCGGGCGATCTCGCGCTGCTCGAAGCGGTAGGAACCGGAGCTGGGTCGATCGAGACAGCCGATGATGTTGAGCAAGGTGGATTTGCCGCTGCCCGAAGGGCCCATGATCGAGACGTACTCGCCGCGCTCGATGGTCAAGTCGAGATCGCGCAGCGCGTGGACCTGCTGCGCGCCGACGCGATATTCGCGGTTGACGGCGCGCAGCTCGATCACTTGAGCGTCTCCGACTCGATCCGGACCTGCGCGCCCTCCTGGACCTCGACCCGATCGAGCGACACTACCACCAGGTCGCCGGCCCCCAAGCCGCGCACGATTTCGGTGAACTCCCAGTTCTT
>DASWHO010000090.1:0-2272 GCA_036398155.1 Acidobacteriota bacterium
CGCGGAGGGCTTGGCGGGTCTCCTGGTCGAGCACCGCGGTGGCCGGTTTCCACGAACGCCGCGCGCGATAGCGGGCGCGCAAGGTCATCAGCTCCTGGCGCATGAGGCCGGCGAGCAGTGGGCGCTGCGCCGCGAGATCGCTAGCTTGTTCCGGGTCGCGGCTCAGATCGTAGAGCTCGACCGGCCGCGCGGCGCCGGTTCGAATCAGCTTGTAGCGCGTTTGGATCAGCGCGGCGCCGTCGAGCTGCGGCACGGTGATGGCGTAGAGTGAGCGCTCGCGCGCAACCGGCGCGCCGCGCAGAAGCGGCCCCAGATCGATGCCCTCGATCCCCTCCGGCGCCTCCAATCCAACCCCGGCCAGCACGGTCGGCATCAGATCGATCAGGGATGCGAGCTGCGTGACTCGAGATCGCGCCGCCGCGCCGTCCGGCAGCTTCATCAAAAGCGGAATATGGATGTTCTCTTCGTAGACCGTGGTCGAATGCCGCGTCGTGCCGTGCTCGAGAAACGACTCGCCGTGATCGGCGGTGACGATGATCCAGCTCGAATCGTACAGCCCGAGCCGGCGGAGCCGCTCGAGCAGCCGTCCGACCTGGGCGTCGGCATAGGCGAGGTTGGCGTCGTAAAGCGCCACCATCCGCTCCAGCGCCGCGGGTTGGTTCAGCGCGCCTTCCTCCAGCGCGATCAGCTCGCGCCGGCTGCCGCTCAATGAGCCGATCGGAGCGCTCGCGAACTGCGAGCGATACGGTTCGGGCGGAGCGTAGGGGCCGTGCGGCTCGCGCAGGTGCAGGTAGAGGAAGAAGGGCTGCCCGGCAGTCTTATCGGCCAGCAACCGGATCGCCGCATCGACCAGGTTTTCGGCGTAGTTTTCATAGCTGGAGGAGCTGCGCAGCGCGCGCAGCCGGCCGCTGATTTTCCAGATCCGGTGCCGGCCGAAACCTTGGTCGTAGCCGAACGGGGAGCCGGCATGATGGTTGCCGACCAGGCTGGCGGTGCGATAGCCGCCCTGGCGCAGGACCTCGGCCAGGGTGATCGCCGCCGCCGGCAGCTTGGCCGGCAGATCGATGATCCCGTGCGAGTCCGGATAGCGGCCGGTCAGCAGCGAGCCGACCGCCGGCAAGGTGTAGGCGCTCGGACTATAGGCGCGCTCGAAAAGCACGGCACCTTTGGCGAGCCGATCCAGATGCGGCGTGGTGGCGCGCGGATAGCCGTAGCAGCCGAAGTGCTTGGCGCCGGCGGCGTCCAAGACGATCAGCACCACCGGGGTGCCGCGCGCGAACGGCGCCGGCCGCGGCGGCTCGGGCGCGGCCTCCACCGGCGGCTCGACCAGCCGCGCACGCGTCCACATCAAGGCTTGCCCCGCGAAGCGCGGTCCTTCGACCTCGAGCGCGATCGCGGTGGGCCGGCCGGCGCAGGATTTCAAGTCGATCCGCCCGGACGCCGATTGGCCGGCGCTCAGCTGTTCGCGCCAGCGGTTGGTATGCCCGTCGCACCAGCTCCGAACCTGCGCGCCGAGTCGAGCCGCGGTGTGCGCCGGATGGCGCAACTCGAACTCCAGCGCGGTTTTTGACGTCGGCCGCCAGTAGCTGGTCAGGCTCGATCGGCTCGGAGCCAGAAGGCCGCCGGCGCTGAGACGAAACGCATCGCGTTCCCAGCGCCGCAGCTGATCGGCGCTGTGGGACCGCGCGCCCAGCGTCGCATAGAACAAGCCGAAATAGCGCCGCTCGCGGCGCGGCCGGCCGCGCGGCCGCGGCGTTTCGACCACGATCTCGCGCGCGAAGCTCAGCTCCAAGCGCTGGTCGCCGCTGGCCGCCAGCGCCGTCGCGGGAATCGCGAGCGCGACCGGGTTGCCTTCCGGCGTGAAGCGCGCCCGACCGATCGCGTGATCGTTGAGCTTGATTTCGATCTCGACCGGGCGGTCATCCGGACTGATGCCGAACAGTCGCAACCACAGCGGCTGCGGCCGGCGCTGGAACTTGAGCTGGGCCGGCTGCGCGACGGCCCAGCGCAGCGTATGGGGACCGACGGTTGAGCTGCCGCCCCAACCGTCCAGGAAGTAGCGCCGCCCTGCAGGCGCGCTCGCGTCGATGGCCGTGGTCGGCCACTGCAGCTCCCAACGATCCAGGCTCCGAAGCAGGTCGACTTCTGGCCCCTTGGTGCAAGCCAGGTGAAGGGCGAGCAGGCCTGCGAACGCAAGCCGGGGCGCACAGGATGGTCTGGCCCGCATGCACGCAATCTTAAGCGAGGGGTAAACCCTTCGTGCCCTCGTGCC
>DASWHO010000091.1:0-7633 GCA_036398155.1 Acidobacteriota bacterium
CGATCCCGAAGCCCACCGTCATGCCGGTGATCGCTCCCGGCAGGATGATCTTCCAGTAGATGCTCGGATCCTTGTAGTGCTCCACGTTCATGTAGGCGATCGGGATCGCCAGCGCCAGAGCGGTCGCCAAACCGATCGCGACGCCGAGCCAAAGCGAGCCGGTCTTGCGCGCGAAAAAGCCGGCGAGCAGGCCCCCGACCAAGCCTTTGAAGGCGGATCCGAAGACGATGCCAGCGAGCTCCGCCCGCATTTCCGGGGCGGTGAAAAACGCGGTCATGCCGTCGAACATTCCGATCACGGCCCCCAGCAGCAATCCCAGAAACGGTCGATTTATTGCCATTCTCCCTCCAGTCGGCGGCGCAGCCTGTTTGCCTGCGGCGCACTCCTCTTTTCAACGGCTGGCCGCGATCCTTTGAAATCGCCGCGATCGTGCGCCCGCCGGGTGCTCCGATCAAGTGCCGGCGAAAAACAAAACCAGCGCCCGCACCACCAGATAGGTCAGAATCAGCAGAATCGCCGCGCGGTAGCGCTGGAACCAGCGGCCTACGAGGTCCAGCGGGCCCTCGCGATAGGCCGAAACCGGGGCGCCGTCGAGATAGTTGAGGACATCGGCGGCCAGCTGGGCGACGGCGGGATAACGCGCCCCGGGCTCGGCATGGAGCGCCCGGTCGCGAATCGCCCGCAGCCGCTTGGGCGCCGGCTCATCGGCGCCTTCGCACAGCTCTTGGAGCAGCACGCCCAAGGCGTATACATCGCTGCGGTGGTCGACCCGATCGGACCGGCCCGCCGCTTGCTCGGGAGACATGTAGCCGGGGGTGCCGAGGATCGTCCCCGGACGGGTGGCCTCGGAAGGGCAGCGGCGCTGCGCCGGCGGCAGTGTTTCGACTTCATCGAGCCCGGCGACCTCAAGGCCGGCGGTGCTGTCCGCCGCGCCGCTGGTTGGCTTCGCTCCCCCGGCCAACTCGCTGACGATCTTGGCCACCCCCCAATCCATCACCAGCACCTCCCCGAACGGTCCGACCATCACGTTGCTGGGCTTCAAATCGCGGTGGATCACGCCGCGGGCATGGGCGAACGCAACCGCTTCGCACAGCCGCTCGAAGATCCGCAGCCGTTCACGCAACCCGGTGGTGCGTTGCAGGTGCTCATCCAGACGCTGGCCCTGAACCCGCTTCATCGAATAGTAGATGCGGCCGTCCGCCAGCCAACCGACGTCGTGCACTGGAACGATGCCCGGGTGCTCGAGCCGGGCCAGGATGCGGGCTTCGCGAATCAGGCGCGCGCGGGCGTCCTCCCCCAGCGCTTCGACGCTCAACACCTTGAGCGCCACTTGACGCATCAGGTGGCGGTCCTGCGCCAGGTAGACCGTGCCCATGCCGCCGCGGCCGATCTCGCCGACGATCTCATAGCGCGGGCCGGCTAGGTCAGGCAGCTCGGCCAGGTCGGAAACCTGCCGCAGGTGATCGACCGTGCGATTGGACAGAAACGTCACTTCGGGTCGTGGCCGAAGAGCGTTCGGGCCTCGGCGCGATACTCGGCCTCGCTGCCGCAGGTTTCGCGCAGCCGGCTCAGGACTTTGCGGCGCAGCCGGGACCGCATGGCATGGAGGCTGTTGGTGACTTTGCCGGCGCTGATCGAGAACTCCCGGGCCAGCTCGGCGTAGGTCGGCTGGGCATCGCCTTGAGGCGCCTCCAGATCGTAGCGCTCGAACAGCGCGAACTCGAGCCCGCGGCCGCTGGCCAGGCTTTCGCGGCGCAGCTCATCGACCGCCAGAGCGAACAGGGCTCGGGTCCACTCGCGCTGGAAGAAAGTCTCCAGGTCCTCGCTCGCCGGCGGATCGTAGTGGCGCAGGTCGCCCTCGGCATTCTCGAAGTCGAGCGGCAGGTGCGCGTAGGCTCCGCCGCGCTTGAGACGTTGGGCCGCCTTGTGCTGGTTGGCCACGTAGCCGTCGAGGCAGCGCCGCAGCCAGGTGCGAAAACGGGCCCGCGCCGGATCGTAGCCGTCGAGGGTGCGCTGCTCGAAAGCGTGGGCGAAAAAGCCCTGGGTGAGATCTTCGGCCGCCGCGCGCTCGACGCGCTTGAACAGCCTCAGGTAGGTGTAGACCGGCTTCCAGTAAACCGTGATCAAGGTCTCGAACGCTTGCCGGCGGCGGTCGGAATCCGGATCCCCGAGCGCGCCGATCACCGACCGCCGCGTTTCCGGAAACGGCTTGTGCTCGCTGGCGCTGGATCGCTCCGACAAGGCCCGACTCGCTGCGCGCTGGGAAAACGGAAAACGGGGACAGGTTAATTAATGGCTTTTTGGGGACAGGTAATCTTTGAGGATAAGGTGTCCCCAAAACCGGAATAAATAACCTGTCCCCCTCTGTCCCCTGAAACCCTGTGCCGGTCCTAGGGCGTGAAGCTGAAGAACGCGACGTCCGCCGCCACCACCTCTTCGGGATCGAGCTGGTTGTCGTCGAGCGCGCCGATGCGGGCGGCCAGAAAAAAGATCGCGTAGCTGCCCGGTGCCTCCGAGCCGCTCCACGTCTGACTATAGAACTCCGGTTGGCTGAAGTGGAACGGCGTGATCAGATCCAAGTTGCGGGCGATCGGCCTCAGGCTGCGCAGGTCCGCCAGCGTGCCGATCGAGACCTGAAAGCCGAAGTCCGTGAAGCTGACCACGGTCGAGCCGTCCGGCAGCAGCATGCCGAAGTAGAGGTCGACGACGGCGTCGATCCCACCGTTGTCGACCGTGAGCCCGACCTCGAGCCGATCACCGGTGGTGTAGACCCCGCGGCTGGTGCTGGTGATCACCAGCAGCGTGTGCGGCGATGGCGTGATCCTGATCCGGTCGGTCGATCCGGCGCCAACGCCGGCGGCGCCGGCGGGCTGGACCAGGATGGCGGCGGCAGTTAGAAGGGTCGAAAGCGAAAGAGAGCAGTGGAGGTACCGGCGAAAGTCGGTCAAGCGCATGTCAGTCTCCCGGCCGCGCCGGCGTACGGCCGGGGAGGATTATACTCGCAAGCGCCTTGGAACTCCACCCGAATCAGCCCGGCCCGACGGAGCTGGGCGCGTTGCAGCAACTGCTCGAGCGCGTTTGGGGCTACGAGCGGTTTCGTCCGCTCCAGCTCGAGGCGATGCAGGCGATCCTGAGCGGCCGCGACAGCGTCGTGGTGCTGCCGACCGGCGGTGGGAAATCGCTCTGCTTTCAGGCCCCGGCGCTGGTGCGCGAAGGTCTGGCGCTGATCGTCTCGCCGCTGATCTCGCTGATGAAGGACCAGGTCGACGCGCTGACCGCCAGCGGGGTGCCGGCGGCGGCCTTGAACAGCTCGCTCGGCGCCCGCGAGCGCGGCGAGCTGCTCGCCAAGCTGCAGGCGGGACACTACCGGCTGCTCTACGTCTCTCCCGAGCGCCTGGTGGGTGAGGAAAGCGAAGGGTTTCGGCGTCTGCTCGAGCGTTGCGCGGTCTGGTGCATCGCGGTCGATGAAGCCCACTGCATCAGCCAGTGGGGTCACGACTTTCGCCCCGAGTACCGCCAGCTCGGCCGGCTGCGCGAGTGCTTCCCGGGGATTTCGATCCATGCTTATACCGCGACCGCGACCGAACGGGTGCGGCGCGATATCGCGTCCGAGCTGGGATTGCGCCAGCCCCAAGTGCTGGTCGGATCGTTCGATCGTCCCAATCTGATCTACCGCGCGCTGGCGCGGACCAACCTGCGCCGCCAGCTCGAGCAGATTCTGCAGCGCCACCGCGACGAAGCCGGCATCATCTATTGCATCTCGCGCAAGGAGGTCGAAGCGCTGGCGGCCTGGCTCCAGGGGCTGGGCTACCGCGCCGAGGCCTACCACGCCGGCCTCAGCGATTCGGACCGCAGTCGGCGCCAGGACGCGTTTCGCAACGAGCGCATCGATATCGTGGTCGCCACCGTCGCTTTCGGGATGGGGATCGACCGCTCCAATGTTCGATTCGTGATCCACGCCGGCGCGCCGCGGTCGCTGGAGCACTATCAGCAGGAGTCGGGCCGCGCCGGCCGCGACGGTCTGGAGGCCGAGTGCGCCCTGATCTGGTCGCCGGCCGATTTCATCAAGTGGCGCAGCTTGACCGCGCAAGGCGGCGCGATCGATCCGGCGGTGCGCCAACATCTGCGCGAGATGGAAGCCTACGCCGCCGGCGTGCGCTGCCGCCACCGGGCGCTGGTGAGTTACTTCGGCCAAAGCTATGAGCCTTCCAACTGCGGAGGCTGCGATGTCTGTCTCGGGGAATTGGAACGCGCCGAGGAGCCGCTGCTGCTGGCGCAGAAGATCCTATCCTGCGTGGCGCGGTTGCGGCGCGGCTGGGGCACGCGCCATCTCACCGACGTGCTGAGCGGCAAACAGACGCCCAAGGTGCTCGAGCGCGGGCATCAGGAGCTCAGCACCTTCGGGCTGCTGCGCGACCTTCCAGGCAGCGAGATTCGCGGCTACATCGAACAGCTCACCGAGCTCGGCTACTTGAGCCGCACCGAAGACGACTATCCGGTGCATCTGCTGGCGCCCAAGGGGGTCGAGCTGCTCAAACGGCGCGGATCGGAAGCGCCGCTGGCGCTCTATCGCCAGCCGCGCGTAGCCCGCGGCGTCGAGCGCGCGCTCAAAATCGCCCCCGCCGCCCAGCAGTCGTGGAGCGGCGTGGATCGCGGTCTGTTCGAGGCGCTGCGCGAGCTGCGACTCAAGGTCGCCGCCGAGCGCGGCGTCCCGCCGTACGTCGTCTTCCACGACAAGACGCTGCGCGAGCTGGCCCGCCAGCGGCCCCAAACCGCCGAGGAGCTGCTGCGCATCCACGGCATCGGCCGCCGCAAGGCCGAAGACTTCGGCCCCGCCTTCCTCGCCGCCATCCGCAAATGGGGACAGGTTATTTAATCGCTTTTCGGGGACAGCTAAATCCAGATAAGGTGTCCCCAAAACTGAATTAAATAACCTGTCCCCCAATTAAGAATGCGTGGTGTTCTGGCACTGATCGTGACGCTGACCTTCGCGCCGGCTTGGGCTTTGCCGCAGCCGCTGCCGCCGTGGGAAGTGGCGCAGCTGGCCGGGCCGATCACGGTCGACGGGGTGCTTGACGAGCCGGCTTGGAACGCCATCGAGCCTGACGACCGCTTCTGGCAGCAGATCCCGCAGGAGGGCGCGGCGCCCACCGAGCGCACCGAGATCCGCCTGGCCTTCGACCGCCACCATTTGTATGTCGGCGCCCAGCTCCATGACCGCGAGCCGAACAAGCTGGTGGCGTTCGTGCGCGAGCGTGACAACTTCGCGATCTCGGAGGACGATTGGTTCGGCTTCACCATCGATCCGTTCCGCGACCGGCGCAACGGTTTTTGGTTCTCGACCAACCCGCTGGGCGCGCAGTCCGACGCGCAGACCTTCGACGAGGGACGCGTCTTCAATACCGATTGGGATGGAATCTGGGAGTGCGCCGCGAGCCGAGGACCGCTCGGCTGGTCAGTCGAGATCAAAATCCCGTTCTACAACCTGCGTTTCGAACCGCGCGACCGGACCCGCATGGGCATCGTGTTCTTTCGCACCATCAAGCGCAAGAACGAAACGGTGTTCAGCCCCTTTCTAGCCCGCGCGTACGGCGGCAGCCCCTCGGTCTCGCAGGGTCGCGAGCTGATCTTGGACGGGCCGATCGAGGCCGGTCGCGATTGGTTGTGGAAGCCGTACGTTCTGGGCGGCTTCTCACGCGACGCAGCGGACGGCGCGGACAACGGCGCCGATTTCAAAGCCGGCCTCGATGCCAAATGGGCGCTGACCTCCGGGCTGACTGCGGACTTCACCCTCAACACCGACTTCGCCCAGGCCGAAGCCGATGATGCGCGGATCAATCTGACTCGCTTCCCGCTGTTCTTCCCTGAGAAGCGCGAGTTCTTTCTCGAAGGCGCGGGGTTCTTCGACTTCGGGATCCCGGAGGAAACGCAGCTCTTTTTCAGCCGCAGAATCGGCTTGGAAGAGGGACTTCAGATTCCGCTGCTGGCCGGCGCGCGCCTGCAGGGCCGAGCCGGACCCTACACGCTGGGCTTGCTCGATATTCAAGCTCGTTCGGAAGGCGACCTCCCCGCCACTCATTTCGCGGTGGCGCGGGTGCGGCGCGACCTGCTCTCGCGCTCGAGCCTCGGCGCCATCTTCACGCTGCGCGAGCCCGAGGGCTCCGGCGGCGGCAACCGGGTCGGCGGAGCCGATCTGCGGCTGGTGTTCTCCGACACCATGGTGCTCGAAGGGTTCGCTGCGCGCACCGCGACCGAAGGCGGCGAAAACGGCTCGGCCGGCTATCTGCGTTTCGCGCGCAGCGGCGAGCCGTGGTCGCTGGACCTGAGCTATGCGGACCTGTCCGACCGTTTCGATCCCGGCGTCGGTTTCGTGCGGCGGCGCGGCATCCGCCAACCCCGTGGTGTTGCCAGCTGGACACCGCGGCCCAATCGGCCCTGGGCCCGCCGGCTCGAGCTGTTCGGCGGCGCAGTCGGCGAGTATTCGCAAGGCGGAATCCTGCTCACTCGCGAGCAGTTCGGCGGCCTCAACTACGAGCTGGCGTCGACCGATACGTTTCGGATCCAGTTCAGCGACAGCTTCGAGCGACTCGAGCAGCTCTTCCCGCTCGCCCCCGGCATCGAGATCGAGCCGGGCGACTACGACAACAGCGAGCTGCGGCTCGGCTTCAGCAGCTACGACGGCCGGCGCGCGTACGGCTCGTTCGATTGGCGTCGCGGAGATTTCTTCGGCGGCACGATCACGCGCTGGCTCCCCTCCGCAACCTACAAATGGAGCGATCATCTCACGCTGTCGAGCGATCTGGAGCTGAATCGGATCGAGCTGCCGCCGGACCACGCCGGAGCGCGAGACCCGGTGGATTCCACCTTGCGACTGGCGCGCCTCCGGGCGCGCTATGCGTTTTCCACCCGGCTGTTCGCCAGCGCCCTGGTGCAGTGGAACGAGACCTTGGACGAGCTCGGCATCAATCTACGCGCCGATTGGATTCACACCCCCGGTGCCGATCTGTTCGTGGTCTATGACGAGACCGCGGCGACCGAGCTCGCGCCGGGCGCTCCACGCAGCAAACGGCGGGCGCTGCTGATCAAGCTCACCCATATCTTCTAGCCAGGCGGCGGATAGGATGCCGTCTGCGTCGTTGGGCTCACTCGGCCTCCTCCAGCGTACCTTTCAGTACGCTTCCGTCGGCCTCGCTTCGCCCGCCTAGCAGCCGGCACCCTCTCCACCGCCCACCAGGCTGTGCTGGCATGGCCCCAATCGATTCAACCACTTTTCGAACCGGTATGGCGCGGATCGGGCGGGCATGGTTTCCCTGCTGGGGGCATTTTCTCCCTTCGCAATCGACTCGCGGAGGGTGGCACATCCGGCGGCCCGATCCGGCTAACCGTTACGCCGTCAAGCAGATGCCCCCGGGCGGCCGGCGGCGGCATTTGCTTTGCACTTCCGAGGCTGCTGTCGGTCGACTTCGGCCCGGGCCGCTTGCTTCGGGCTCGGACCGTCTGGTCGAATCCAGCCGACATGAGGAGGTCGTATCATGAGGAAGCTGTTGGTCATCGCCGCAGCGCTGGTGCTGGTCGGCGCCGGATCGCTGGCCTGGGCGCAAAGCAGCACCCTGTCCGGCAAGGTCATCTCCTC
>DASWHO010000092.1:0-5914 GCA_036398155.1 Acidobacteriota bacterium
TCGCTATCTCGGGATCTTGGGGCCGCGCGATCGCACCGATCGCATGCTCGACGAGCTCGGTGCCAAGCAGCAGGAGCGGATCTACGGCCCGGTTGGCCTCGACCTGGGAGCGGAAGGCCCCGAGCAGGTGGCGCTGAGCATCGTCGCCGAGCTGCTGGCGGTCTGGTCCGGCGGCTCGTGCCGTTCGCTGCGCGAGAAGGGCGCTCCAATCCACAGCTGATGCGCGCCTGGGTCGGGACCAGCGGCTATTCTTATGCCGAATGGAAAGGCAGCTTCTATCCCGCCGAGCTGCGGGCCGACCAGATGCTGCGCTTCTACGCCCAGCGGTTCCGCGCGGTCGAGATCAACAACACTTTCTACCGCATGCCGTCCTCGGAGCTGCTGGCGCGATGGAAGCAGCAGGTGCCGGAGGATTTTCGCTTCGTCCTGAAAGCGCCGCAGAGCATCACCCACCGGCAGCGGCTCCAGAACAGCGACGCGACGCTGGCGATCCTGTTCGAAAAGGCCGGCGAGCTCGGCGCCAAGCTGGGTCCGATCTTGTTTCAGCTGCCGCCGCAGCTGCGGCTCGACCTGCCCCGGCTCGAGGCCTTCGTGGCGCTATTGCCCCCCGGCCGCCGCGCCGCCTTCGAGTTCCGCCACCGTTCGTGGTTCGACGACCAGGTGTTCGAAGCGCTGCGTGCCCGCGACCTCGCGCTCTGCATCGCCGACGGCGAGGTCGATGGTGAAATTCCGTTGGTCGCCACCGCGAGCTGGGGCTATCTGCGGCTGCGCCGGGTGGCCTACGACGGCGCCGCGCTCGAAGCCTGGGCGCAGCGGATCCGGCCGCAGCCGTGGAGCGACGTGTACGTCTTCTTCAAGCACGAGGACGAGGCGACCGGCCCCAAGCTCGCCGCGCGCTTCCTTGAGCTGTTCTGAAACATACGGGCGGGGGCAAGCCCCGCCCCTACAAGCGCTATGCACACGCTGGCGGACGTGGCGCGCCCGGAGGGATTCGAACCCCCAACTCCCGGTTCCGAAGACCGATGCTCTGTCCGTTGAGCTACGGGCGCGTTCGCTCCCACCTCTCAAACTACGGATCTTGCAAACGCCGCGGCTGACGATGGGAAGCTGCAGGCCCGCAGTATAACAGGCCCGACTCACGCGGCCGAAAACGAGCATGCGGGATTCCGCCGCTCGGCGAAACCCCGCTCAAGGGGAAGGTTGGTAGCTGGGTTACTGGCGCGCTCCACCTTTCCCGAACTTGCCCTGGAGAATCACGTCGCCGCCGATATCGCTCACCAACACGCTGGTGATGGTCTGGACCGGAGGAAGCGCGGGACCACCGACCTCTTGCACGATGCGCAGCGATCCGACGCCGAGGACCATCTCGAGCGAACCGACCATCTGGGGGATCTGACTGGCCGGCGTCATCACCATAACCATGAAGCGGGTCCCGTCCTCCACCTTGGCCGCGACCTTGATGCCGAAGGATTCGAACTGCTTCGTGGCACCTACGGCCGCTGCGCCTTCGGCCTGGATCAACCTTCCGGCCGGGGTCGCCTCGAGAATGGTCTTGCTGTTGAAGCCTGCCCGACCCGCTTGAGCCAATCCCGCAACCAAGCACAACGCCACAACGGCCATACTGAGTTTCTTCATCTTTGACTCCTCCTTTTCTGCCCACAACAGAGAAGCCAGGTCGCTGCGAGATACACCAAAAAATGGTGGCGGCGAAGAAAAGTCGATCAGCTTAGAGCGGCTCGACCTGCACGGCGCAAAACTTGAATTCCGGAATCTTGCCGTACGGATCGAGGGCGTCGATGGTCAGCAGATTGGCGGCCGCTTCCTTGAAGTGGAACGGAATGAACACCGAACCGGGGCTGACCTTGCGCGAGCCGCGCGCCGGCAGCACAATCTCACCGCGGCGCGACCGGACCTTGACCTCGGCCCCCTCTTTCAGTCCCAAACGCTCGAGATCCTGGGGAGAGAGCTCGACGAACGGTCCGGGCGAGATCTGATCGAGCGCCTTGGCGCGCCGGGTCATGGTGCCGGTATGCCAGTGCTGCAGCACCCGGCCGGTGTTGAGCACGAACGGAAACTCGTCGTCGGGCAGCTCGCGAGCCGGCGCGAACTCGACCGCCTTGAACTTGCCCCGGCCGGTGGGGAAATCCTGAGTGAACAGGATCTCGGTCGGCGGCTCGCTCTCGCTGGTCGCCGGCCACAGCACCCCGGGGCCCTCCATCCGCGGGTAGTCGATCCCGGCGAAGAACGGCGTGAGCTGGCGGATCTCTTCCCAGATCTGGGCCGGGCTTTCGTACTCCATCGGGTAGCCCATCCGCCGCGCGATCTCGATCAGCACCTTCCAGTCCTCGCGCGCCTGTCCCGGCGGCGCCACCGCGGCGCGGGCGTGCTGCACCCGGCGGTCGGTGTTGACGTAGCTGCCTTCCTTTTCGAAGAAGGTGGTCGCCGGCAGCACCACGTCGGCGTACTCGGCGGTCTCGGTCAGGAAAATGTCCTGCACGCAGAGAAACTCCATGGTCGCCAGCGCCTGCTTGACCTTGTTGATGTTGGGATCCGAGAGAAACGGGTTCTCCCCCATCATGAACATGGCCCGAATCCGGCCCGCCTTGACCTCGCTCATGATCTCGACCACCGTGAGGCCGGCCTTGGCATCCAGCGGCACGCCCCAGGCGCGCTCGAACTTCTCCCGCACCTTGGGATCCTCGACGCTCTGGTAGCCGCTGTAGACGAACGGAATCAGGCCGACATCGCTGGCCCCTTGCACGTTGTTCTGGCCGCGCAGCGGATGCAGGCCGGTGCCGGGCCGGCCGATGTTGCCGGTCAGCAGGCACAGGCTGATCAGACAGCGCGCGTTGTCGGTGCCGGTGGTGTGCTGCGAGATCCCCATGCCCCAGAAGATCATCGCCGCCGCCGCGGTGCCGTAAATCCGCGCCGCGCGCTCGATCTGCTCGACCGGCACGCCGCTGATCCGCGCGGTCACTTCCGGCGTATAGACCTGCACCACCTCGCGCAGCTTCTCGAAGCCCTCGGTCCGAGCCGCGATGAAGTCGGGCTTATGCCAGCCTTCGCGCAGAATCACGTGCATGATCCCGTTGAGCAGCGCGACGTCGGTGCCCGGGTTGTGGCGCAGGTAGAGCGCCGCCTGATCCGAGATGTCGGGCCGGCGCGGATCGGCGACGATGATCCGGGTGCCACGCAGCGCCGCCTGTTTGAAGAAGCTGGCCGCCACCGGGTGGTTCTCGTTGGTATTGGAGCCGATAATCAGCGCGGCGTCGGCGTGCGCGATGTCGGCGTAGACGTTGGAGACCGCCCCGCTGCCGATGGTCTCCATCAGCGCGGCCACGCTGCTGGCGTGGCACAGGCGGGTGCAGTGGTCGACGTTGTTGGTGCCGAACACCGCCCGGATCAGCTTCTGGAACAGGTAGTTGTCCTCGTTGCTGCACTTGGCGCTGCCGAAGCCGGCCAGCGAGCCGGGGCCGGTCTCGTGTTTGATCCGCGCGAAGGTCGAAGCGGCGAGCTCCAGCGCCTCGTCCCAACTCGCTTCGCGGAACTGCTGCCGCGGATTGGGATAGCCGTCGGCGCGTTTGGGATGGCTGGGCTTGCGGATCAGCGGCACCGTGAGGCGATCGGGATGCAAGGTGTAGTCGAAACCGTAGCGCCCCTTGACGCAGAGCCGCCCCTGATTCTGCCCGTCGCGGCCGGTGACCCGGACCACCTTGTCCTGCTTGACGTGCACGTCAATCGAGCAGCCCACGCCGCAGTAGGGGCAGACCGAGGGCACGGTGTGAGCGCCCTTGAAATCTTCGATCCCCGGCACCAGCACCTTGTCGGTGAGCGCGCCGGTCGGGCAGTAGGCGGCGCACTCGCCGCAGGCGACGCAGGTCGACTTTCCCATCGGCCGGTCCTGATCGAAACCGATCCGGGTCCCCGAGCCTTTGCCGTGGCGGCCGATCACCTGATTGACCTGGATCTCGTCGCAGGCGCGGATGCAGCGATCGCACAGGATGCAGGCGGCATGGTCGACCGCGATCACCGGCGAGGAATCGTCCTGCGGGCGCGCGCCGTCGTGCGCCGAGAAGCGCCCGCGCAGCGCGCCCTCGGCCCGCGCCAGATCCAAGAGCAGATCGCGGTCGCCCTTACGCTCGCGCTCGCTGGCCTGCGGGTAGTCGGCCAGCAGCAGCTCGGCCAGCGTGCGCCGGGCGCTATGGATGCGCGGCGTATCGGTTCGCACCACCATGCCGTCCTCGGCCTGGCGCACGCACGACGCGGCCAGCACCCGCTGCTGGCCTTCGATCTCGACCGCGCAGACCCGGCAGACGCCGACCGGACGCAGCTTGGGATGGTGACACAGAATCGGAATCTCGATGCCGGCTTGCCGCGCCGCGTCCCACAGGCTGGTGCCGCGTTTTACCTCCACGGCGCGACCGTCGATGGTCAGGCGGACCGCGGCGCTCATAGCGCGCACACCCGCTCCGGACAGCGGCGCTCCACCAGATGAGCCCGCAGCTCCTCAGGAAAGTGCTTGATCACCGAGGTCAGCGGCCAGGCCGCCACCTGGCCCAGGCCGCAGATCGAAGTGTCACCCATCACCTGAGCCAGCGCATCGATCCGTTCGTAATCGGCCGGCTCGCCGGCGCCGCGGCGCGCGCGCTCCATGATCTCGACCAGCTTGGCGCTGCCGGTGCGGCACGGCACGCATTTGCCGCAGGATTCGTTGCGGAAAAAGCGCACCAAGTTGAGCGCGAGGTCGAGCATGCAGCGCCCCTCCGCGACCGCCACCACCGCGCCGCTGCCGAGCATCGAGCCGGCTTGCGCCAGGGCCTTGAAATCAAGCGCGATGTCGGCCATCGGCGCGGGCAGAAATCCGCTGCTGGCGCCGCCGGGCGCGAAGGCCTTGAGCCGGCGCCCGCCCGCGATCCCGCCGCCGTGATCTTCAATCAGCTCGCGCACCGGCAAGCCGAGCGGCACTTCGTAAACGCCGGGGCGCTCGACGTCTCCAGAGAGCGCCAGATACTTGAGCCCGGTGCAACCGCTGCGGCCTTGCTGCTTCCACCAGTCCGCACCACGGCGCAGAATCACCGGAATCCAGGCGAAGGTTTCGACGTTATTGATGAGGGTGGGCCTCTGAAACAAACCGTGGGTGCCGGGAAACGGCGGTTTGTTGCGCGGCTCGGCGCGCTTGCCCTCCAGCGCCTCGAGCAGTGCGGTCTCCTCGCCACAGATGTACCCGCCCGGGCTGATGAACAGCTCGATCTCGAAGCCGCGGCCGGGACCGAAGGCCGCCGGGCCGATCACACCCCGCTCGCGCGCCGCCGCGAGCGCGCGCTCGAAAGCGCGGCGCGGCGCCTCGTATTCGTGACGCAGGAAAACGATGCCGCGCCGCGCGCCGGTCACATAGCCGCCCAGCAGCATGCCTTCCAGCACCAGATGCGGATAGCGCTCCAGCAGCAGTCGATCCTTGAAGGTGCCGGGCTCGCTCTCGTCGGCGTTGCAGATCACGTACTTTTCGTCGCCCGGCGTATCACGGACCAGCTTCCATTTGGTGCCGGCCGGAAAGCCGGCGCCGCCCATGCCGCGCAGGCCGGCCGATTCCAGCTCGGCAATCACGCGCCGGCCGCCATCCTGCTCGATGATCTGGTGCAGCGCTTGGTAGCGCTCCCCGTCGCCGTACGGCTCGATGACGCCGGCCGGACCAGCGCCATGCGGCGTGCCCGGTTCGCCCGCGCCCGCGGCGCCGCGCGACAGCGCCGTCATGACCTGGTCTTGACCCGCCACCACCCGGCCGTTGATCTCGGCCGCGGGAGCGCGCTCGCACTGCCCCAGACAGGAGCACGCGCTCAGCTCGAATCCCGAGCCAGCCTGCCGGGCGAGTCCCTCGACCTGAGCTTGGAATGCGGCGCCGCTCTTCATGTAGCAG
>DASWHO010000093.1:0-2857 GCA_036398155.1 Acidobacteriota bacterium
ATGTGGTGGGTGGTCTTGTTGGCGGTGCCGACGTTTGTCGAGGTGACGGAGCAGGCGGGCCTGCGGTTCGAATATGAGGCCGGCCATAGCGAGACCAAGTACCTGCCGGAGACCATGGGCGCGGGCGCCGCGCTGCTCGACGTCAACGGGGACGGCTGGCTCGACATCTACCTGGTCAACAGCGGCTGGGTAAAGGGCGGCAAGCGGCCGCCCAATCAGCTCTACCTGGGCCGCGGCGGCTGGCGGTTCGAAAGGGTGGACGATGTCGGCGCGGCGGCCGGGCGCGCCTACGGCATGGGAGTCTGCGCCGGCGACTTCGACCGTGACGGCGATCCCGATCTGTATCTCACCGCTTACGGCCCCGACCAGCTGCTGCGCAACGACGCCGGCGCATTCACCGACGTAACCGAAAGCGCCGGCATCGACAACCCGCTCTGGTCGAGCAGCTGCGCGTTTCTCGATTACGATCAGGACGGCTGGCTCGACCTGTTCGTGACCAACTACGTCGATTTCAGCGTCGCCCGCCACAAGCAGTGCAAGCATCCCGAGACCGGCCTGGTCAATTATTGCTTGCCGGGCGACTACGATCCGGTCCCGAGCGTGCTCTATCGCAATCGCGGCGATGGCCGCTTCGAAGACGTCAGCCGCCCGGCCGGCATCGCCGAGCACAAAGGCAAGGGGCTCGGCGTGGCGGCGGGCGATTTCAACTCGGACGGGGCGCCCGACATCCTGGTCGCCAACGACACCACCCCGACCCACCTGTTCCTGAATCAAAAGGACGGCAGCTTCCGCGAGGACGCGCTGCTCGCCGGCTGCGCTTACAACTATCAGGGCCGCGCGCTGGGCGGCATGGGCATCGCGCCGGGCGACATCGACGGCGACCTGGCCGAGGATTTCCTGATCACCAACTTCGCCCAGGAGCCCAACAGCCTCTACCGCCGCCTCGCACCGGCCAGCTTCGACGACGCCAGCGAGCCGTTCCAGATCGCCCAGCCGAGCTTCTGGCAGCTCGGTTTCGGCGCCGGCCTGTTCGACGTCGAGGGCGACGGCGATCTCGACCTGTTCGTCACCAACGGCCACATCTCGGACATCATCGAGCGGATCATGAAGGTCTCCGAGCTGACCTACGCGCAGCGGCCGACCTTGATGCTCAATCAAGGCGGCCGGCGGCTGGAGGAGCCCGCCCAACCGCCCGGGCCGTACTTTGCGTCGCGCTGGGTCGGCCGCGGCGCCGCCTTCGGCGATCTCGACAACGACGGCGACGTCGACATCCTGGTGACCCACAACCGGGGCCGTGCGGCGCTGCTGCGCAACGACAGCGCGCGCGGACGCCATACGCTGGTGGAGCTGGTGCCGGGCGCGGACCATCGCAGCCCGCTCGGCGCCCGAGTCGAGCTGACCATCGAAAGCCGCACCCAGACCCGGACCGTGCGCAGCGCCTACAGCTACCTGAGCGCCAGCGATCCGCGGCTTTCTTTCGGGCACGGCGCGGCGACCGAAATCGAGCGCCTGCTCGTCATCTGGCCCGACGGCAGCTCGATCGACTACGGCGCGGCGCCGGCCGGACGCTGGCTCCGGGTGCGCCCCGACCGCAGCGAAATCGAGGTGCGGCCCCTCGCGCCGCCGTCTCCGTGACCGGCTCGCGATGGATCCGCCGCGGTTTGATGGCCGCGGCAGCGTGCGCCTGGGCGGTTTCGTCCGCGCCGAGCGCCCGCGCCGCGGCCCGGCAGGCGCAAGTCGAGCCGCGCTCGATCGCCGAGCGGCTCGCCGAGGCGCGTCGGCTCACCGAAGCGGGCCAGATCGACGCCGCCCTCGCCATTTATCGCGAGATCCAACAGCAGCAGGACGCGCCGTTCGAAGCCGGCTACGCGATCGCCTGGCTCGAAGCCCGGCGCGGCCAGTGGAAAGAGGCGCGGGCCGCCCTGCAAGCGGTCTGGCCAAGAGTTCCCGAAGCCGAGCTCGGCGCGGCGCACGATCTGCTGGGCCGGATTCACCACCAGCTCGGCGATTTCGAGCAGGCCGCCCAGGCGTGGCAGATCGCGGCCGCGCGGCGGCCGCAGGATCACGAGCTGCGCTTTCGACTCGGAACGCTCTACGCCGGGCTCGGCCCGGCGCGGCTCGACCAAGCGATCAGCGCGCTTCAAGCCGCGGTCGAGCTGGCCCCCGAGCGCGCCCGCTACCGCCTCGAGCTCGGCTTCGCGTACGAAAACCAGGCCCGCTTCGAGGCGGCGCGGCGCGAATACCGGCGCGCCGCCGCCTTGATCCCGGAAATGCCGCACGCTTGGGCGCGGCTCGGCGCGCTCGAGGCCCGCGCCGGCGTGGGCGAGCTCGAGGCCGCCGAGCAGCATCTGCGGCGCGCGCTCGAGCTCGACCCCGACTTCCTGCTGGCATTGTTCCAGCTCGGCAATCTGCTGCGGCGCCAGGGCCAGACCGAAGCGGCGCGTCCTTATTTGGAGCGCTTCGATCGGCTGCGCCGCGCGGCCCGCGATCAAGAGCTGTCGCACGATCCGCAGCCCAATCCCTGAACGCCCATTTGGTGTAGGGGCGGGGCTTGTCCCCGCCCGTAGGGATCGACAATCTTGGTGGCGACGCAGAGCAATTTCGAAGGCCGCCAGGGCGGGGACAAGCCCGGCCCCTACATCAACGTGAACGTGCCCGCGCGCTGGGCCTTTTTTCGAGACGTCTCCTGGCTCTCGCTTCAGCCTTCGGCGTTCGCGCCGAGCGATTCTCTTTCGGATCGCGCGGCGGCCCGAAACCCCAAGGCCGGACCCGGCATCTATGACCGTAGCCCGAAGTGTGGAGCCCCAAGCCATGCCGCTGACCAGAATCGACGTCTACTATCCGATCGATCGCGGTA
>DASWHO010000094.1:0-14245 GCA_036398155.1 Acidobacteriota bacterium
GCAGGAGCGCTGGCCGATCGTCGGCATCTTCGCAGCCGGCGGCGGGATCGCCGAATCCGAGATCTGGACCGACGCCAAGGTGCTCCAGCCGGCCTTCCGGCGCGGCGACTCGTATCAGGCGGTCTACGCCAAGCTCCGGACTCCGTCGGCCTTCGACGAGTTCAAGGACGCGCTGACCACCGACCCGCGCCTGAGCGTCAAGCCGCTGCGCGAGGATGAATACTACGCCTCCCAGTCCACCATGCTGGTCAATATGATCACCGGCCTGGGCACCTTGGTCGCCGGGCTGATGGGGCTCGGCGCCCTGTTCGGCGCGCTCAACACCATGTACACCGCGGTCTCGGCCCGCAGCCGCGAGATCGCGACCTTGCGCGCGCTCGGTTTCCGCGGCGGCCCCATCGTGCTATCGGTGCTTTTCGAAGCCTTGGTGCTGGCCCTGCTCGGGGGCGCGATCGGCGGCCTTGGCGCCTACTTCGCGTTCGACGGCTTCCGCACCGCCACCATGAACTGGTCGAGCTTCAGCCAGATCGCCTTCGCCTTCGACGTCAACGCCAGGCTGCTGATCCAAGGGGTCGTTTATGCCGCCATCTTGGGCTTGATCGGCGGCCTGTTCCCCGCCCTGCGGGCCGCGCGGCTGCCGGTCGCCCAAGCCCTCCACGAACTGTTGGGGCGGGGCTTGCCCCCGCCCGAGGCGGCTTGATCCGTGAGCGCGCTAGGTGCCGTGGGCAAGCTCTGCTCTGCCCACGGACGACATTCGATCAGGAACGGGCCAATCCCACATTCGTTCTATTGTCCGTGGGCAAAGCGAAGCTTGCCCACGGCACCCACGCCCCTTTACGCTTCCGTAACCCGTATCGTAGACGGAGCTTTGGGGTTGATCGGCGATCCCGGGGTTGCTAGTATTCTGCCACTGCTTGCGTTCGTGCTTCATTCCTAAGGCCTGAGGAGTTTCAGGGATGGCAGGTTTGAGGCCTCATAGATCCACATTTCTTTTCAACCCATAAGGAGGTGCACCGATGGTCAAGTTTGCTTTAGGGGCGATGGCGCTGCTTATCTGGGCCGCGCCGGCCGGTACCGGCGAGCCGGTCGAGTGGGCGTTGAACGCCACGGCGATCGAGGCCTGCAGCTGCCCGATGTTCTGCCAGTGCTATTTCAACACCTCTCCGGCTGCGCATCACGGGCACGGCGGACAGGAGGACCACTTCTGCCGCTTCAACATGGGCTACAAGATCAACCAAGGCCACTACGGCGCGACCTCGCTCGACGGCGCCAAGTTCTGGATCACCGGCGATCTGGGGCCCGACTATTCCCAGGGCCAGACCGACTGGGCGGTGGTCACGTTCGACCAGTCGATGACGCCGGCCCAGCGCGACGCTCTGGTCCCGATCCTGGGCAAGCTGTTTCCGGTGCAGTGGAAGTCGCTGACCACCGCCGAGGGCGTAGTCGACACCTGGACTATCGGGAAGGACTCGGCCCACGCCACCCTTGACGGCGGCAAGACCGCCGAGATCAAGCTGACGCGCTATCCGGGCATGACCGACGACCCGATCGTGATCAAGAACCTCAAGTACTGGGCCGCCCCGCGCAACGACGGCTTCGTGCTGTTTCCCAACCAGCTGCAGGCCTACCGGGTGGGCGAGAAGGCGTTCGAGTTCAAGAACAGCAACGGCTTTCTGATCACCGTGGACCTCAGCTCCGAGGACTTCCCCGCGGAGCAGCCGGCCGGCGGCAAGTAGCCGAGGATTCTTTGCCAAGGCCCGGGGCGATAGTGTCCGCCCCGGGCTTTTTCTTGCGTTCGTGCTGCCATCGGGCAGATTCAGCTAGTCGGCGCCCGGGCGTCCCGGAATAATGTAAGGGGCGGGGCTTGTCCCCGCCCGGCGGCGCACGCCGAGATTGTGGCGCAGTTTCGGGCGGGGACAAGCCCGCCCCTACACTTCTTCCATGTCGGACGATGTCATCCTGATTCGCGGGGCGCGGCAGAACAATCTCAAGGGCCTCGATCTCGAGCTGCCGCTCGGCGAGCTGATCGTGGTCACCGGCGTGAGCGGCTCGGGCAAGTCGTCGCTCGCCTTCGACACCATCTACGCCGAAGGGCAGCGCCGCTACGTCGAGACCTTCTCGCCCTACGCGCGCCAGTTCCTCGACCGGATGGACAAGCCACGGGTCGACCGGATCGAAGGGATTCCGCCGGCGATCGCGATCGACCAGACCAACCCGGTGCGCACCTCGCGCTCCACGGTCGCGACCATGACCGAGCTGAGCGACTACCTCAAGCTGCTGTTCGCGCGCGCTGCGCGGCTGTACTGCGGCGGCTGCGGCCGGCCGGTCGTGCGCGACAGCCCCGAGAGCGTCGCTGACCAGCTCCTGGCGGATCCCGGACCGGCGGCCCAGCCGATCTTGATCACCTTCCCGGTCGGGGTCCAGAAAGGCGCCTCGATCGCTCAGCTCGTGGAGCTGCTCGGGCGCCAAGGCTACGATCGGATCCAGCGCCGCTCCCAGACCGAGCTCGAGGTGATTCAGGATCGCCTCAAGCTCGAGCCGGAGGGCCGCGGCCGCCTGGTGGAAGACCTCGAGGCCGCGTTCGAGCACGGCGGCGGCCGGGTCTCCATCTACCCGCTGGAACGCGAGCGCCGGCCCGGCGATCCGCTGCGGTTCTCGGCCCAGCTCCACTGCGCGCGCTGCGACATCCACTATCGCGACCCGCTCCCGAACCTGTTCTCGTTCAACTCGCCGCTCGGCGCCTGCGAGTCCTGCCGCGGCTTCGGCCGCACCATGGGAATCGACTACGGGCTGGTGGTGCCCGACCAGAGCAAGTCGCTGGCCGCCGGCGCGATCAAACCCTGGCAGACCGAGAGCTACCGCGAATGCCAGGACGACCTGATCCGCTACGCCAAGCGCCGCGGCATTGCGGTGCAGCGCCCGTGGAGCGAGCTCGACCAGGAGCAGCGCCGCTGGGTGCTGGAGGGCGAGGGCGACTGGGAGGATCGCAAGTGGTACGGGGTGCGGCGCTTCTTCGACTGGCTTGAAACCAAGAGCTACAAGATGCACATCCGGGTGCTGCTGTCGAAGTATCGCTCCTACGACCGCTGCCGCAGCTGCGACGGGGCGCGGCTCAAGGCCCAAGCGCTGCTCTGGCGGCTCGGCGCTCGGGAGGACGCCGAGCGCGCGCTCGGCCCCGCCCGGCGCTTCCGTCCCGCCGGATTAGCCTTGAGCGATGGCCAGCTCGACCAGCTCCCCGGTCTCTGCATCCACGATCTGATGCTGCTGCCGCTGGAGCGCGCCCGCGGCTTCTTCGACGCGCTGCGCCCGCCGGCGCCGCTCGACCAGCCGACCGAGCTCTTGCTCACCGAGATCCGCGCCCGGCTGCGCTACCTGGTCGAGGTCGGGGTCGGCTACCTGACGCTCGACCGCCAATCGCGCACCTTGAGCGGCGGCGAGGTCCAGCGCATCAACCTCACCACCGCGCTCGGCACCTCGCTGGTCAGCGCGTTGTTCGTGCTCGACGAGCCCAGCATCGGGATGCACGCGCGCGATCTAGCTCGGGTGATCGGCGTGCTCCACCGCCTGCGCGACGCAGGCAACTCGCTGCTGGTGGTCGAGCACGATCCGCAGGTGATGCGGGCCGCCGATCGGTTGCTGGACCTGGGACCGGGTCCCGGCGAGCGCGGCGGCGAGCTGGTCTACTACGGGCCACCGGCGCAGATCGGCGCCGCGCGCCGCTCGCGGACCGGGCTCTACCTCAGCGGACGCAAGACGGTGCGCGCCGCGGTGGGCCTGCAGCCGCGCGCGGTCGATGCGGCCGCGCCGCGGCTCGAGATCGTCGGCGCCGCCGAGCACAACCTCAAGGCGATCGACGTATCGATTCCGTTGGGCCGGCTGGTTTGCATCACCGGAGTCAGCGGCTCGGGCAAGTCCACTTTGGTCGAAGACGTGTTGTATCACGGCCTGCGCAAACTGCAGGGCCGTCCCGAACAAACCCCCGGCCGGCACCAAGAGATCCGCGGGCATGAGACGATCGGGCAGGTGCTGCTGATCGATCAATCGCCGATCGGCAAGACCGCGCGCTCCAATCCGGCCAGCTACGTCGGCGCGCTGGACGCGATCCGCAAGGCGTTCGCGGCCCAGCCGCTGGCGCGGCAGCGCGGCTACAGCACCGGCAGCTTCAGCTTCAATTCCGACCGGGGCGGCTGCCCGACCTGCGGCGGCAGCGGTTTCGAGCATGTCGAGATGCAATTTCTGAGCGACGTCTACTTGCGCTGTCCCGATTGCGACGGCCGGCGCTACCGGCCGGAGGTGCTCGAGGTGAAGCTGCCGCCGTTGGACCGCCCTCGGGGCGGCGGGCGCGCGGGCGCCGCGGGGCTCTCGATCGCCGATGTGCTGGACCTGACCGCCGAGCAGGCCACCCAGCGGCTGGCGGATTTTCCGGCGCTGGCGGCGGCGCTCGAGCCGCTGATCGCGGTCGGCCTCGGCTACATGAAGCTCGGCCAGCCGGTGCCGACCTTGAGCGGCGGCGAAGCGCAGCGGCTCAAGCTCGCCGGACAGCTCGCCGGCGGCTCGGTTCGGGCCGGCCGCGGCGGGAGCGCCGGCGTTGCGCCGGCGACCAACCTGTTTCTGTTCGACGAGCCGACCACCGGATTGCATTTCGACGACATTGCTCAACTGCTGGGCGCGTTCGCGCGGCTGGTGGATCAAGGCCACTCGCTGATCGTGATCGAGCACAATCTCGACGTGATCCGGGCTGCCGACTGGATCATCGACCTCGGGCCGGAAGGCGGCGACGGCGGCGGGAGGATCGTATGCGAAGGCACGCCGCGCGATCTCGAGGCCTGCGCGCGCAGCCACACCGGCGCGGCGCTGCGCGCGGAGTCCTGCTCGGCTCGGTCCGCGGCGCGGGCCGCCGCCGGCGCACCGGCTCCGCCTGCCGCCGCGGACCCGGTCGCGCGGCGCGGCGGCTCGATCGAGATCCGACATGCCCGCGAGCACAATCTGAAAAACGTCGACATCCGGATCCCGCGGCGGCGTTTCACCGTCATCACCGGGATCAGCGGCAGCGGCAAGAGCACGGTGGCGTTCGACATCCTGTTCGCCGAAGGGCAGCGCCGCTATCTGGAATCGCTCAACGCCTACGCGCGCCAGTTCGTCGAGCCGGCGGCGCGCCCCGACGTCGACGCGGTGTTCGGGATTCCGCCGACGGTGGCGATCGAGCAGCGCACCAGCCGCGGTGGACGCAAGAGCACGGTCGCCACCCAGACCGAGCTGTATCATTTTCTGCGCCTGCTTTACGCCAAGCTCGGGGTGCAGCACTGCCCCGACTGCGATCGGCCGATCGAGCCGCAGTCCGCGGAGACGATTCTGGGCCAGATCCGGCGCCGCTTCCGCGGCCGCCGCATGCTGCTGTTGGCGCCGCTGGTGGTCGGCCGCAAGGGCTATTACACCGACCTCGCCAAATGGGCCAAGAGCAAGGGCTTCGCGCAGCTGCGGGTCGACGGCGCGCTGCAGCCGACCGGCGCCTGGCCGCGATTGACCCGCTTTAAGGAGCACGACATCGAGCTGCCGCTGGGCGAGTTTGTGATCGGCTCCAAGACTGCGGCGGCGCTGCGCGGCGCCCTGAGCGAGGCGTTCGAGCTCGGCCGCGGGGTGGTCAAGCTGGCTCCGAATGCGCCGGCCGGCCGAATGCGGAAGGGTTCGCAAGCGGATGCTGTGTTTTCGATCCGGCGCGCCTGCCCGCGCTGCGGCCGCAGCTTCGAAGAGCTCGATCCGCGTTTGTTCTCGTTCAACTCCAAGCGCGGCTGGTGTCCGAGCTGCTACGGCACCGGCTTGGAGCTGGAGGATTTCGACGCCGATCAGAGCGGCGAAGAGGCGTGGTGGAACGCTTGGTGGCAGGAAGAGCTGCGCCCGTGCGCGGCCTGCGGCGGGCGCCGCCTGAATCCCGAGGCGCTGGCGGTGCGTTTTCGCGGCCGCTCGATCGCGGAGCTGAGCGCGCTGTCGGTCGCAGCGGCCGAGGAGTTTTTCGCGCGGCTCAAGCTGAGGGGGCGCGAGGCCGCGCTGGCGCGCGATCTGCGCAGCGAGCTCAGGTCGCGGCTCGCCTTTCTGCGGCAGGTCGGGCTCTCGTACCTGGCGCTGGATCGGTCGGCGCCCAGCTTGAGCGGCGGCGAAGCGCAGCGGATCCGCTTGGCCGCGCAGCTCGGATCCAACCTGCGCGGCGTCTGTTACATCTTGGACGAGCCCACCATCGGCCTGCACACCCGCGACCATCGCATGCTGCTCGCCACGCTCGAGCGGCTTCGAGCCAAGGGCAACACCGTGGTGGTGGTCGAGCACGACGAGGAGACCATTCGTCGCGCCGAGCATCTGATCGACCTAGGGCCTGGGGCCGGGGTGCACGGCGGGCGGGTGGTCGCCGCGGGTTCCCTGCAGGATCTGCTCGCGAGCCCCGACTCGATCACCGGGCGCTGCCTGAAAACGCCCCTGCCTCATCCGCTGCCCGGCGCGCGCGATCTGCGCGTGGCGGAGAGTGACGCCGGCGCGGGCGCGGCGATCGAAATTCGCGGCGCGCGCCTGCACAATCTCAAGCATCTGAATGTCGCGATCCCGCTGCGCAGCCTGGTCTGCGTCACCGGCGTCAGCGGCAGCGGCAAGAGCACCTTGGTGCGCGAGCTGCTCCATGATCATCTCGTACGCCTGCTCGGCGAGCGGCGCTCGCGCCGGAGCCGCGACCGCCCGCCGCGCTTCTTCGGCTGCGACGAGATCCGCGGCTGGGAGTCGATCGACCGCGTCCTCGAGGTCGACCAGGCCCCGATCGGCAAGACTCCGCGCTCCTGCCCCGCGACCTACGTCGGTTTCTGGGATTCGATCCGGCGCGTCTTCGCCGGCACTTTGGAGGCGCGGCTGCGCGGCTACGGCCCCTCGCGTTTCTCGTTCAACGTTCACGGCGGGCGCTGCGATGCCTGCGAGGGTCAGGGGCTCAAAAAGATCGAGATGAGCTTTCTGCCCGACGTTCGGGTCGCGTGCGAGGTCTGCAGCGGGGCGCGGTTCAATGCGGAAACCTTGGCGGTGCGCTTCAAGGAGCGGTCGGTCGCGGAGGTGCTGGCGATGAGCGTCGATGAAGCGGCCGAGTTTTTCGCCGCGCAGCCGGGCATTCATCGGGCGCTCGAGCTGCTGCGCGACGTCGGGCTCGGCTACCTCAGCCTGGGCCAGCAGAGCCCGAGCCTGAGCGGCGGCGAGGCGCAGCGGATCAAGCTGGTGACCGAGCTGGCCAAGGTCCGCGCCGAACCGTCCGCCGATGCGGCTTCCGTGGTGCGCACCCGGCCCGCCGGCCGCCCGCTTTACATCCTCGACGAGCCGACCATCGGCCTGCACATGGCCGACGTGGAGCAGCTGATCCGCGTCCTGCATCGCTTGGTCGACGCCGGCGGCACCGTGGTGGTCATCGAGCACAACCTCGACGTGATCGCCGAAGCCGACTGGATCATCGATCTCGGGCCCGAAGGCGGCGCCGGCGGCGGCCGCATCGTCGCTCAGGGCCCGCCCGCAAAGGTCGCGCGCCAGCGCCGCGGCTCCCACACCGCCGCCGCCCTCCGCCCCATCCTATTACGGGGACAGTTCACTTAACCCCAGTTATGGGGACAGTTCACTTAACCCGGGTATCGGGGACAGTTGCCTACACGACTGGGGTGAATGTGATTGCAAAGATATTTCCCCAACCATTTTCTTTTCAACATCTTGCTCGTATTCTCGGGTCAGGCCCTTCATCAAGCTCGCACTCGCAGTCGAATGAGAGAAGGGAGAACCTGGAGATGTCGTATCTATTAGGAAGGATGCGAATGTGTCCCCAAAACCCGGGATAAGTAAACTGTCCCCATTATTGTTTTTGCTGGTGGGGGCGGCGGAGCGGCCGCTGGTGATCGAAGGCGGGACGCTGGTCGATGTGTCGGCGTTCGGGGCATCGAATGCCGACATTTCCGATGCGGTGGTGGTGGTGCGGGGCGGCGAGATCGTCGCGGCGGGCGCGCGTGGGGACGTGCCGATCCCGGAGCAGGCGGCGGTGATCGATGCGCACGGCGAATACCTAGTGCCCGGGCTGCACGATGTCTTCGCCACCGTCAACAATCAAGCACAGGCCAACGCCTACCTCGCGATGGGGGTGACCTCGATCGTCGGGCTCGACGAACCGGGCGGTCGCCGCGGCCCGCTGTTTCTCGGGGCGGATCCGAGCCCACGGGTGTATCCGCTCGACGTGATCGAGGGCTACGACGTCAGCGCGATCGCGCCCGAAGAGCGCTCGATCTACACCATGATGACCCAGGGCCGGCCGCTCGGCGAGCGCGAGCTGATCGAGCAGATCGACGCGTTCGCGGGTCGCGGCGTCAAGGTCCTGCTGCTCTACTACACTCTCGCCCCCGAGCAGGTCCGAGTGGTGGCGCGGCACGCGCGCGCGGGGGGCCTCGCGACTATCGGCGAGCTGGGCGCGACCACCTATGCCCAAGGGATCGAAGCCGGCGTGATGGCCTTGGTCCATACCAGCCGCTACTCGCTCGACCTGACTCCTCAGCCGCTGCGCGACGAGGTGGCGCGCGCGCCGTTCGGGCCGCCGCGGCGCAGCTTCTACGAGTTCCTGATGACCGTCGCCGCGGACAACCCCGCCCTGCTCGAGTACGCGGCGCAGCTCGCGCGCGGCCGCGTCGCCCTTATCCCGACTTTGGCGATGAACTACCTGGAGCTGCCGGGGCACGGCAATCCCTGGAACGAGCCGGTGGCGGCGCTGTTGGATCCGGCCGACATTCATCTGCCGGCCGATCGCGAGACCGGCGGGCAGGTCAAGCCCGCGCTGTTGGTGCGCGACGGCTTTCCGGAGGGCGCTTCGGCGCATCTTGGCGTGTTGGAAGCGGCGTACTGTCGGGCCGGCGCAAAATATCTGGCCGGCAGCGGCACGGATGCATTCGGCACCATGGCCGGCATCTCGCTGCACATCGAGCTCGAGCAGCTCGTGCGCGCGTGCCTCACGCCGCGCCAGGCCCTGGCGGCCGCGACCGGCAATGTCGGCGCGATCTTCGGCTGGCCCAAGGTCGGTCAGATTCGCGCCGGCGCCAACGCCGACCTCTTAGTGCTCGACGCCGATCCCACCACCGATATCGCCCATCTCAAACGGATCCGCCACGTCGTTCTGGGCGGCGAGCTCCTCGATCCCAAAACGCTGCTCGGCGCGCGCTGAAATCGAGGGGTGAAACCCCTCGCACCAATCTGGAGGAGAACGCATGACGGCGGAGTGGATCGGGTCGGCGAGTGTGGAAATCGGCTTCGTTCCGTTCGTCGTGCTCGAGGGCAGCTGGACGCTGGCGGCGCTCGCGGCGCTGGCGCGGCGCCGCGAGTGAGCTGCGAAATCGGATCAGAGACATGACCGGACCGCGGAATCCGGTCCTCGGTCGCCGCCGCGGCCAGCGGCGGAAATTGGCTTAAGTATTTGCTAGTATCCAGGTGTGGGTTTTCGCTCCACCGCGTCCGTGGCCCGCTTCTGCTTCGGCGCCATACTGCTGCTGACGGGCTCTGGAGTCGTTCTCGGCGCTGACGGTGAGCTGGACCCGTCCTTTGGGCACGGAGGCGTGCTCACGTTCACCGTGCCCGGCAAGACCTTCCTGGTGCGAAGCACCGCCGTTCAGCCCGACGGCAAGGTCTTGATCGCGGGGATCGCGGATTACGCTTCCGACCCCGATTTTTTGGTGGCGCGGGTTCACCCCAACGGCGCGCTCGACGACTCCTTCGGCGGGGGTGGGCTGGTTTATTGGGGCAGTTCCGAGCGAAACGAGGAAGCATCGGCCGTCTGCGTGCATAGCGACGGCAAGATCTTCGTGGCCGGCCATATCTCTCTGGGACTCGGCGCCGGGCTCAGGTTTGGCGCTATTCAATTGCTTAGCAACGGCGATCTCGATCCAAGCTTCGGCAGCGGCGGTGTGGCGCAGCAGGAGCTGCCCGGCGTCCCGGTTTCGATCCGCGCCGCCGCCTGCGCAGGCGACGGCCGCTGCTACTTGGGCGGTGCCGCGCCGCCGCAAGCAACCGGCGCGGGCAACCAGCTGGCTGTAATTCGGCTCACGCCCGAAGGTCAGCTGGATCAAGACTTCGGGCATCAAGGTTTCGCGCTGGCGGCCCTGAGCGGATGGAACCTGCTGGTCGACGCGCTCGCCCTGCAACCGGACGGGGACGCGGTGGTTGCCGGCGATGCGACCAGCTTGGATCATTCCAAAGCTGAGGTGATGATCGCTCGCCTGCGCGGCGACGGCAGCCTCGATCCCGATTTCGGAACCGGAGGGATCACCACCACCGCCGTGGAGGATCATTACACCCATGCGCTGGCCGTCACTTTGGACGCGGTCGGCCGCCCGCTGATCGCCGGCACCGCCTTCGCCTACGGCTATTCCGATCCCGATAGCGTTTTGGTGGCTCGATACACCGCAAGCGGCGCGCTGGACCGTAGCTTTGGCGGCCGCGGTTACCGCCTCGTCGATCCGGACTTCGATGGCGCGGTTCGCTCGATCCAATTGCGCTCCGACGGCAGGATCCTGGCGGCCGGCGCGCGCGAATCCGGCGAGGATCGGGGCTTCTGGCTCGGCAGCCTGTTTCCCGACGGTGAGCTCGACCTCGGCTTCGGCGCCGGCGGCATCGCGCGCGCCGACTTCCAGGCCGAAAGGCCGGTCGGCTACGGTTTGGAATTCCTGCCCGATGACAAAGTCATGCTGGTCGGCCACATCTTCAACTACGGCCTGCTTTCGGTCGGGCTGGCGCGCTTCCGCATCCAAGATACCCAGCCGGCCCCGATCTATCTCGAGATCCTGCCGGATCGAGCCGGCCCCGGCGAGAGCTTTCAGGCGGCCTTGGGTCTGACCGCCGCGGGCCTTCCCGATACCAACTACCTGGTCCAACTACAGCCGGGCGGCGTCGTCGTGCTGTTGAAGCCACGGGAGATGCAGTTCGTCTCGGTTGCGTCGGAAGCGGCTCAAATGGCCGGAAGCGTGCGAGTGGCCAGCCTCCTCCCCAGCGGTGCCGCGACCGCGCGGCCGGTTTTCGCCACCACGGCTCCTGCGGGTGAGCTTGCCGTGCGCGCCTTCTCGCCGGCCGCGCCGCGCGCATTGGTTCGAGATCCCGCGCTAGGTCCCGGAGCTCCGCTCACGATCGCGGTCGCGACCACCAGCACGCTCGGCGATCTGTATCTCGCCGTGCTCCTGCCGACTGGAGAGTTTTTCTCCTTCACCGGCCTGAACCAGATCGGACCGACCAACACGATTCAGCCGTTGCTCTCGAACCTCACCCAGCCGAATCAGCTGGTTGTAGCGCTGGAAGCCGACGCGCTTCCGGCCGACCTGCCGCCGGGGCCGTACTTGCTGGTGGCCGCGATGGCTCCGGCGGGCGGCGATATCTTGAATCAAGCGGAGGCACTGGGCAGCGGCTCCTTTTTCTTCGAGAGCTCCGGCGAATGAGATCGAGTTCGGACCGGGGACCATGCCCGCGAGCGGCCTGTATTCGGGCGAGCTCCTGGATCGCAGGTTGCCTGCGGATCCTATGCGGTCTGGCCTGGATCACTGTGCCCATGCAGGCGGCGGACGGGATCCTGGATCCCACTTTTGGAGCCAACGGCACCCGGACCTTTGCCGGTCCTTCCGGAAACCTGTTCCCCTGCTGCATCGCGCTGGACGCCAGCGCGCGCATCCTGGTGGCGGGCTACACGATCCCTTCGTTTGAGGATTTCAACGGCTTCTTGGCTCGCTTCACTCCGAACGGCGAGGCCGACGTCAGTTTCGGGGCCCAAGGCTATCTGCGCTTGGATTTTGGATCGACCGATATCGTCGCGGCGCTGGCGCTGCAATCCGACGGGAAGATTGTTGTGGCCGGCTCGTTCGCTGACGGCGCAGTGGGTGGATTCGATGTGGTTCGGCTCCTACCCGATGGATCACCGGATCCGGAATTTGGCCAGCAAGGAATGGCCAAGGCGACCTATCAAAACCACAATAGCATCGTTGCTGCGCTCGCGATTCAATCCGACGGCAAGATCTTGGTTGGCGGCCTGGTTGACTTGGCGATCGAACAGTTTGCGCTGGCGGTGGCACGGTTCGACAGCGACGGCAGCCTGGATCCGAGCTTTGGCGATCAGGGCTGGACCGTCACCGCTCTGAATGGGAATTTTCGAGGTTTTGGAGGCATGGCGCTTCAGCATGATGACCGGATCGTCGTCGTCGGCAGTGGGTTCAATGGCCAGGATCATGATTTTCTGGTGGCCCGGTTCTTGGCCAACGGCCCCTTGGATACCCCGTTCGCAGGGCAAGGCTGGGCGCTGACCGATTTTGGCGGCACCGATTGGGCCAACTCGGTCGCGCTTCATGACGACGGCCGAATCCTGGCCGCCGGCCGAGGAATCACGGACTACTATGCATGGACGCGCTACCTTCCCGATGGATCCCCGGACCTCTCGCTGGCGCGGACCGGTCGCCGTTTGGTTGACGATGGTCCGCTGTTTGGCGGCGCGGAGGATCTTGCACTGCAAAGCGATGGCAAGGTGATCCTTGCCGGACCAACCAATTTCGTCGGGCCGATCGACTTCGGGACCTTGCGCTATTTCGCCGATGGCCAGCTCGATCTCGCTTTTGGTGCTGTGGGGGCGGCCAGCATTCACCTGGGCGAGGACGGCTCTTACGTGCGGGCGCTCGCAATCCAGCCCGACGGCAAGATTGTTCTGGTCGGATGGGTGACCGTGGGAAACAGCAGCGTTGCAGGTCTGGCCAGGCTTCTGGCGAGTCCGGTCGTCTCCACCGACATCCTGCTGGAGGTCATGCCGGACGCCATAGCGCCGGGATTACAGGTGCGGGCGGCGTACGGCCTGAGCCGGCATCCTGCGGGCGACCCTCCTTACTTGGCTCGTCTCACCCCGGGCGAGCCGCTGATTTTCTTGACCCCCGGGCGAACCGTGTTCAGCGATCCGATCACGCTGCAGGAAACAACCACGCTCCGCCTGGAGCAGCTCAGTCCGCCCGGTGCCGCAGCGGTCCTGGAACGAACCGCCTTGGTTCACGAGTACGCGGCGGGCTCGATCGCGATCCGAGCGCTCTCGCCGGGCAGCCAGGGCGCCGAAGCGCGCGATCTGCATCTCAAACCCGGCGATCCGCTGACGGTTGCGGTAGCCACCACCAGTTATGGCGGAGACCTGTACGCCGCGGTCGGCCTGCCGACCGGGGAGTTCTACTGCTTTACGGGCCCCGCGGAGGTGGGGCCGGTGAATACGATCGTGCCGCTGGCGACTGGCATTACCGACCCGCATCAACTGTTCGTTCTTCTCGATAATGTCACCCTACCGCCGGATCTTCCGGCCGGTGTGTTTGCTTTGGCTGCCGCCCTGGCGCCGGCCGGCTGCGAAGTGACAACCTGTTACGGCTCGATTGTCGGGAGCGCGTTCAGCTTCGAACCTTAGCTCAACCTTGTGGAGCATCCGGGTTTGCCCTGCTGAAGAGCGGCTGAGGCTAGTCGATCCAAGCGAACGGCCAACGCACTACTTTCCAGAGCCGCTTGCCGAGCGATTTGGTTCCGCGGCCGAGCTGCTGGGTCGAATAGCGAAAGACATCGGCGTTCGACAGCATGCTCGGATAAGCGTGCGAGTTCCAGTTGGGGAAATAGACCGTGTTGAGCAGGCGCATTGGGCCTTCGCGCAGCAGGCCGGCGACGACTCGCCCTTTCGCCGGCCTGCCCGGCCGCAGCTTGGGATCGAGCTCTTGGAGGATTCCCCCCACGGTCAGCTGGGACTTGATGAACAGCACCAGGTTGAAGTCGACTTCATAACCGAGCCGGGTCAGATCTCCGATCAAGTCGCAGAGGATGTCGAAGTCGAGCCGCTTGGGAGCGGCCTTCTTCGCCTGCAGCGCACGGTCGATGATGCGATCGATGGGCTGGCTCGCGGTGGTGTCCTCGGACAGCTCGCCCTCGACCAAGGCGTCGAGGCTGCGGCGGATGCGCGGCTTGCTCCCGAGCCGCAGACCCAACATCAACTGCACCAGCTTGGCGCGTTGGGCGCGCGGCAGGATCCCGCTCACCCCCCAGTCGAGCAATGCGATCCGATAAGGATCCGCGGGATGATCGCGCAGGAAAAAGACGTTGCCGGCGTGCGGATCGCCGTGAAAGATGGCGTTTTCTTGGCGCGCGAAGATCACGTCCCAGCTCAAGATCTCTTGCAGGCGGCGCGCCAGCTTGGCGCGGGCCTGCGGATCGTCCG
>DASWHO010000095.1:0-1733 GCA_036398155.1 Acidobacteriota bacterium
GTCCCTCGAAGTCTGGTTCCAAGTCGTAGTCGAGATCGTAAGCGATTTGCGCCGCGCGCCGGGCCGCCTCGTCGAACCGGGTTGCATAACCGTGGACGTAGATGAACGCCTGGCGTCTGCGGGTGGCCTTGAGCTCCTGAATCCAGCGCTGGTAGTCGTGGGAGAACGACTGGAGCTCCGAGATCATCACATCGCGGTCTGGATGCTCCGCGCGCAGCGTGAAACTGAACACCGACAGCGGGCGTTCGATCTTGCCGATCTCGTGCTCGGGCGGAAAGGTGACGGTCAAGCGACCGACTTCCAGGCCCGAATCGCCCGACACGCCGATGACGGTCCTTCCGCCGTAGAAGCCGTTGGGCCGGCAGTCGACTTCCGAGCGCCACATGGCCCTGTCGATCTGATCGCAGCCCGCGCCCCGCGTGCGGTTGGTTCCGTAGTAGACCGTGACGTAGCGCAGCCGCTTGTCGATCAGCGCCGGTCGTTCGATCGGCGACTCGGGCGCTGAAGCGACCGACTCCGGCCGCGCGGGCTCGAGCTCCGGCTCGGGCGCCTCGACCGCCATTGGAAGGTCGATTTCGGAATCCTGCTCAGGAATCTCGTCGCCGCCCACCTGATCTTCACGCGACCCCGAGGGGAGGTCCCGCGGCGGCGGCGTTTCCATCGATTCCGGCGGCAGCTCGGGTGCCGGCGCGGGTGCGGGCGGCGGCGGAGGAGGCGGCGGCGGTGCGAGATCGCGTTTGGCGCAGGCGCTCAGCAGCAGCAGCACGCCGGCGAGCGCGAAAAGCCCGCGGCGCCTCAGGTTCGCTTCCGCTTGCATAACGGTCCTACCTGGATCGACAGCAGGTGAAGCCCCCGACCGGTGGGGCCATTGTAGGCCAACGAGTTGGCGCCGGCCAGGCGGCGGCACCCGCCGGGCCATGAACTCTGTTAGTCTCCTAGCTTCGGAGAGCGAGTTGAAGCCGATTCAGATCCTGCTGCTGGCCGCGTTCGTCGACATGCTCGGCTTCGCGATGGTGTTTCCGCTGCTGCCGTTCTACGCGGTGCGGCTCGGCGCCGACGCCCAGGTCGTGGGCTGGATGGTGGCCTCGTTCTCGATCGCCCAAGTGGCGAGCGCGCCGCTCTGGGGGCGCTTCTCGGACCGCTGGGGCCGGCGCCCCGCGCTGCTGGTCGGCCTGCTCGGCTCGGCGCTGGCGTTCATGATCTTCGCCTTCGCCAGCAAGCTCTGGCTGCTGTTCGCGATGCGTCTGGTGCAAGGCGCAAGCGGCGGCACCACCGGGGTGATGCAGGCCTACATCGGCGACTCGGTTCCGCCCGAAGAGCGGGCCAAGGGCCTGGGCTGGCTGTCGGCGGCGACCAGCGGCGGCGTGATGATCGGACCGGCGATCGGATCGCTGGCCTGGAGCCTGGGCAGTGCGGCCCCGGGGCTGTTCGCAGCGGCGCTCTGTCTGCTCAACTTCGCCTTCGCCTGGCGCTGGCTACCGGAGTCGGCGGTCACGGCGACTCAATCCGGGTCGGCGGCGGCGGCCCAAACGCCGCGGGAATCGTTGGGCGGGATGGTCTGGACCACGCTGCGGCACCCGGGCGGCGAGGTCGCGAGCCTGATCTGGATCTACGCGGTCGCGATGATGGCGTTCAGCGCGCTCCAGGGGGTGCTGGGTCTGTACCTGATGCAGCGCTTCGGGCTCACCGAGGCCAACATCGGCTACGTGTTCGTCTATCTCGGCGGCTTGTCG
>DASWHO010000096.1:0-6343 GCA_036398155.1 Acidobacteriota bacterium
TGGGACTACCGCAGCGCTCAAGAGGTGTTCGTCGAGCTGGCCAAGACCGCGCCCGAGTTCGCCGGCATGACCCACGAGGTTCTGGGACAGCAGGGAGCGCTGCTCGCGAGCGCCCGCGGCGGCGCCGCGCTGCCCGAGCCCGATCCGAGCGCGCTCGACCGCAGCGGCAAGATTCCGACCGCGCCGTGGGGGTCGCGATGAATCCGTTCTGGACCGCGCTGGCGATCAAGCTCGGAGTCGCGACCGTGCTGCTGCTCGGAGCCTCGACGCTGCTGTTTATTATTTCGTGGGCCGAGCGCAAGCAGAGCGCGCTGATCCAGGACCGGATCGGCGCCAACCGGGCCAAGCTGTTCGGCGTGCGCGCCTGGGGGCTGTGGCACAACCTGGCCGACACGCTCAAACTGATCCTGAAAGAGGACTACGTTCCGCCGACCGGCGACAAGTTCCTGCACACCCTGGCGCCGTTTCTGGCCATGTTCTGCGCGCTGGCGAGCTTCGCGGTGATTCCATACGGACCGACGATGACGCTGTTCGGCCAAAGCTTCGATCTGCAGGTGGCGCCGCTCAACGTCGGGCTCTTGTTCGTGTTCGCGATCATGTCGATCGGGATCTACGGCTTCGTTCTCGCCGGCTATGCCTCCAACAACAACTACGCGTTTCTGGGCGGGCTGCGAGCCGCGTCGCAGATGATCTCCTACGAGGTCACGATGGGCGCAACCATCGTGGGGCTGCTCTTGTGCTACAACACGCTCGACCTGCAGCAAATGGTGGTCCAGCAGGGCGAGCTGTTGTGGGGCTGGCTGCCGGCCTGGGGGCTGGTGCTGCAGCCGATCGGCTTTTTCCTGTTCCTGGCCGCCGGCACCGCCGAGACCAAGCGGACGCCGTTCGACCTGCCCGAAGGCGAAAGCGAGATCATCGGCTACTACGTCGAGTACAGCGGGATGAAGTACGGCATGTTCTTCTCCGCCGACCTGATCGAGTCGATGGTGATCGCCGCGCTCGCGGTGACCCTGTTTTTGGGCGGCTGGCAGGTCCCGTTTTTGGCCGCCAGCGGCGTCGTCCTGCCCGGCGGCGCGAGCTGGGAGCTGCCGCACCTGTTGGTGGTGCTGCTGCAGGTCGGGGCCTTCGCCTTCAAGCTGGTGCTGTTATCCTGGATCCTGATGACGGTGCGTTGGACCTTGCCGCGCTTCCGCTACGATCAGCTCATGAAGCTGGGCTGGACGTTTCTGCTTCCGATCTCGCTGGTCAACATCCTGGTGACCGGCGCCTGGATCGTGTTGTTTTAGGAGCGCCGATGGCCTTCGTCGTCACCCGCCGCGAGCTGACCTGGTGGGAGAATCTCTACATCGGCGAGATCATCCGCGGGGTCTGGATCACCAGCCGGCACTTTCTGGTCAACCTGACCCGCCACGCCGCACACGCGGTCGGCTTGATGAAAGACAAGCGGGCGATGGTGACCTACCAGTATCCCGAAGAACGGCGGCCGATGTCGCCGCGCAAGCGCACCCGCCACCGCCTGACCAAACGGGCCGACGGCTCGCCGCGCTGCGTCGCCTGCATGATGTGCGAGACCGTCTGTCCGGCGCGCTGTATCTACATCCTGGCCAAGGAAGTCGACAACCCCAACATCGAGAAGGCCCCGGAGCGCTTCGACATCGACCTCGGGAAATGCGTTTTCTGCGGCTACTGCGTCGAGGCCTGCCCGGAGGATGCGATTCGAATGGACACCGGCATCCTCGAGCTCGGCGCGCTGAGCCGCCAAGGGATGATGCTCGACATGGAGACCATGCTGGCTTCGAGCCCGACGCCGCAGAGCGATCTGCTCACCCGGCGTTCGGCCTGAGCGGGACAAGCGATGGCGCCCAAGCTGCCGATCTACCTCGACTACCACGCCACCACGCCGGTCGATCCGCGCGCGCTGGAGGCGATGCTGCCGTTCTTCCACCAGCGGTTCGGGAATCCGGCCAGCAAGACCCACCGCTTCGGCTGGGAGGCCGACGAGGCGGTCGAGCGGGCGCGCGAGCAGCTTGCCGCGCTGATTGGGGCCGAGCCCAAGGAGCTGATCTGGACCAGCGGCGCGACGGAGTCCAACAATCTCGCGATCCAGGCGCTGGCGCGCTGCTACCGGCAAAAGGGCAACCATCTGGTGACCACCGCGATCGAGCACAAGTCGGTGCTCTACGCTTACAAGCGCCTGGCCGAGCAAGGCTACCAGATCACCGTGCTGCCGGTCGGGCGCGATGGGCTGCTCGATCTCGAGAAGCTGCGCGCGGCACTGACCGACGCGACCATCTTGGTCTCGGTGATGGCCGCCAACAACGAGATCGGCGTGCTCCAGCCGCTCGAGGAGATCAGCCGGATCGTGCACCAACGCGGCGCGCTGCTGCACAGCGACGCCGCCCAGGCCTGCGGCAAGATCCCGCTTAACGTGCGCACGCAGGGCATCGATCTGCTTTCGTTCACCGCCCACAAGGTCTACGGGCCCAAGGGCATCGGCGCGCTCTACGCGCGGCGCCGCGGCGGCAAGCCGGTCGAGCTGGTGCCGATGCTGGAGGGCGGCGGCCACGAGCGCGGGCTGCGCAGCGGGACGCTCAATGTGCCGGCGATCGTGGGCGCGGGCGTGGCGGCCGAAATCGCGCAGCAGGAGATGGCCGAGGAGGGGCGGCGGCTGGCCGGTTTGCGCGAGCGGCTGCACCAAAAGCTGCAAGCCGAGCTTTCCGGCCTGCGGCTCAACGGCCATCCGGAGCGGCGCCTGCCCGGCAACCTGAGCCTGAGCTTCGTCGGCGTCGAAGGGGAGGCGCTGCTGATGGGTCTGCACGACGTCGCGCTTTCCTCCGGCAGCGCCTGCACCAGCGCCAACCCGACCCCCTCGCACGTGCTCAAAGCGTTGGGGCTCAGCGACGCCGACGCGCACTCGACCTTGCGCTTCGGTCTGGGGCGCTGGACCACGCCGGAGGAAGTGGACTACGCCGCCGAGCGCACCATCGAGGTGGTGCGGCGCCTGCGCGAGCTGAGCGCTCCGCCGCCACGCCCCGCCGCCGACCCCAAACCGCGCTGGGCCTGATGGACCGCGAAACACTCGAAGTCGATGTCCTGTTCGTGGGCGCCGGACCGGCATCGCTGGCCGGCGCTATCCACCTCAGCCGGCTCGCGCGGCAGCACGATCAGGAGGTCGACGCCGGCCGCCACCGCGGCCCCAAGCTCGGCGAGCTCAACGTCGCCGTGATCGAGAAGGGCGCCAGCGTCAGCAGCCACGCGATCAGCGGCGCGGTGTTCGACCCGCGCGCACTGCGCGAGCTGCTCCCACCCGCAGAGCTCGCCGACGTGCCGTGGGAGGCCCCGGTCGGCGCCGACGAGCTGCGCTTTCTCACCGCCGGGTCGGCGCTGAAAGCGCCGATCACGCCGCCGCCGCTGCGCAACCACAGCTACTACGTCGCCTCGCTCGGCAAGCTCAACACTTGGCTCGCGGCCCGCGCCGAGGCCGAAGGCGTCAACCTGTTCTGCGAGTTCCCCGGCAGCGAGCTTCTGATCGAGGGCGATCAGGTGGTCGGAGTGCGCACCGGCGACAAGGGGATCGACCGCAAAGGCGAGCGCAAGGCCAACTTCGAGCCCGGCGTCGATCTCATGGCCAAGCTGACGATCCTGGGCGAGGGGCCGCGCGGCACCCTGACCAAGCGCTTGGTCGAACGCTTCCGGCTCGACCGCGGCCGCGAGCCGCAGGTCTATGCGATCGGAATCAAGGAGCTGTGGGAGCTGCCCGACGATCGGTTCCCGGCCGGCAAGGTGGTCCACACCATGGGCTGGCCGCTGCGCTCCGAGGAGTTCGGCGGCGCGTTCCTCTACGGCATGCAGGGCCGCATCTTGGATCTCGGATTCGTCGCCGGTCTCGACTACAAGGATCCGCTGTTCGATCCGCACCACGCGCTGCAGCGCTTCAAGACCCACCCGTTCATCCGCCCCCTGCTCGAAGGGGCGAAGTTGGTCGGCTACGGCGCCAAGGCGATCCCCGAAGGCGGGCTGTGGGCGATGCCGCGGCTTTACGCCGGCGGTGTGATGCTGATCGGCGATTCGGCCGGTTTCCTCAACCCGATGCGGCTCAAAGGCATTCACTTGGCGATGAAGTCGGGGATGCTGGCGGCGGAGACCGCGTTGGATGCGCTGCTGGCTGGCGACGCTTCCGAGCAGCGCCTGGCCGGCTACCAGCGGCGTTTCGAGCAGAGCTGGGCCTTTCGCGAGCTGCGCGGGGTGCGCAACTTCCACCCAGGCTTCGAGCACGGCATGCTCGCCGGCCTGATCAACGCGGGTCTGATGATGATCAGCGGCGGGCGCGGCTTCGGCGTCGCCGATCGGCTCGCGGTCACGCCCGGGCACCTGCGCATGGAGATGCTGGGCCAGCGCTACCCGGAGGCGCCGACCTGGGAGCCGCCGCGCTACGACGGCCAGCTCACTTTCGACAAGCTGACCGATCTGTACAGCTCCGGCACCAAGCACATCGAGGACCAGCCGGCGCATCTCTTGATCGCCGATTGGGACATCTGCAACGGGCGCTGCAAAGTCGAGTACGGCAATCCGTGCCAGCGCTTCTGTCCGGCCAGCGTCTACGAGATGGTGGCCGCAGAGAACGGCGCGAGCCGGCTGCAGCTCAATCCATCGAATTGTGTCCATTGCAAGACCTGCGATATCCTGGATCCGTATCAGATCATCACCTGGGTTCCGCCCGAAGGGGGCGGCGGTCCGGCGTATCAAGACCTGTAGGGGGCGCATGAACAAGGCAGGCATCGCGATCGAGCCCGGCTTCGACACCGAGGTCAGCGGCCCGCTGCAGGTCAAGACCAAGAGCCTGAAGATCCGCACCGAGAGCCGGGTTGCGGTGCAGCGGATCACCGACCCGATCCGCGAGCTGATCCGACTCAGCGGCGTGCGCGACGGTTTCGCCAACATCCAATCGAGCCACACCACGGTGGCGCTGTTCGTCAACGAGTATCAGGATGCGCTGATGGAGGACATCAAGGGCTTCCTCGAGCGGCTGATCATCCGCGACGGCTGGTACCGCCACAACTCGGCCGACTTCTCGGACTGCGAGCGCAAGAACGCCGATGCCCATCTGCGCTCGGTGCTCTTGGGCGGCTCGGTCTCGCTTCAGATCCAGGCCGGCCGGCTGCAGCTCGGCACCTGGCAAGACATCCTGCTCGCCGAGCTCGATGGCCCTCAGGAGCGTACGCTCACCATCCAAATCCTCGGCGTATGACTCCCTCTCCCACCGGGAAAGGGCCGGGGTGAGGGAGTGAACGACTCAGAGTTGCGAGGCGTGTCGCTGGAGCACGGCCACATAATGGATACCGTGGGCGCGCGGAGGAGGGTGCCGTGGGCGCGCGAAGCGTCGCCCACGAAATGCCGCCGTGTGACGACACTGGCTAAGAGAGCACCGGATCTGCAATGAATCAGGCCTAACATGCGCGCCGTCCGCATCCACCAGCACGGCGACGCCTCCGTCCTGCGCTTCGAAGACGCCCCCGACCCCGAGGCGCCCTTAGGCTGGGCCCTGGTCCGAGTCCGCGCCTGCGCCCTCAACCACCTCGACATCTGGATCCGCGGCGGCCTCCCCGGGATCGAGATCCCGATGCCCCACGTCCTGGGCAGCGACATCGCCGGCGAAGTCCTCGACCCCGGCAGCGCCAACAGCATCGCCGCCGGCACCCGGGTCTTGGTCGCGCCCGGAGTCGGCTGCGGCCGCTGCGCCGCCTGCAGCGCCGGCGCCGAGAACTTCTGCCGCGACTACACGCTGCTCGGCTATCGGATCGACGGCGGCTACGCCGAGCTCGCGGCCGTGCCTTCCGCCAACTTGATTCCGATACCGGATCGCATGAGCTTGGTCGAGGCCGCGGCCGTGCCGCTGGTCTTTTTGACCGCTTGGCACATGCTGACCGAGCGCGCCCGGCTCCAGCCCGGCGAAGACGTGCTGGTCCAAGCCGCCGGCAGCGGGGTCGGCAGCGCCGCGATCCAGATCGCCAAGCTCTTGGGCGCCAGGGTCTTTGCGACCTCCAGCGAGTCGCGCAAGCTCGAGCTCGCCAAGCAGCTCGGCGCCGCCGCGGTTCTGAACAACAAGGAGCAGGATGTCGGCGCCGAGGTCCGCCGCCTTACCGGCAAGAAGGGCGTCGAGGTCGTCTTCGAGCACGTCGGCGCCGCCACCTGGGAGGCCTCGCTCAAGAGCCTGGCCTACGGCGGCCGGCTGGTCACCTGCGGCTCGACCAGCGGCGCCAAAGTCGAGCTCGATATCCGGCACCTGTTCGGCCGCCAGCTGGTCCTCGCCGGCTCCTACATGGGCGGCCGCGGCGAGCTCCAC
>DASWHO010000097.1:0-2203 GCA_036398155.1 Acidobacteriota bacterium
GCGCTATCCATCACGTTCCCAGCAGGCGGCGCAGGACGTAGTGGAGAATGCCGCCATGCTGATAATAGAGTGCTTCCTGAGGCGTATCGATTCGAAGCTGGGCGCTGAATTCGATCGCCGCGGCGCCGTCGCGCCGCGCGCGGACCTGGACCTCGCGTTTGGACTCGCGGTCCTGGATCGCCGCGGCGACGCCGCTGAGGTCGAATACTTCCGTGCCGTCGAGGCCGAGCGCCGCGGCCGATTCGCCGGCGCGGAACTGCAGCGGCAGGATGCCCATGCCGATCAGGTTGCTGCGATGGATGCGCTCGTAGCTTTCGGCGATGACCGCCACCACGCCCAGCAGGCGCGGGCCTTTGGCGGCCCAGTCGCGCGACGAGCCGCTGCCGTATTCCTTGCCGGCGACGATCACCAGCGGCACGCCCTCGACCTGGTAGCGCATCGCGGCCTCGTAGATCGACATCTGCTTGCGATCCGGGAAGTGCAGCGTGACCCCGCCCTCGACCTCCGGCACCAAGCGGTTGCGCAGCCGCACATTGGCGAAGGTGCCGCGCATCATGACCTCGTGGTTGCCGCGCCGCGAGCCGTAGGAGTTGAACTCTTTGGGCCCGACGCCGCGCTCCTGCAGGTAGCGACCGGCCGGGCTGTCCGGCTTGATCGCGCCGGCCGGCGAGATGTGGTCGGTGGTGATGCTGTCGCCGAACAGCGCCAAGACCCGCGCCCCCTGGAGATCGCGAATTGGCTCGGGCTCGGGCGGCATGTCGACGAAGTAGGGCGGCTCGCGCACGTAGGTCGATTCTGCATCCCAGGCATAGGCGGCGCCCGAAGGAATCTCGAGACCGTTCCAGCGCTCCTCGCCGGCGTAGACGTCGCGGTAAGTGCGCCGGAACATCTCGGAATGGACCGCCTGCTGCACCGCGGATCGAATCTCTTTCTGGCTCGGCCAGATGTCCTTAAGAAAGACCGCCGCGCCGCCCGTTCCGGTGCCGAGCGGCTCGTTGTACAGATCGCGGTCCACGGTTCCGGCCAGCGCGTAGGCCACAACCAGCGGCGGGGATGCCAGATAGTTGGCGCGCACCTCGGAGTGGATCCGGCCTTCGAAGTTGCGGTTGCCGCTGAGGACCGCGGCGGCGACCAGATTGCCTTGTCCGATCGCCTGCGAGATCGGCTCCGGCAGCGGCCCGCTGTTGCCGATGCAGGTGGTGCAGCCGTAGCCGACCAGGTTGAAGCCGAGCTTCTCCAGGTAGCTCAGCAGGCCGGCGCGCTGTAGGTACTCGGTCACCACTTTGGAGCCCGGCGCCAAGCTGGTTTTGACCCAGGGCCGGGTGGTGAGGCCGCGCTCGATCGCCTTCTTGGCCAGCAGGCCCGCGGCCAGCATCACCGACGGGTTCGAGGTGTTGGTGCAGCTCGTGATCGCGGCGATCACCACCGAGCCGTGATCGAGCTGGAACGATTCTCCGTTCAACTCGGCGCTCACGGCGGTGCGCCCCGATTCCGGCCGCTGGGTCTGCGCACCGTCGGGGTCGCCGCCCTCGCTCTCCCAGCGGCCGACGGTGGTCGGCGCCGGTTTGGGACCGGAGCCGGCGCGCACCATCTGGGCCAGCTCCTTGCGGAAGGCGCGCTGGACCTCGCTCAGCGCCACCCGGTCCTGCGGCCGGCGCGGCCCGGCCAGGCTCGGCTCGACGCTGCCGAGCTCGAGCTCGAGGGTCTCGGAGTACTCGGCCTCGGGCTGGTCCGGGGTGTGAAGCAGGCCTTGCTCCTTCATGTAGGCCTCGACCAGAGCGACCTGCTCGTCGGAGCGGCCGGTGAAGCGCAGGTAGCCGAGCGCGACGGCGTCGACCGGGAACAGGCCGCAGGTGGCACCGTACTCCGGCGCCATGTTGGCGATGGTGGCCCGGTCGGCGAGCTGCAAGGACGGCAGCCCGGGGCCGTAAAACTCGACGAACTTGCCGACCACGCCCTGCTTGCGCAGCATCTCGGTGACCCGCAGGACCAAGTCGGTGGCGGTTGCGCCCTCGCGCAGCTCGCCGCTGAGCTTGAAGCCGACCACCTGCGGAATCAGCATCGAGATCGGCTGGCCCAGCATCGCCGCCTCGGCTTCGATCCCGCCCACCCCCCAGCCGAGCACGCCGAGGCCGTTGATCATGGTGGTGTGGGAGTCGGTGCCGACCAAGGTGTCGGGATAGGCCCAGCGCGCGCCGTTGTG
>DASWHO010000098.1:0-1963 GCA_036398155.1 Acidobacteriota bacterium
CGATCCGTTCCAGGCGCCCAAGAGCCTGTCGATTCGCGCGCTGCTCAAGAAGTTCGACAAGCACATGCACGTCTCGGGCAAGGACTACGGGCGCGGCAAGGCGCGGCGCGACGATCCGTGGAACCTGATGATCGTCGCCGGCATGTGGTTCCAGGACCTGTTCAACTACGACTTCCGCCGCACCGAGATGTGCATCATCCCCTACGGCACCCAGGAGGGCGAGATCTCCTTCTGCGCCTACAACACCGGGGTGGGCTGGCGCAACATCATCGAGAAGATGCATCAAAACGCCACCGTGGCCGAGTGGTACAAGGAACACGGCCGCCATCAGATCTACGCCGGCAACAAGCCGCTCGAGCTCGACGACTTCAGCCACGGGCTCAGCGTCAACGAGCGCGATCTGGTCGACAAGGTGCTGCACCAGAAGGGCGTGGCGCTGACCGCCAGCGAAGAGCGTTTGATGCGCTCATTGGCGATGCGAAAGGCCAACGCCGAAGCGGCCCAGAATCCGCTGCGGGTCCTCTAAGTTTCGGGTTGGGACTTTGAGCCGCCCATCCCCACCTGGGGGTGGGCGGCTTTTTTGAGCCAGGAAGGAGCGGTTCTTGATCCAGCAATGCCAGGGCTGCAACGTCGGGCCCGACCAGCTGCACATCTTCGGCTGCCCGAATGAGCCTTGCCCGTTCTGCTTCGGCCAGCTGCTCTCATGCGGTTGCATCTATCGGCAGCTCGGTCTCGACCCCGAGCGGCTCAGCGCCATCGAAGGCTTCACCATCGAGCAGGAGGAGCGCTGGCACGCCATCCTGACGGCCAAGGGACGGGTGCCGTTCGGCTCCGATCCGCGGCCGCCCGAACAGCGGCCGCCGGAGCAGTAAGGCGCGGCTCATGAGCACGGTGCTCAGCGGCGACCAGGCGTATCAGGCGCTGCGTCAAGGACGGTCGTTGGAGGGCGCGATCATCGAGGGCGACTGCGGCTCGCCCGACACGCTCCCGGGGCCGCCGATCGAGCATCCGGTGCGGGCCGACGGCGCCGAGTTTCGCGGCGCGCTCAATCTGACCGATCACCGCTTTCTCGCCCCGGTTTGTTTTCGTGGCGCGCGCTTTCTCGGTCCCGCCCTGCACCTCTGGCGGGTCCACTTCGAGAATCATTTCGACTTCAGCGGCGCCGAGGTCCACGCCAGCGACACGCTGTTCAGCCAATCGCAATTCCTCGGCGCCGAAACGTCGTTTCGGGCCGCCTGCTTCGCGGGCACGATCACCAACTTCCGCAAGGTCCGCTTCGCCGGCCGCAGCGTGAGTTTCCGCGATGCCCGCTTCGAAGGCGAACGGACCCAATTCCGCGAAACCCGCTTCGAGGGCGGCGCGGTCGACTTCAGCGCGGCGCGCTTTCTCAGCAGCCACGAGACCAGCTTTCGGATGGCGGAGTTCCACGGCGCCGAGGCCGAGCTCAGCGGAGCCGAGCTCAGCAGCCGGATGATCGACTTCAATGAGACCGTGTTCGCGCCGGTCACGCGCATGATCGGCTGCCGGATCAGCGGCAATTTGGTGTTCTGCAACGTCGACCTGGACCGCCTCGAGCTGCGCCGCACCGACGTGTCCCGCTGTGAGTTCCGCGCCCCGCTGCGCTTCGGCCGCCGCAGCGTGCTGGGCCTGGCGACCCGCAGCGTGGTCGGCGACGAGCTGCGTTGCCCGCCTGGAGAGCAGCTCCAGGTGGCCGAGCTCTACCGCCAGATCCGCGGTTACTACCTTCAAAGAAGCCTGCCCTACGAGGCCGATTGGCGCGACTATCGCCAGAAACGCGATCACAAGAGCGCCTGGCAGCTCTACCTCAGCGAGCTCACCATGCGCCGGCGCGCCAAGGGCCGGCTTTGGCCCGGCGGCCTGCTGATTCCCTACGCCGCGCTTCGCGAGCTGCTGGCCCGCCGCACCCCGACCCACGTCGGCAGCTGGCACGTCGCCCCCCGGT
>DASWHO010000099.1:0-5356 GCA_036398155.1 Acidobacteriota bacterium
GGCGCTGGAAATGGATCGGCGTCAGTCTTTGTCGGGTCGAGGCCGATCCTTGGAGTTGGGCTTTTTCTTCTGGTCGCGGCCCTTGTCACGGTCGGCCTGCGCCTTCTTGTCGTCTTGCCGCACCTCGCTCTTCGACTCGGAGAGCTGTCCGGTCGCCTTCAAGGTGCTGCGCTCTTCGACCTGGCCCTGCTCGTAGCGCTTGCCGCTGTCACCCGACGGACGGCTCACGCTCCGGCCGGTGTCGTAGCTGCGCGGCACGCTGTAGGTCGCCTTCGGGGTGCTGCGCTCTTCGACCCGACCCTGCTCGTAACGCTTGCCGCTGTCGCTCGACGGACGGCTCACGCTCCGGCCGGTGTCGTAGCTGCGCGGCACGCTGTAGGTCGACTTCGGGGTGCTGCGCTCTTCGACCCGGCCCTGCTCGGTGCGCTTGCCGCTATCGTTCGATGGACGGCTCACGCCGCGGCCGGTGTCGTAGCTGCGTGGCACGCTGTAGGTCGCCTTCGGAGCGCTGCGCTGCTCTTCGACCCGACCCTGCTCGGTGCGCTTGCCGCTGTCGCCCGACGGACGACTCACGCTGCGGCCGGTGTCGTAGTCGCGCGGCACGCTGTAGGTCGACTTCGGAGCGCTGCGCTGCTCTTCGACCTTGCCCGGCTCGAAGCGCTTGCCGGCGTCACCCGAGCTCTTCTGCTTGAACACCCGATCGATGGTCTCCTGATTGGTGCGAACCTCACCGCGCTGCACCTTCTGGACCCGCTCCCGCACGAAGCGCTGGTCGAGCGCCCGCTGGGTCACCTTGGGAGCGTTGCGCCGGATGTCATCCTCGACCCCCACCGGAGTCACCAGACGCACCTGCTTGCCGTCCAGATTCACGGTCTGCGAGTGGACCTTGGCGACCTCGACGCGCCGGCCGATGCGCCGCTCGATCAGACCGCGATCGGGTCCGCGCTGGCTGCGCTCGAGCCGACCGCCAGCCACCGCGTTGGACACGTAGGTCGGAGCCAACACGTAGTCCGCACAGTTGTTGGCGCCGAAGTAGCGCTGGTTCACGAAGATGAACACGTTGGTGTTGAAGCCGGTCGAGCCGTAGCCGTAGCCGTGACCGTAAGGCGCGTAGTGGTGGAAGCCCACCGGGGCCAGCGGCGCCCAGCCGATCACATCGTAGTTGTGGACGAACTCGACGTGAGCCGGCGCCCAGGTGTAACCGGGCACCCAGACCCAACCGAATCGGTCGGTGTAAGCCCAGCGTCCGAAGTGGTGGGGAATGTAGCCCCAGGGCTCGTAGGCGACCCAGGTCCAGCCGTACTCGGTCCAGACCCAGCGGCCGTAGGTGTAGGGACGCCAGCCGGCGGCGACGTAAGGCACCCACACCTGGCCCAGCGGGCCATAGGAGGTGAAGTAACCGTAGTCGCCCAGCACGTCGTGATAGGACAGAGCGCCATAGGCACCCGGGCCGCCGGCGCCGAAACCGGCGTTGAATCCCTCATAGCCGAAGTAGTCGTAGCGGCCGAGGGAGAAGTAGACGTCCTCGTTTCCGAAGCCGACGTTGACGGACCAATCGGCCTGTGCCGGCGGCGGCACGAGCAGGCTTCCGAGAATCAAAGTCCCGCTGGCCAACCAGCAGGTCAGAGCTTTGGATGTGCGCTTCATGTCTGCCACCTTCCTTTCCGCCGAGGTCCTCTCGGCCTCGGTTCGCACCCTCTCCAATAGCAAGCACGGTGCCGTGATTGGCTACGGCGGCGAGTCTTACGGTAACTCCATGATACAAATAGACTTAATCTACTCGCCTGTCGATTTGTTGGGCCCGCCAGCGAGCCGATCGAAGCCCAGGTGTCCGCGCCGGAGGACAGCGGTGTATGGTTGGAAGGCGGCATGTTAAGCTGCATCTCATGCCCAACAAGACCACCGCTACGGCGAAGCCACCGGCGCAATCCATCGACTACAAGCGGCTCAGCAAGCAGCTGCAGAAACTGCTGGCCAGCATCGAGGTGACCGAAGACACGCTGGCGGTGCTGGACGAGATCTGCAGCTCGATCATCGCCAAATTCGGCCGTTTGGGACTGATCGGCGGGCGGACGTACGAGGCCGATTCCGAAGGCTACGTCCTGCGGCGCCAGTTCGGCGTCGTGCGGCGCGAGGTCGAGCCCGGCTTCACCATCCCGCACAGCTATCCGCCGCTGCAGCGGCTGCTGGAGCTGGGAGTGCTGATCGCCTCGAGCAGCGCCGAGGGCAGCGATCCCCGGATCGAGGACGCGCTGGGCGTCGACATGTTCGCCGCCATCGCGGTGGGCGACGACAACCGCTTCGTGGTCGCCTTCGATCTGGCCGAGGACGCCGACCGCAGCTCGGTGCGCTACTCGCTGAGCTCGATCCGGTTGGTGATCAATCTCAAGGTCCGCAGCGAGGCGCTCGCCGGCCTGCTGCTCGAAGCGCGCCGCATCCAACTCGGTCTGTTCCCGCGCCGCTATCCGCCGTTCGCCGGCTACGATCTCCACGGCCGCTCGATGCCGGCTGAAGTGGTCGGCGGCGACGTGTTCGACTTCATCACCCTGGGGGAGCGCATCCTCGGGGTCGCGATCGCCGACAGCAGCGGGCACGGACTGCCGGCGGCGCTGCAGGCCCGCGACGTGATCATCGGGCTGCGCATGGGGCTATCGGAGGATCTCAAGGTCAGCAAAACGATCGAAAAGCTCAACCGGGTGATCCACACCAGCCGATTGGCGACCCGTTTCATCTCGCTGTTCTACGGCGAGCTCGAGCGCAACGGCAACTTCATCTACTGCAACGCCGGCCACAACCCGCCGCTGCTGCTGCACAAGGGCCGCTTTCGCGAGCTGACCCAGGGCGGCCTGATTCTGGGACCCAACCCGGATGCGGAGTACGAACGCGGTTTCGTCAGCGTGGAGCCCGGCGACGTGTTGCTGCTCTACACCGACGGGGTGATCGAAACCCTGAACGCCGCGGGTAGAGAGTTCGGGCTCGAACGGCTCAGGCAGCTGGTGCTGGCCCACCAGGAAGGGTCGGCTTACGACCTGGTGCAGCGCCTGTTCGAAGAGCTCGAATCCTTCCAGGGCGGTCGGCGCGCCCTCGACGACCGCACCGCCGTGGCGATCAAGCGCCGCTCGTGAACAGGGACGACCGAAATGTAGGGGCGGGGCTTGTCCCCGCCCGAGCGGCGGTCGAAGACTATCGTGCCACGCTGGGCAACGTTGCTGCGCATTTCGGGCGGGGACCAGCCCCGCCCCTACAACCCGCGACGCAGGGCGGATCGAGAACCGGATGGCCTGTACTTGACTAGGAGTCTTCGAGCTTGGCGGCGCGCTTCTGAGCTTCCTTGTAATTCCTCGAGCTCGGCGGCACTTTTAGATACGCTGCGCGCGCCTGAGTCTTGTCGTCCAGCTTCTTGTCGTACAGCTCGGCAGCCTTGAACCAGGCATCCCGGGTGGTATTGGGAAAGCGCTGGCCCAGCTCCGAGTAGCTCTGGGCCGCAAGGCCGTAGAGCTTGAGCTCATCGTAGAGCTCACCGAGCTTCCAGAGCACGGCCTCCGCTGATTTGTCCTCGGGATAGCGCTCCATGAACGCCCGGTAGGTAACCAGCGCCGCAGGCACGGTCTTGGACAGGATCGCATCATTCTGGCGCAGCCCTTCGCGCTCTTCGACTTCGGCTTTCATGAGCAGAGCGCGTATCGCCCAAGGGCTGCGCGGGTATTGATCGGCCAGCCGGCCCAAGACGCGCGCCGCCTCGGCCTCGTTGTCCTTGCGCTTCGACCGCAAGGTCAGCTGCGCCAGGCGCATCATCGATTCGGGCGCGCGCTCGTCCTCGCGGAACCGATCCTGCAGCTCGACCAGGGCCGCCATCGCGTCCTCGTCGCGATCGATCGCCTCGTAGATTTGGGCCGCCAGCAGATAGGCCTGCGGAGTCAGCGAGCCGCTCGGATGCTCCTGCAAGAAGCCCTGCGTGTCGGCCAGCGCCTGATCGTACAGCTTCGCTTCGAACTTGCTGCGCGCCACCTCCAGGTCCCGGGCGGCCGACTCGAGAGCCGCTGCGCCGGCGCGCGAGGCGGGCGCGGCCGCCGGCACAGCGGAGCGCGGAGCGGAAGCGGCCGGCGCCCTGCCGGCTGCCGGAGCGGCGGCAGGCGGCGCGGCGGGTGGTGCGGATGCCGGCTGGCCCGCCGGAGGCGCCGACTGGGGGGTCTTCTGCGGCGCGGCGGCGTCAGCGCCGTTCTCGGCTGGGGAACCAGGCGTGGCGGCCGGCGTCGAGACGCTCGCCGGCCCGGGTTGCCCCTGGGCCGGGGGCTGGGAGGGCGGCTCCACCGGCCGGTTCGCGGCGTCCGGCGCCGAAGCAATCGCTGGCGGCGCCGCCGGAGCGGCAGACCCACGCGCGAGCCAGTAGGCGATCCCGCCGACCACGACGGCGAGCACGCTGACGGCGCCGTAAAGCAAAAGCGGCCGCTTCGCCGCAGCCGCGGGGCTGCGCAGCAGCTTCGAGGTCGAGCGCGACAGCCCCTGCAGCTCGTCGAGCAGCCGGATCCGCAAGGTCTCCTCGAGCCGATCGAGGTCGGCGATCAACCGGCGCGCGCTCGGATAGCGGCCCGAAGGATCCTCGGCCAGGCACTTGAGCACGATCGGATCCACCTCGGAGCGCAGATCGCTGTTGAGCTGGCTCGGCAGATTGAACTTGCCGACCGGAACGCGTCCAGTCAAAAGCTCATAGAACAGAACGCCCAACGAGTAGAGATCGGCGCGCTGGTCGACCCGCTCGGGGTGCTCGGTCTGTTCCGGCGCCAGATAGTGAAACAGCCCCAGCGTCATCTGATCGGTGGTGATGGTCTCGCCCTCGCGGCCCGATTCGATCCGGCTGACCCCAAGGTTGGCCAGCTTGACGGTTTTGAGATCGGTCGAAACCAGGATGCTCTTGGGGTTGAGATCGCCGTGCAGCACGCCTTGCTGGTGCGCGTAGTCGAGACCCTTGGCCACTTCCTTGACCACCTGAAGCGCCTCCGGCAAGGTCAGCCGCCGCTGGCGCAACAGCTCGTGCAACGAGCCGCCGGCCAAGTGTTCGGTCACCACATAGAGCAGATCGCCTTCCTGGCCGATATCCAAGATCTGGGCCAGATTGGGATGCTCCAGGGTCGCGATCTTCTTGGCCCGCTGGTGAAAGCGTTCCAGCAGGACCGGATCCTGCACCATGCTCTGCGGCAAGACGTGAACCGCGACGGTGCGGTTGGGGGCCGCCTGCAGGGCGCGATAGGACTGCACCGCGCCGCGGCTTTCGAGCGGAGCCAGGATGGCGTAGGGGCCGATGCGAGCCGGATCAGGCATGGGTCTCGAAGACGATCGTGGTCGTCCCGATTGTAAT
>DASWHO010000100.1:0-4205 GCA_036398155.1 Acidobacteriota bacterium
ACGAACGCATGCTGCCGATCGCTGAGCCGCTCCAGCAGATCGGCCTTGTCTTCCAGTACGGCTGCGAGCTGCCACGGCGAGTCGTTGGCGAAATGGCGATCGAAAGCGAAGCGCGGATCGGCGCCATCGTAGCCGTAGCGCGGATCGGCCAGCACCGGCGTCGCAATCAGGGCTCCTAGTACCAGCAGGTGAACGGTTCTCAGCTTCATGTTGGGGCCTCCTTTCGCACCTCGAACTGAGCTTCGCCCCTGAGCAGAGCAAAGATCTTGCCAAGGGCGCACTTTCCACAGCAACAGGCTCATTTTCAATAACTTACACCGCTTCGCCCGAGCCATATCAAAGGCCCCAATTGTCCCCCTGTGAGGCCAATACCGCCCTCCTCGACCGAAGCGGCGCCAAGATTGGACATACGCCTGCAACCGGCCACTAGGAGCCAGCGCGGCAGAAGGGATGGGTCGCGCGACCCCTCCCATCTACCGCGCGGGCTCCGAGTATGGAGACGGAGAGCTCATGATCTGGCTGACGGTCGCTTTCGGCTTCGCCGGGCTGCTTTCTTGCGGACTGATCTACCAAGCGCTGCAGGCAGCCCGCGATCGGCGCATCCACCCGGCGCCGGGCCGCCTGATTGATGTCGGCGGACATGCGCTGCACCTCACCTGTTCGGGTTTGGGCGGCCCGACTGTGCTCCTGGAGTCGGGCGTCGCCGCCTCGTCGATCAGCTGGAGCGCGGTGCAGCCGGAGCTCGCCAAGCTCACCCGCGTGTGTGCCTACGATCGCGCCGGATTGGGTTGGAGCGAATCCGGCCCGCGGCCGCGCAGCGCGCGGCAATGCGTCTTGGAGCTGCATGCGCTTTTGGATCGAGCCCGCCTGCGCCCGCCGCTGATCCTGGTCGGCCACTCGTTCGGCGGACTTTTGGCGCGACTGTACGCCGCCGAGCATCCCGCCACCGTCGGCGCTTTGGTGCTGCTCGACCCGCTGGGCGCCGGCGAATGGTGCGAGCTCGACGCCGCACAGCGCCGCATGCTGCGCGGCGGCGTCGCGCTCTCGCGCTGCGGCGCGCTGCTGGCGCGGCTCGGATTCGTGCGACTGTGTCTCTCGCTGCTCCGCGCCGGCTCGATCCGGATTCCGAGGCTGGTCGGGCGCTGCTTCGGACGCGAGGCATCCAACCTGCTGGGGCGGATGGTCGGGGAGATCCGCAAGCTTCCGCCGGCGGTCTGGCCTTGGGCCCAGGCCCACTGGTCGCAGCCCCGGAGCTTCGCGGCGATGGCAGACTATCTGGCCGCCTTGCCGCAAAGCGCCGCCGAAACCGCCGCGCTCAGCCGCGCGAGCTCGATTCCGACCTTCGTCCTATCCGCCGGCAACTGTCCGGCGCGGCGTCTGGCCGAGCACCGCGAGCTGGCCCGGCGTTCGGCCGGCGGGCGACACCAGATCGCGAGCGGCAGCGGGCACTGGATCCAGCTCGATCGACCCGAGCTGGTGGTCGCGACGATCCGCGAAGCGCTCGAAGCGCTGCGCGGCGCGGACTGAGGTGGCCCCGATGCCGGAGCTGCGTTTCCAAGTCAGCGAAAAAGTCGGATCAGTGTCGGCGCTGCTGCTGCAACCCGGCGGCGCGCGCTGGCTGCTGGCGCTCGGCCACGGTGCCGGCGCCGGCATGCGCCACCCGTTTCTCGAGGCCGCCTGCAGCGAGTTGGCGCGGCAGGACATCGCGACCTTTCGGTATCAGTTCCCCTATATGGAGCGCGGCAGCCGTCGAGTCGATCCGCGCCCGGTGCTGCTGGCCACGGTGCGCGCCGCGATCGGCGCGGCGGCGGCGGCGCTGCCGAACCTGCCGCTGCTCGCGGGCGGCAAATCGATGGGCGGTCGCATGACCTCGATGGCCGCGGCCCAAGCGCCGCTGCCCGGCGTGCGCGGAATCGTTTTCTTCGGCTTCCCGCTGCATCCGGCGGGCCGGCCCTCCACCGAACGCGCCGAGCATCTCGATCAGGTCCAGGTCCCGATGCTCTTCCTTCAGGGCCGCCGCGACCGGCTGGCCGAGCTCGAGCTCCTGACGCCGATCTGCGATCGGCTGGGCGCGCGTGCCGAGCTGCACGTGTTCGAAAACGCCGATCACTCCTTCCACCTGCCGCGCCGCGGCGGCGCTGCTGAGGCGCCGATCATCGAGCGGCTGGCGCGAACCGTGCGCGAGTGGGCGGCGCAGCGGTCATGAATCGTTTCGAGCGCCGCCCGGGCGCTGCGCCGCGGGTCAAGATCTGCTGCATCACTACGCTCGAGGAGGCCGCGCTCGCGGTGCGCTACGGGGCCGCCGCGCTCGGGCTGGTATCGGACATGCCGAGCGGTCCCGGCGTGATTCCCGAAGCGCAGATCGCGGCGATCGCCGCGGCCGTGCCCCCAGGGGTCGCGAGCTTTCTGCTCACCAGCCTCCAGCAGGTCGAATCGATCATCGAGCAGCAGCGCCGCTGCCGGGTCAACACGCTGCAGCTCTGCGACCGGCTCGAGCGCGGCAGCTACGCCGAGCTGCGCGCCGCCTTGCCCGGCATCGCGATCGTGCAGGTGATCCATGTCAGCGGCCCGGACTCGATCGAGGAGGCCCGCACCGTGGCCCCTCATGTCGACGCGCTGCTGCTCGACTCGGGCAATCCGAAGCTCGCGGTCAAGCAGCTCGGAGGCACCGGCCGCACCCACGACTGGGCGGTCAGCCGCCGTATTGTCGAGCTGGCTCCCGCGCCCGTCTTTCTCGCCGGCGGCCTGCACGCCGGCAACGTCGCCGCGGCGGTGCGGGAGGTTCGGCCCTTCGGGGTCGATCTCTGCAGCGGCGTGCGCACCGGCGGCCGGCTCGACCAAGCCAAGCTGGCGGCCTTCTTCGACGCGTTGACTACGGCGGCGGAGCCGCCAGCTCGGTGATCGAGCGCAGCACGCCGCCGCGCAGGACCTGGGTCGCCGATCACCTGCCGGTGCAGGCGCGGATTCGCGTCGCGTAAGCGCTGGAGTACAATGCACCCGACTGCTGGCCGCGGCCTGGAGCGAAAGGATCCAACCGAACCATGTCGGATTCGAATTCGGGAGAGTACACCACCGGGGTCGGCAGCCTGGAATTCGATCCGGGCCCGCAGCAATTGATCCTGGTCGGTCTGACCGGTCCGGGCGCCGGGGTCGAGCTGGTGCTCTCGCGCGCGGTCAGCATTCTGGGGCGCGGCAACGATGCCACTCTGGTGCTCAAAGACGCCAAGATCTCACGCCGGCATCTCAAGGTGACCGTGGTGCCGCATCCCGACCACGCCACCGATCGCACCGTTCTGATCCAAGACCTGGGCAGCACCAACGGCGTGCGGGTCGATGGCGAACGGATCAAAGAACGGATCCTGCGCGGCGGGGAGAAGATCCTGATCGGGAATACGGTGCTGCGCTTCGAGCGCAGAGACGCCTTCGATGCCGCTTACTACGACCGGCTCCAACAGATGGCGCTGACCGATCCGCTGACCGGGGCCGGCAATCGCTTCGCCATGGCGCAGGAGCTGGAGCGCCAGGAAGCGATTCGGGCCCGCTACGGCCGCAGCTATTCGCTGCTGCTGGTCGATATCGATCACTTCAAAGCGATCAACGATCGTATTGGGCACGAGTTGGGCGACCGGGTGCTGCGCGAGGTGGTGAGTCAGATTCTGGCCCAGCTGCGCGAGGCCGATCGCGTGTTCCGCTACGGCGGCGACGAGTTCCTGGTGGTTCTGGTCGAAACCGACGAATCCGGCGCGGCGCTGGTCGCCGAGCGGATCCGTGCCTCCTTGGAATCGCACGTTTTTTCCCACCGCCAAGGCGTGCCGCTGCGAGTCAGCGCCAGCATCGGCGTGGCCGAGGCGCGCGACGACAAGACCATGGATTACACCGACGGCGCGCTCTATCAAGCCAAGCGCGGCGGCCGCAACTGTGTCCGGGTCGCGTCCGATCAGCGGCCGACCTCGGGAGCCGAGCCGTTCTCGCCCCGCGGCAAGACCCAAATCATCCAACCCCCGGTCCCGGATCCGAAGTCCTAATCAGCCCGGTCGCTCCCGCCGTCGGCCCAGCGTCGCGAGCCGGCGCCGGGCTACTTGAGAACTTGCAGATGATCGCGGTACTCCGACCGCACCGCGGCGTAGTCGGCGTGGCTGAGAAGGAGCTGGTCGGCGATCCGGCTGATCTCGTTGGCTTCGAGCGTCGAGATCGTTCGATCGGCG
>DASWHO010000101.1:0-1908 GCA_036398155.1 Acidobacteriota bacterium
CGGATCGCGCGCGGCGGCGTGATCTTCGAGGACTGCCTCTCGGCGGTGCCGATCACGTTTCCGTCGCACAGCACGATCTTGACCGGCACCTTTCCGACCCGCCACGGCGGGCGCGACAACGGCGGCTTCTACCTGGCGGACCAGACCACCACGCTGCCCGAGCTGCTCCAAGCCGATGGCTATTCGACCGCCGCCTTCGTCAGCGGGTTTCCGCTCGACTCGCGTTACAACCTCGATCAAGGCTTCGATGTGTACGACGATGAGTTCGAAGCCGAGCTGACCGAGCTGGAGCTGCGGCGCCGCGAGCTCAACACGCTGCAGATCACCCAGCGCCGCGGCGACATCACCACCCGGCGGGCGCTGGCCTGGATGCGCAAGGCGCGCGCCCCGCTGTTTGTTTGGGTCCACTACTACGATCCGCATGCCGCTTATGATCCGCCGCCACCCTACAACCAGCTGTTCTACAGCGAGCCCTACGACGGCGAGATCGCCTTCGCCGACTCGAATCTGGGCCGGCTATGGCGCTTCGCATCGCAGGCCGGTTGGGCCGAGCGCGCGATCTGGGCGATCACCGCGGACCACGGCGAAAGCCTGGGCGATCACGGCGAGCTGACCCACGCCACCCTGGCTTACCAGTCGACGCTCCACGTGCCGCTGGTCATGCGTTTGCCGGGGCCGGCGGCGCCGCCGCGCCGGGTGCGCGAGCCGGTCCTCACTGCCGACATCACGCCGACGATTCTGGATCTGCTCGGGCTTTCGATCCCGGCCACAACCCAAGGTCGGAGCTTGACGGGCCTGCTGCGCGGCGCGACCGCGACCGAGGCCCAGCTGCCGCAGCTCGGGTACTTCGAATGCCTGTTGCCTTACCTCCATTTCGGCTGGAGCCCGCTGTCGGGGGTTCGCGACGGGCGCTGGAAATACATCGCTTCGCCTGAGCCGGAGCTCTACGATCTGGTGGCGGATCCGGGCGAAGTCACCAACCTGGCGGCGCGGCAGCCGCAGCGGGCCCAGCGCTTGGCGGCCGAGGTTCGACGCTTCCAGTCCGATCCGGCGACTGCGCCCGGCACCGAGCGGGATCAGGAGGCGATGGCCAAGCTGATCGCGCTGGGCTATGCCGGCGCGACCGCGGCCGGCAATCTCGACCAAGCCTTGAGCGATCTGTCGGGGTATCCCAATCCGGTCGAGCAGATGGGTGTGATGGATCGCTACAACGTGGCGCGCCAGCTGTTTTCCAGCGGGGATTTCGAGGCCGCGCTCGAGGCCGCGCGGCAGGCGCTGCTGATCGACCCGGACAACCGCGAGCTGCTCTGGTTCTCGGCCCGCTGCCGCACCCGGCTGGGCGACATGGAGGCGGCGCAGAAAGAGGCGCAGCGGGCGCTCGCGATCGATCCGCAGGACACCCGGGTGCTGGCGCTGCTGGCCAATCTCGCTTTCGAGCAGCAGGACTACGCCACCGCGCTGCACTACCTCGAGCGCTGGGTCGCGGCCGATCCCAGCGACCTCTCGGCCCATCATCTGATGGGCATCAGTCTGGCGCGCCGCGGGGATCTGTCCGGGGCCGAGTCGGCCTACCGCAAAGCGCTCGACATCGACGTCAGCCACGTCGATTCCCGGGTCAACCTGGCGGGAGTGCTGCTCGAGCAGAAGCGGGCTCGCGCGGCCCGGGCCGAAATGCGCCGGGCGCTGCGCGAAGCGCCGTACTCGGCGCGGGTGCATTACAACCTGGGCAGCTTGGAATTGTCCCAGGAGCGCCCCGAGGCCGCGCGCCAGGCCTTCGCGCGCGCCCTGAGCCTGGATCCGAACTATCCGCTCGCCCGCATCGGGCTGGCCCTCACGTTGGCCCAGCTGGGGCGCAAGGGCGAGGCGATCCAACTGGTGCAAGTGCTTGAATCTTCACAAGATACAGAG
>DASWHO010000102.1:0-14904 GCA_036398155.1 Acidobacteriota bacterium
CACCGCCCCCAGCAGCAGGCCCAGCGCCACGCTGTCGAGCCAGGCGACCAAGGCCGCCAGCAGCGAAACTGCCAGCACCAGCGCCGCGCCGGCGCCGATCAGACCCCCCAAAGCCAACAGCAACACCAGCGTGATCAGGCGTCCCAGGTGCTCGCGCGCCTCGGCCTTGGCCAATGCGATCGTGGCCGAGATCAATCCGGCGAGATGGCGGCCGGCTTCGATCGCCTGATCGAGCGCCGGATCCAGTCCCGCAGCGGCGCCGTCCTCGAAGGTGGGGGAACTCCCCCCCACCCCCGGTTCGGCGGCCGCGTTCATCGACGCCGCAGCAGCCGGCCGACCAGCATGCCGACCACCACTGCCGCCCCCAGAGACTTCATCGGGTTGTTGCGGACGTAAACGCGGCCGTCCTCGAACAGCTCCTCGAGGGTCTTGTTGCGCATCTCGTCTTGCACCTTGTGGTAGACCTCGCTGAACCGCTCGCGCGCTTCCTGCGCCTTTTCCTCCATCACATCGCGCGCCTGGCGGGCTTTCTCTTCAACCGTCCGCTGCGCCGCGCGGGTCTTCTGCTCGACGGTTTCGCGCGCCTCCGAAACCGAACGGTTGAACTTGTCCTTGGCGCTGCGCACGCCTTCCTCGACGCGCTCGCGCACGCTCGGACCTTTGTCGGACCTCGGATCCAGATCCGGATTGGGTGCACCGCTGATCGGTTCCATGACGACCTCCTTATGAGCTGGGTACGGATGCGGCCGCCCGCCGCTGCCCACGGCGATCGGGCGCTTCGAAGCTGCTCACCTCAAGCGATAAAGCTCTAGCTATTGTAGCAGTCGCCCGGCGCGGACGCAGCGGGGGCGGCCGCGGCTCTAATGGCGGCCAGCGCCGCCGCGCCCGGGCCCCGCCGCGGCGCAGAAAGCCTCGACTTTTTCGCGCTTCTTCTCGCGCAGCCGCGCGATCAAATCCAGGGCGGTGCGCGCGACCTCGAGCCGGTCGCGCAAGATCTTGGGCTGGCCGATGTTGTCCATCAGCGTCTGATCCAGCACCACCAGATCGTGCCACTCGCCCAGCACGTTCTGCAGCTTTTTGAGCGCGGCGATCGCCTCCGCCTGCGAGCCGGGCTCCAGCGCCTCACCGAGCTCCAAGGCATAGCGCAGCCGCTTGCCGCAGATCCGCGCGGCGTGCAGATCGGTTTCTTCCCAAGTGCTGCGGGCGCGAATCGAGGCGCGGGCCAGCTCCGAACGGCGACGCCCCGTGTGGCGCCGCAAGGTGCGCTCCAGGACCGGGGCCGGAATCCGCCCCAAGCGCTCGACCTCGGCCTGGAGCGACGCGACCAGCTGGGGCAGATCGACCTTGCCCAGCTTGCCGCGCATCTTGCCGACCTGGCGGCCGCGCCGGCTGCCGAGCAGTTGCCGCAGCACCCGCACCCGCGGCCGTTCGGGCCGCGGCAGCTGCGACGCGATCTCGCGCAGCAGCGCGAGCTGCACATCCAGGTCGCGCACGCTTCCGAGCGCCTTGCGCAGCCGGCGCAGCTGGCGGATCACCGGCGGCGACTGCTGCCGGGTCGCGCTGGCCGCGATCGCCAGCGCCTCCTGGAGCCGGCGGCTGGCCACCCGCATGTCGTGGATCGCTTCGGGATCGCGCCCGCGCAGCACCCGGCCGATCAGGTCGGAAAGGGTTTGGAAGCGCCGCTCCAAGAGCGCGGCGAACGCGCGATGGTAGGAACGGATCCGCCGCGGAGCCGCTCCCGCACGGCTCGAATCCCGCACCGCCGGAGCCGCGCTATGCGCCATCGAGGTCGGCGGTTCGATCAGCCGCCCAAGGTCCGCGAACCGAGCCGGCTGTCCAGCAGCAGCAGCGCCGGACCCTGATTGCCGGCCAGCTTGATCTGCTCGACGATTTCACTGGCGACCTTCTCTTCCTCCACCTGCTCGAGCAGAAACCATTGCAGCTGGGCCAGGGTCGCATAGTCCTTCTGGTTGGTGGCGAGCTCGTAGAGCTTGTGGATCAGGGCGGTCACTTGGCGCTCGTGGTCGAGCGCCTGCTCCATCACGTCGAGCGGCGACTTGAACTGGGCCGGCGGCTGCGCGATCGCCTTGAGGTCGGCCCGGCCGCCGCGATCGTGCACGAAGTCGAACAGCCTCATCGCGTGAGCCACTTCCTCCTGGCTTTGCAGCCGCATCCAATGCGCGAAGCCGTTCAGATTCAGGCTGTCGCAGTATGCCGACATCGAAAGGTAGAGGTACGCGGAGTAGAGCTCGTTGTTGATCTGATCGTTGATCGCTTTTTGAACCTCGCTGCTGAGCATGGGGTCCTCCTAGGCCGGCACAAAGTTCTGCCCGCTCCGGTCCAGGCCCAGCCCGGAAGGGCCCGAAACCGCTGCCGAGCGGTTCGAGGTGAGCAACTTCGTAAAGACGGAACGACTGAAGAGTAGCCCGAGGAGGGTTGATCGACAAGAGCGCATGGGGCTGGAGCAGCCTGGCCGCGCCTATCTTTACAAGCCGGTTGGAAGCGCTCCGCCGAGCAGCTCGGCCGCCAGGCGCAAGCCGGCTGGAGTGCGGGCGCCGAACCAGGACAGATCTTCGCCGCTGGCGCGATGCAGCCGGCCCTTTTGCACCGCCGGCAGCTCGGGAAAAGTGCGGGCGAACTCGTCCAGATGAGCGGCGCTGAACGGCAGCGGCTCGGAGGGAAAAATCACCAGCTGCGCCGCGCAGGCGCGAATCCACCCATCCTCGAGCTCGTAGTAGCGCGGCGACTCGGCGACGTTGCGGCCGCCGGCCGCGGTCAGCAGCGCGTCGATGTAGCACTCGCCGCCGGCCGCCCAGTACGGCTTGCGCCAGATCAGGTACAGAAACGGCACCGGCGCGCGCTCGACCCGGTGGCGATGCGCCGCGCCGAGCGCGTCCTCGATGGCGCGCACCAGCCGCTCGGCGCCGGCGTTTCGGCCGGTCAGCGCGCCGAGATCGCGCACGTGCGCCATGGTTTCCGGAAGCGTGCGCGGAAAGGTCACGAACACGCGCGTGTCCGCGGCCAAGCGCTCGATGTCCTCGCGCCGATTCTCTTCGATGTTGGCCAGCACCAGATCGGGATCGAGCGCTCGAATCGCTTCGAGGTCCGGGCTCTTGGTGCCGCCGACCTTGGCCAGCGCCGCCACCTGGTCGGCCGGATGGACGCACCAATCGGTGACGCCCACCAGCTGGGCGCCGGCGCCGAGGTGGTGCAGGGTCTCGGTGATGCTGGGCACCAAAGAGACGATGCGACCGGCCGGCGCCTCGAGCGCGTGCAGGACTCCCAAGGCATCGCGGCGCCGCAGCCCGCTGATCGGCTGATTGGGGCTCATGGGCCGAGCGCGCTCCACGGCAGGCTCAGCGCCGCGCCGGCCGGGAGCAGCGCGCAGACCAGCAAGATCGCGAGCTCGGCCAGCTCGTTGGCCAGGCCCAGGATATCGCCGGTGATGCCACCGAGACGCCGGCGCACATAGATGCCGGTGCCGATCGCAACCCCCAGGCCGAGCAGCAGCAGCAGCGGTCCGAGCAGCGGGGCCAACGGCGCGGTGAGCAGCAGCGCCAGCAGCAGCGCGAGCGACAGATGGCGCGGCTTGGAGCCGGCGAAAAACGGTGTCGATGTGCCCTCGCGGCGGGCGTAGGGAAACAGCAGAATCAAAGCCACCAGGGCGGTGCGGGCAAAAGCCGGCGCCAGCAGCAACAGATTCCATCGCGTTCGGGCCAGCAGCTCAGACCCGATCAACCAGCGCAGCAGCAGATCCAGAATCAGCGCGACCGCCCCGAACGGTCCCACCGTTCCCTCTTTCATGATCCGGAGCGTATCCTCCCGATCCGCGCCGCCGGCGAGGCCGTCGACCGCATCGGCGAGGCCATCGAGATGCAGAGCGCCGGTGAGCAGGACCGCAGCGATCAACATCAGCGCCGCGGCCAGGCTCGGCCCGCTGCCGAGCCGCAGCGCACCCAGCGCCACGAGCAGCGGCAGCGCGCCGATCAGCAGTCCGACCAGCGGATAATACGGTAGGCTGCCGGACAGCTCCGATCCGCTGGCTTCGCCGCGCGGCCCCAGCGGCAGCCGGGTCAGAAACGTGATCGAGTAGCGCAGCCGCCGCATCGCATTCAGCCGCGGCGGCGGCCCGCGGGCGGGCCGGCGCGCGGCAGCTCCAGAGCCCGGCCCGCGACCACCAGGATCACCCGATCGGCCCGATCCCCGACCTGCTGATTCAGCTGGCCGCACAGGTCGCGGAAGCGGCGCGCCAGCGGGTTTTCCGGGACGATGCCGCTGCCGACCTCGTTGGTCACCAGCGCGATCGCCGCGCGGCGCCGTTCGAGCACCCCGAGCAGCTCTTGAACCGGTCGCTCGAGGTCGATCCGGCGCGGCTGCAGGATCAGGTTGCTGAGCCAGAAGGTCAGACAATCCACCACCACCGCGTCGTGGTCCTGCTGCGCGCGCCGCAGCGCCGCGGCCAGTCGGATCGGCTCCTCGAAGGTGGTCCAGGCGGAGCCGCGCTCGCCGCGGTGCCGCGCGATCCGATCGCGCATCTCGTCATCGAGCTCCTGCGCGGTGGCGATGAAGGCACGGCGCCGGAACTGCGCGGCCCAGGCCAGCGCATGGCGGCTCTTGCCGCTGCGCGCCCCGCCGGTGATCACGATCAGCTCGGGAGCTGACTTGCGGGATCGTTCCATGCGCCCTCCCAACGCTGCAGCGATCGCGCCAGCGCGGCGGCTTCGAACACCTCGATGCAGAGCACGCCGGCGAACGCCTGCGCGCGCAAGCTCGCGGCCAACCGCTGCAGCCAGGCCGAATCGAGCGCTTCCAGTGAAAGGTGGTCGCGGCCGGCCGCGACGCCGTGCAAGTGTAGCAGATCGGCGCGCCGCGCATGGCGCTCGAGCAGCTCGAGCGCCGGCAGGCCGTCGCGCAGCGCGTGACCCAGATCGAGCGCGAGCCGCACGTCGCAGCGCGCCGCGACCTCGGCCGGCGCCTCGACGCCGAAGTCGAGCGTCTCCAGACAGAGCCGGCGCGGATCGCAGCCCGCCGCCAGCAACGCCTCGACCTCCGCGGCGGCGCGCGCGACCCAATCGCCGCGCTCCTCAGCTTGGAGCGGCCCGGGCTCGAGATGGAGCACGACCTGGGCGGGCCGGAGTGACCGCCCCAGCTCCCAAACCCCGAGCAGGCGCCGGCGCGACTCGGCGCGGACCGCCGGATCGACCGAGCCGAGCTGCAGGTCGATCGGCAGGTGCAGCAGGTAGTCGAGCTTGCGCTCGCGCGCCAACGCGCCCAGCGCTTCGATCTCGCCGCGCTGCGGCAAGCTGTGGCCGGGCCGCGATTCGAAGAACAGCAGTTCGACCGCGTCGACCGCGCCGGCCAGCAGCTCGGCGTTGGCTTGGTAGCTGCCCGGGATCACGAACGAGGGGGCGGCGATGCGGTACGGGAAAGCGCCGCGCAGCAGCGGCAGCGGCGGCGCGCTCATCGCGCCGCGCACCAGCGCCCGAGCAGAAACGCCGGCAGCCTTCCGTGCGGCCCTCGCCCCAGCGCTCCGGCATGCTCCAAGCGCGCGGCGCCGGTTGCCTGGCTCGCTCCTTCCGAAGCCGCTGCGCTCGCGCACAAAAGCGCCGCCGTAGCCGGACCGGCGGAGCGGCTCAGCTCGAAGGGCGGCGGCCCGAGCGGCTCGAACCGCAAGGCGCCGCGCCGCGCGATCGCGTGCAGCTCCGCCGCCACGCCGCCGGATCCGAGCGGGATCAGCTCGTGAACTCCGGCAACCTCGGCCAGCGCTTTCAGATCGGCGAAGCTCGGCAGCTCGGAATCGTCGAAGCGCACTTCGGCGCCGACCTTGGGGCGGGCGATCAGCCAGATCTGGTCGCCCGGCTGCGCGCCGCCGATCAGGAGCCGCCCGGGCGCGGCCCAGCCGAGCGCGAAGATCCCCGCCGCGGTCACCGCCACCGGCATGTTCTCTTCGGTGCTGCCGCCGAGCGCGCGCGCCGGATCGAGCCCGACTTCCTCCAGATGCCGCGCTACCCCGGCCGCGATCCGCGCCCCGTAGGGCTCAGCCGCGCAGCCCAGCGCATCGACCACCAGCAGCGGCTCGGCCCGGACCGCGGCAAGCTCCAAGAGCACGACCCGCGCCAGGCCGTAGCCGACGATCTCGGGCTCGACCCGAACCGCGTCGCCGGGATGGGGGCCGACCCCGCCGAGCGAGTCGCACGCGATCACCAGCGTCTCGGTCTCGCGCTCGAGCAGCAAGAGATCCCGCAAGCGCCGCAGATTGCCGGTTGGTCCCAAGGGCAAACTCCGGCTAGCCCAACTGCTTCGCCCTTGAAATCCGCCCGCATGGTCGCGAACGGGGTGGCATGGGCGGCCGAAGGGCGCCCATGGGCGAGCTCTGCATCGCGGGTCCGGCCGTCCATGGGCGCGCTGCGCGTGCCCATGCCACCCAGGCCTGCCCGAGCGGCCGACTCGCATCCTGTGCTCCTGCCTGGGACCAGAAAAAGTGTTTCGTTTCAGCGGGCATAGGCGCCTAACTCGGCTCTTGGGAGCCGGATGCTGGCTCGGCCGTCAAGCCGCGGACCGTGATCCGGGGCCGCCCGCTGAGCGGCGAGCGGTCGACGATGGTCTCGACCTCGAGCGCGGCGCGCAGCGCTTCGGGGCGCAGGGTCCGCTCCACCGGACCGCGCTCGAGCAACCGTCCATCCCGCAGCAGCAGCACTTCGGTGCAGTGCTCGGCGATCAGATTGATATCGTGCGAAACCAAAACCAGAGTCTTGCCTTCGCGATGCAGCCGCCCGAGCAGCCGATAGAGCTCGACCCGATGCTTGAGATCGAGATGGGTGGTCGGTTCGTCGAGCAGCAAGAGCTCGCTCTCCTGCGCGACCGCGGTGGCGAGCAGAACCCGCTGCAGCTCGCCGCCCGAGAGCGTCCGCAGCGGCCGGTCGGCGAACGCTTCGGCATCGGTCGCCGCCAGCGCGCGGCGCGCCGCCGCCAGGTCTTCGGCGCGCTCGAGCTTGAGCGGACCCAGGTAGGGAGTTCGGCCCAGCAGCACCAGGTCGAGGGCGCGATAGTCGAACACGGTCGGCGCCGCCTGCGACACCAGCGCGATCCTGCGGGCGCGCGCGCGCGCGCTCAGCGCGTCCAAGCGGCGCCCGTCCAGGCGCAGCTCGCCGCCGCTGGGACGCAGCAGGCCGGCCAGCAGCTTGAGCAAGGTGGTCTTGCCGCTGCCGTTGGCCCCGATCACGCCGAGAAAATCGCCGCGGTTTACATCGAGGTCGATCCCGCAGAGCACCTCGCGCGAACCGCTCGGCCGGCTCGAATATGCGAAGCGCAGCGTGCGGGCGGCGAGCAGGGCGCTCATCGCGAGCGCCGCCAGACCAGCGCGATGAAGAACGGCGCGCCGACGAATGCGGTGACCACTCCGATCGGCAGCTCCTGCGGCGCCAGCACCGTGCGCGCCACCGTATCCGACACCACCGTGAACGCCCCGCCGAGCAGCACGCAGATCCAGACCAGCGCGCGGTGGTCGCTGCCCCACAGCAGCCGGCCGAGGTGCGGCACCACCAGGCCGATGAACCCGATGGTGCCGGAGAACGAGACCACCAGCGCGGTCAGCAGCGAGCCGAGCAGGAACAGCGTCCATTGGGTCGCGGCGACTCGGATCCCGACCCGGCCGGCGATCTCTTCGCCGGCGGCCAGCGCGTTGAGCTCCCAGCCGAAATAGGCCGCCGCCAGCAGCGCGGCGCCGATCGGCGGCGCCGCGACCGCCAAGCTGCTCATCCGCACCGCTCCGAGATTGCCGGTGAGCCAGAAGAAGAAGCTGTGCATCTGGTTGGGGGCGCTGATCGCGAGCAGAAAGATCATCACCGCGCTGAACAGCGCATTGACGATGATGCCGGCGAGGATGATCGCGTCGGTTTCGAGCTCGATCCGCGGCCGGGCCACAATCACCACCAGACCGACGGTGGCGAGCGCGCCGACAAACGCCAGCAGCGGCGTGACGATCGGGCCCGGCACGCCGAGCAAGTAGGTCGTGAGCGCGCCGACCGCGGCGCCGCTGCTGATCCCCAAGGTGTAGGGCTCGGCCAAACCGTTGCGCAGCAGCCCCTGAAAGATCAGCCCGGCGACCGCCAAGCCGGCGCCGACCAACAGCGCCGCCAAAAGGCGCGGCAGCCGCACCGCCAGGATCACCGCGCTCGGCAGGTCAGGCGCCAGCGGGCGTCCGAGCAGCTTGGCCAGCAGCACCGCGGCCGCGTCGCCGGGCCCGACCCCGGCGGCCCCCACCGAAAGCGAGATCGCCGCCACCCCGAACAGGACCAGGGTCAGAATCGCCAGCAGAAGCCAGGTGCGCCGCTGTTTCATCGAGCTCGCCAAGCTGGGTGGCAGGGGCGGCCGAAGGGCGGGTAGGGCATGTGTTTCGGGTGCCGTGGGCAAGCTCTGCTCTGCCCACGGACGACATTTGGATCCGGGAAGAGCCTGTTTTGTACTTCATAGGTTGTCCGTGGGCAAAGCGAGCTTGCCCACGGCACCCCGGCAGGCACGTGCCACCCATGCGCGCCCCGGCGACAGACGCGCAGCTTGTGCTCGGTCGCCAGAACGGTCCTTTCAGTCTGCATATCCGCTGCTCGCCGCTTGCTCGGGCGCGAACGCGGCGGGATGAAACAGGCGCGCCAGGGCTTCGAGACCGAGGACGATCCGCTGCGAGGGCCGGCTCAGCAGATCGGCGTCGACCACGTGGATCCGGCCGTCGCGCACCGCCGGCAGGATCGGCCAGCGACGCCACGATTCGAGGATCCGCTGGTGATCGCGCAGCGGATCCATGCTGCTGAGCACGATCACCTCCGGGCGCGCGGCCAGCACCGCCTCGATCGAAAGCTGCAGGTAGTCGCGCTCTTCAGCGGCGCTGATCGAGCGGCCGCCGGCGATCCGGATCAGCTCGTCGGTGAACGTACCCCGGCCGGCGGTCGAGATCGGCTCGCTCTCGAACAGCAGCAGCACCCGTGGCCGCGGCCGCCCGGCCACCGCGGTCCGGATCCGCCCGATGCCCTGATCCATGGTCTCGATCAGCTCGCGGGCGCGCGGCCGCGCATCCAGCAGCGTGCCCAGCTCTTCGATGCTGGTCCGAATCCCCTCCAGGATCATCGGATCGGAAACGTGGATCGGGATCCCGAGCCGCCGGATTCGCTCCAGCACCGCTTCGGGATTGCCGTCGGCGCTGCCGAGCACCAGATCCGGTTTGAGCGCCAGGATCGATTCGAGGTTGGGATCGACGTAGCTGCCGACCCGCGGAAGGCTCTGGAGCTCGGGCGGCCAGTTGGTGAAGCTCTCGACCCCGACGATCCAATCGCCACGCCCGAGTCCGGCGACGATTTCCGCCAGCGACGGCGCCAAGGTCACGATCCGCCGCGCGCCCGGCGCCGGATCGGCTCCCGCAGCGGCGCCAACCCCCGCCGCCGCTGGCAGCGTGGAGAGGGCGGCGAGCAGGGCTGCGCCGCCCGCCAGCAGCCACGATCGGCCGCGTTTCACCAGGCCGCCCTACTCCAGCCCGACGCGCACGCCGACGTGTCCGGCGATGCCCAGCGTGTCGAAGCCGAGCGCTTCTTGGTAGTCGCGATCGAACAGGTTCTCGATCCGGCCGAACAGGCTCAGTTGCGGCGCCCAAAGATACTCGACCAGCAGGTCGGTCTTGATGTAACCCGGGTTGATCTCGCGTCCCGGATGCTCGGAAAGGAAGTCATCGTCGAGCCGGGCGCCGATCAGGTCGGTCCTGAGCCCCACCGACCAGGCGCGGCCGATGGCGTGATGCAGATAGAGGTGGCCGCGATGGGTGGGCCGGCGCAGCAGCCGTTCGTCGCGGCTCAGGTTGCGGGCGTCGAGATACGTGTAGCTGGCGTCGAGGTGGGTGCCGGCGCGCAGCCGCGCGGAGCCGTAGAGCTCCAGTCCCCGGGTCCGAGCCGCCGCGACGTTCTCGAACCGAAAGCTGCCGGTATCGAAATCGATCAGCTGGTCGAAGTCATTGTAGAAGTAGGTGGCGCCCAGGCGCGCCGCCCAGCGCGGCAAGCTCTGCTCGTAGCCGACATCGAAGCTGACCGACTGCTCCGGTTCGAGCTCGGGATTGCCGAAAAACGGCGGCAGCAGCTCGCCCAAAAGCGGCGCGCGGAAGCCGGTGCCCCAGGCGCCGCGCAGCCGCGCCCCGGCGCCGAGCCTGAAGGCCGCCGAGATGCGGGGGTTGAGGTCGGATCCGAACTGGCTGTTGCGGTCGAGCCGCGCGCCGGCGCTGAGCAGCAGCCGGCGCCAGGCGAGCTTGTCCTGGACGAACAGCGCATGGGTGGTGATCGAGCCGTCGATCGCGCCGAAGCTGTCCGACTCGCGGCCGTCGGCCTGTTCGTATTCGTAGCCGACACTGATCCGCTGCCCGGCCCCCAGCTCGGCGTCGCTTTGCACGCTGAGGTTCCAGGTGTCGGACAGCACGTCGAAGAATGTGAACCCGAACTGGTCGCCCGGATCGAAGGCGCGATCCTCGCGATCGGAATACGCGGCTCGAAAAGACGCGTCCCAGCCGTCGGCCAAGCGCTCGCGATGGCTGGCGCTCACGGTCAAGGTCTCGCTGCTGCCGCCGCGCAGCGGCGCGGGCAGATTGCTCGAGATCGGCACCCCGAAGCTGCCGTCGCTGTAGCGCAGGCTCAGCGCGGTTTCGCGGTTGTCGCTTGAGGCGGCGGCGCGGCCCGAGATCACGGTCTGCTCGAAGTCGTCGTTGTCGACTTCGAAGGCTTGATCGAACGGGCTGATCGCGCTGAGCCCGTCGGTGGTGAAGCGCGCCGCCGCGAAGCTGTACGACGCCGGACCGGCGGATCCGGACAGCGCGGCGCGGCCGCGGAAGGTGCCGTAGCCGCCGCCTTCCAGGCTGGCGTCCACCCGCGGCGGACCGGAACCCTGGCGGGTCAAGATGTTGATCACGCCGGCGATCGCGTCGCTGCCGTAGAGCGGCGACTGCGGCCCGCGCAGGATCTCGATCCGCTCGATGTTGTCGCTCGAGAGCTGACCGAAGTCGAAGCCGCCGAACACCGGATCGTTGACCGTGACCCCGTCGATCAACACCAGGACCTGATCGCTTTCGGCGCCGCGCACGAAAACGCTGGTGACTTTGCCCGGCGTGCCCGAGCGCACCACGTCGATCCCGGGCACTTGGCGCAGCACGGTGGCGACATCGGGCGCTTGCTGCGCCTCGATCTGCTGGCGGGTGATCACCGTGATCGAGTCGGTGACCTCAGCGAGCGGCTCCTCGAGCCGATCGGCGGTCACCACCACGGTCGCATGATAGGAAGGGGTCGGTTCGGTCTCTGCCGCGGCGATCGGCGCCGCGGCGAGGGCGATGGCAAGCCAGCTCCAAACGATCCAGCGCATCTTCGAATCTCCCTGCTTTCCCCTCGGAAAGGCGTTGGGAAGGTTGTCGATCTCCACCGGGCAAGCCGGCGGGTTCAAACGCCGGCCCGATCGAGCGGAGATCGAAGCCAAACCGAACCAAGGTTTCCTGGCTCTCGGCTTCCGGGCTGTCCCGGGTTCCCTTGCCGCCTTCCCATCCGTCGGATCACCCGCGCAGCGCGGGCACGGCGGACAGTGGCGCTTGGCAAGATTCGGAATGACGAGCCGATCACAGTGGCGGGGCCGCGCGGGAGTTTCACCCGCTTCCCTTGAAGCTCGGCGCGATCGATCCGCAGCTTTTTAAACTCAGCTGCGGAGCAAGGATTCGAGTGCTCGACCTCCAGTCACCCCATCAGGTGGGCCGACGGCACAATCCTCAGCGGGAGCTTTCGAGCTTGCTTGGGGTGGTCGCATTCGTCGTGCCCTCCCGCGAGGGCGGCCCGCATATGGCCGCGGGCGCTTACCCAGGTTTCCTGGCTCTCGGATCGTCCTACTCGCCCGATGCCTTCCCCTGGCCGCCCGGCCAGCGTGGCACATATCATCGGGCTTTCGTCCCCGAATACAGTGGCGGGGCCGCAGCGGCTTCACACCGCTTTCCCTGTTGCAGGGCCACGCTAACAACGATGGCTGGCCAATGTCAAGCTCCACCCTGATTTAGAATGGGAGCCGGAGGTGCGCATGATCGTTCGCGGGCGGGAGCTGGCGCCGTTTGATTTCGAAGGGCTTTCGATCCTCGAGTACACGCGCGGGCTCGAGAATCCGTCCTCGTCCTTCGCCGTGATCGAAGTGCCAGCGGGCGTTCGGCACCGCGAAGCGCGCTCGCACCGCTGCGACAAGCTCTACTATCTGCTGGCGGGAACGATCGAGTTCAGCCTCGACGGCGAGCGTTTTGTGCTGAATGAACGCGATGTTTGCATCGTGCCGCGCGGCCACCGGTTCGCCTATCGCAACGGCAGCCCCGAGGCGGCACGCTTGATCTTGGTGCACACGCCGAAGTTTGACCTGGAGGCCGAAGAATTCCTCGAGTAGTCAGGCGCGGGATCGAGCGCCGAGAAGCGGCCCTTTCTGCGGTTAACCTGGTTTTGGGAAAAGTTAAAGTTTTAGTTGACGTCTGAAAGCTTAGTTTGCTATTCTATGGGCTAGGGGGTGGGCCGAACATATCGTGGAGTCGGCTGGCAAGAGCCCCACATGTTGATACCAACGAGGCCAGCGGATATCCCCGTAAGGCGGCCCAGAACCGAACTTTTTGCGCATCTTCCGCATGCTCTTCCGGCTCGGGCCGGACAACGATCAGGAAGGGGCTAGTCCAGACGTGAAGTGCCCAAAGTGTGGCTATACGAGCTTTGACGACCTGGAAAAGTGCAAGAAATGCGGCGCAGCTCTGAATCCCCGGAGCTGGAGCAAGGGTTCCGGCGCCGTTCAACCCCGCCTGTCGGAGGCGATCGAACCGCTGGCGGAAGAAGCTGAGGAGCTCGAGGTCGATGAAGCCGGGGAGGATCTGACTCCGGCCGAGATCGCGGCTCATTTGGCCGAGCGGGCCGAGGCCGAGGGCGAGTCGTTCGAGGACGAGGCCGAAGACGAGGAACGGTTGGCCGAGTCCGACCCGGAGGACCACGAGATTCAGCTCCTCGAAGAGCTCGATCTCGATGCGGAAGAGGAAGAGCTGGACGTTTCCGAGCCCGCAGCCGCCGCTGCCGAGGAGCCGCTGGAGGCGTCCGAGCAGGAAACCGAAGCGAGCGAGTACGAACCGAGCGCTCCGGAGCTCGAGGAGCCGCCGCTGGAGGTTCCGCCATTCGCTCCGCCCATCGCCCGCTCGGCTCCGGAAGCCGATGATGAAACGCCGCAAGAGGCATCGGAGGTCGACGCCAGCGCGGCGGCCAACCTGCCCGACCAAGACCTGGAGGACGAGGAGGAGATTCCGATTCCTTCGGGCCAGCTCGATTGGCGCGAAGAGCTCAAGCTCCGAGTGCAACGGATCAAGAAGAAAAAGGAGGCCAAGCTGCGTCGCATGCAGGCCGCGGAGGGACGCAGCGCCTGGCCCGATCGTTCCAACCTGGCGACCGCCCGGCAGCTGCCGCTCGCCGAACCCGAAGAAAAAGAGGCCGAGCCGGCTCCTGCGATCCAGTCCCAGCCACGCCCCCAGCCGGAGCCGCGCGAGCCGCTGCGGATTCACCACCGCACCATGCCGCCGCCGCCGCCGGCAGCGCCCGAACCCGCCCGCTGGACCGCGCGGTATCAGCCGCCGCCGCCAGATCCGGCCATTCGACCCGATTCGCCGGAACGCTTCCGGCCGCGCCGCCTGCGGCCGCAAGCGGAGCCGGGCGAGCCTTATGAGACGATGGTCTCCCCGCTCGAAGCGACCGATCCGCCGCTGTATCCGCAACCGCCGGCCGCCGATATCCCGGTGCCGCTGCTGTTCGAATCCGAAACCGGTTTCGATTCCGATCCCGATCCGACCTCGATTCCCGACGAGATGGTGCGCGCCGCCAGCGCCATGCGCACCGCCGGCGCGAGCAAGCGTTTCTGGGCGGCGCTCTACGATTTCGTGTTCCTGTTTCTGATCAACCTCGCGATCGTCTGGGGCACCGGCCAGGTTTTGGGAACCACCGCGTTTCAAGTGCTCAAGAGCTCGAGCTGGACGCTGGCTCCGCTGCTGTTGTTGGTGAACTTGGGCTACTTTCTGTTTTTCACCGGCGCCAGCGGCGAGACCTTCGGCAAGCTGATCATGAAGCTACGCGTCGTGTCGATGGACGGCGGCCCGTGCAGTTTCCGGCAAGCCACCTTCCGCACCTTGGGTTATCTGCCCAGCCTGACCCTCGCGGGGCTCGGCTTCTTGTGGATCTGCTGGGACGACAACGACCAAGGTTGGCATGACAAACTCGCCCACACCCTAGTCCTCGACCGTAACTAGGCGGCGGATCTGCCGCCGGCTGCCAGGGGGTGTGGGGGGAGTTCCCCCACTTTCAAATGCCGTTGCGCTCGGTCGGGCTCCTCCAGCGTACCTTTAGTACGCTTCCGTCGCCCTCCCTTCGCGCGCCTCGCAGCTGACGGCAGCTCCACCGCCCCATACGCGGTGCTCTGGTGCTCGGGCGAGCGCACGTTCGGGTCGACTTCGCTGCGCTCGTCTCCATTCCGGCGGCGGATCTGCCGCCCCGACATACGGGGACTGGTACGAATTTCCAGCACGGCCACACTTCGGATTCGGCGAACCAGGGAATTCGATACCTGTCCCCCTATCCCGCCTCCGTCGGCCTTGGCATCGGGCCGGACTTGGTTCGGTCGACTTCGCGCGCTCGTCATTCCGGCGCAAGCCGGAATCCAGAAAAGTTGCAGGTCGTGGCGCGGGCTCGCAGGCGGTAGCTCATAGCGCCGGTATCCATCTGAGCGGTTCAAATTGACGGGTTTGCGCGGCCCAGGCTAGACTCGGTGGTCCGAGCGCTCGAGGAAAAGCCATGAAGAAATCCGCCGCGGCCCGAGAAGATCTCAACCTCAACCATATCGTCT
>DASWHO010000103.1:0-3366 GCA_036398155.1 Acidobacteriota bacterium
TATTCCCCGACATCCAAGCTGCGGGTGTCGAAGCGCGAGACCACGACCGAGTCGTTCTCGGTCGGATGGAACTGTTCGCCCTCGGCGATCTCGCTGCGCTGGATCTGCTGGTCGAAGCGCTCCAGCACCTGCGAGATTTTCAGGTACTCGTCCAGCGCGCTGCCCGGGCGCTTCGAGTTGTAGACCGCGTAGGCGACCAGCAGCGGCTCGCCGCGGCGCAGACTGGGGGAGGAGCGCAGGGTCACGCGGTACTCCATCAGGTCGATCTCGTCGGGCGCGGCTTCGACGCCGGCGGGCCGCGATTCGACTTTCTGGGCCATCAGCAGATCGCTCAGGCTCGGTTCGCCTTGCGCCGCCGCTTCGAGCTCGACCAGCTTCTGGACCGTGCCGACCCGCCGCTCGATCCCTTCGAGCGACTGCTCGACCATCGCTTGAACCACGTAGCGTCCGGCCGGCAAGGTCAGCTCGAGCCGATACGGCCACAATGCTTCCGGATCGGACAGCAGCTCTTGCTCGGTGATCGAGATCTCGACTTGTTTCTCGACCGGATCGACCGCCTGCAGGTTGCTGGCCAGGACCATGGCCGAGAGCCGGAGCGTGGCCACGTTGCGCTCGCCCTCGACCTCATAGGACAGTTCTTTGTACGGCACCCGCAAAAGCAGCGGCAGGGCGATCCGGCCGTCGGGCCGGCGCATCGCCACGGTGGTCAGCTCGAGCGGCAGCGGCGCGGCCGGCTCGCGCTGGGCCAGGCGCGCGAGATCCGAAGTGTCGACCCGCGGCGGCCGGAGGAATTTCGCGAGCGCCGCTTCGTTCTCGAGCTTGGGATCCTTGAGCCCCTGGAAGCGCACTTCCAGCGGCCCGCCGAAACGCTGCTGGCTGGTTCCGCCGGTGTATTGCCAGAGATGATTGACGATCTTGACCCGCAGGATCCGATCGGGCGGGCCCAACAGGATGTAGATGCGGCCGCGATCGGTGAGATAGCCGAGTGTGTCGTCGGCCCCGAAGTGGTCATTGGTGTATTTGAGCCGCGCTTCGAAGGCGGTGCGGGCCTCGTTCTCGGGCGTGCCGGGGGTCGGATCGCGGCGCTGCCAGAAGGCGTCGACGAAGTCGCGAAAATCGCTGACCAGCTCGAGCCGCTGGGCGGCGGCTTGCTCTTCGGGCGTGATCAGATACCGGACCTCCGACAGCCAGCTGGCGAAGAAAGGATTCGAGACCATCGCCGGCTCCGGGCTGGCGCTCGCCTCGGGCTGCTGCGCGCTGCCCGATCGCGCCGGGTGCAGCAAGAACCCTCCCGCCAGAGCGAGAAGGCACACCGTCCGATTCGGTCTCGTCGCCATGCAGGGGATTCTAGTCGCTGGCCGGCGGCGGATCCAAGCCGGCGCGCCCGCCGGCTGTCAGCTCCGCCACCACCCGTTCCAGCAGCGCCGGCGGCAAGGCGAGCGGCGCCATCCGCGAATCGGGATCGAGCGAGCGCGGGGCGACGATGTAACGGCGCACATAATCGGCGCCGCGGCGCTCGACGATGCCGTCGAGCGGAGGGGCCAGGCGCGCGCCGCGGTCGCGAAAGCGGTGGCAGGCCCCGCAGCGCGTGTCCACCGCGCTCGACGGGCCGGCCGGCCCGCCGCAGCCGGAGCCCGCGATCAGCAGGGCGAGGACCAGCAGCGCCGCGCGTCGTCGCATCGAAACGGGGGAGGATGGCCTGGATCGAGCGGCGCCGCAAGCGTTGCGGCGGCGTGGAATCGCTTGGGTCACGGGCCGCATCAAAGCGGCGGTGGAACGGCGATTGACAGCCTCGAAACCCTCCTTTAGCATCCCTTCTCCCGTGTTTTCACCGGCCGTCGCAGCTCGAGCCCGATCGATCCGAACTCGGCCTTGGCCGCCGTTTCGAGCGGCGCTCGCCATCGCGGCCGGGCTCGGTTTCGGCGCGCCGCTGCCGGCCCAGGAGGCCGCACCGGCCGAGCCCAGTAGCCGCGCTGAGATCCTGCTGAAGCAGCGCCAAGAGAAGCAGAAAAACCTCGAGCCCTATACGATTTCCAAGTGGGAGCAGCGCCTCCTCAAATCGGAAAAACGTCCCTTGGCGCAAAAGCTGTTCGTCAAGGGATTTCAGGGCTTTCGCGCCGTGATCGGCGGCATGCCGTCCGGCTCGGGTTTCGTCTTTGGAGCCGGCTACCTTTACGGTCTGAATAGCGACCAGTTTCAGTTCACCGCCAACGCACGTCGCTCGACGCGAGGCTACACGACCTTCGACGCGTTGGCCGAGTTCCCCACTCGGCTCAGTGACCTGCCGATTCGGGCACACCTCTTGGCCCAGTATCAAGACCTGACGGCGCTGAGCTTCTACGGGCTCGGAGGCGACTCGAGTCGCGAGCGCCGCAGCTTCTTTCAGATGGAGGACCGCCGGCTCAGCGGTGGACTCACGTACCGCCCCGGCCACCGCTTCGAGATCGGAGCGCAAGCCGGTTTGCTCAACGTCAATATCGGGTCCGGCTCGCGGCGGCCCAGCTTCGAGACCGTTTTCGACCCCAGCGCGACGCCAGGCGTGGGCGAGCAGCCGGAGTTCTGGGTCAGCGGCGGCCAGGTCGGCTTCAATCTGCACGATCAAGAGTTTCGGCCCGCCGGGGTCTCGTTCGAGCTCGGCCTGCAGCGCTACGACGGCCGCGACAGCGATGCCCACGACTTCACCCGGGTCAGCGGGGAGATTCAGGCTCACATCCCGCTGGGCTACCGCAACCGGATCTTCGCCTTGCGGCTGCGCAGCTCCCACAGCAGCGGCGACGCCGACGCCGAGGTGCCCTTTTACCTGATGGAGACGATCGGGGGCGCCCGAACGCTGCGCGGGTTCAACGAGTATCGCTTCCGCGACCGCCGCAATCTGCTGATCAATGCCGAGTATCGCTGGGAGGTCTGGAACTACCTGGACTTCGGCGTTTTCGCCGATGCCGGCAAGGTGTTCAGCGACTCCGGCGACTTCGGATTTTCGAACCTGCAGGCCGGCTACGGCGTGGGCGCACGGATTCACACGCCGACCGGCACGACCCTGCGGTTCGATCTGGCGCGCAGCAACGAAGGGATCAAGCTGCATATCAGCGGCGGGCCGAGGTTCTGATCGTGCGCGGCCTGTGGAAACTTTCGACCCTGCTGCTGCTCGGGATCTCGGCGGCGGCGCTCGGCGCGCCCAAATTCTATCCCGACGATCCGGTTTGGGAGGACAACGATCGGCTCGACACTCCGGAGCAACCGGCCGAGCTGGAGCTCAGCGATATCTACGACCGGTTCAGCCACATCTTCTATGATTTCGGCTCAAGGCAGTACGGCGAAGCGGAAAACGTCAATACGCTCGACGAAGTGCCCGACAGCAGCTGGTAT
>DASWHO010000104.1:0-3988 GCA_036398155.1 Acidobacteriota bacterium
GGGCACGATGGACGCGCGCTTCTTCAGCCGCCTGGGCGCGTCGCGGCTCGACCGCACAGTGTGCGCCGCGCCCACCGGCGTGGTGGCGCGCGCCTTCACCGGCAAGATGCCGGGCGTGGCGTTTCCGGACTACGTGCACGCCAAGCTGATCGTGCTGTGGGGCGCCAACCCGTTTCACTCCAACATCCATCTGGTGCCGTTTCTCAAGCAGGCCCGCGAGCGCGGCGCCCGCGTGGTCCTGATCGATCCGCGCCGCACCGGCAGCGCGAGCTACATCGACCAGTGGCTGCCGATCTTCCCAGGCACCGACGTCGCCCTGGCGCTGGCGCTGATCCACGAGCTGGCGCAAAACGATAACCTCGATGCCGCGTTCATCCGCGAGCACACCAGCGGCTCCGAAGCGGTTCTGGAAGCAGCTCAAGCCTGGACCCTCGAACGCGCCGCCGAGGTCACGCGGATTCCCGCGCGGCAGATCGCGCAGCTCGCGGCCGACTACGCCGCCGCCGAGCCGGCGGTGATTCGAGTCGGCTGGGGCCCGGAACGCAACCGCAACGGCGGCAGCGCGATCGCGGCCATCCTGGCACTGGTGGCGGTGACCGGCAAGTTCGGCCGCCGCGGCGGCGGCTACACGCTCTCCAACAGCGGCACGTTTCGGGTCAACGACGCCAAGCTCGCCGCGCTGCCCGAGCCAAAGGCCCGGCGGATCAACATGAACCATCTGGGGCGCGCGCTCGCCGGTGAGCTGGACGGGCCGCCGATCCAGGCGCTGTTCGTCTACGACTGCAATCCGGTCGCGAGCGTGCCGGATCAGAACGCGATCGTCCGCGGCCTGCTGCGCGAGGATCTGTTCACCGTGGTGTTCGACGCGGTGAGGACCGACACCGCGGAGTACGCCGACATCCTGTTGCCGGCGGTCACGTTCCTCGAGCAGAGAGAGCTGCTCAACTCCTACGGCGCCTACGCCTTGCAGTACATCGAGCCGGTGATCGAGCCGCTCGGCGAGTCGCGCGCCAACGAAGCCGTGTTCAGCGATCTCGCCCGGGCCATGGGTTTCAGCGAGCCCGAGTTCCAGGAGGATTTCGAAAGTTTGCTGCGGCGGGCGCTCGCCGGCATCGAAGGACCGGTGGCCGACCGGCTCAACGTGGAGCGGCTGCGGCGCGAGCGGATCCTGCCGTTCGACTTTCCCGGCCCCGCGCCGATCCAGTTCGTCACCGCGTTTCCCCAGACCGAGGATCGCAAGATGCGGCTGGCGCCGCCCGAGCTCGGTCCTCGGCTCTACGCCTACCGCGAGCCGGAAGGCGATGCCAAGCACCCGCTGCTTCTGATTTCGCCGGCGAGCGACAAAACGATCAGCACCGTGCTCGGCGAGCTCAACGGAGCCGAGCCGCGCTTGCTGCTGCACCCGGGGGATGCCGCCGAGCGCGGATTGAGCGACGGCCAGCCCGTGCGGGTCTTCAATGCGCTCGGCGAAGTGCACTGCCGGCTCGAGCTCTCGGGACGCATCTGCCGCGGCGTCGCCAGCCTGCCCAAAGGCCTGTGGCGCCGCAGCTTTCCAAATCGCAGCAGCAGCACCGCGTTGGTGCCGGACCAGGTGAGCGAGATCGGCGCCGGCGCCTGCTTCAACGACACCCGCGCCGAAGTCGCAGCATTGGATTGAGTCAGGGGTCAGCAGGTTCCTATCAGGCAGCGCGCAGACTCACTCTCTGTGCGCAGCTCTTCCATGGGCGGCCTTCGGCCACCCATGCCACCCCTTCAGGGCCATGCGGGGATATCAAGGGCGCAGCTCTTGGGCAGTTGTTGGTTTCCACGTGACGCGGCGCTGGATGTTGAGCTTCTGGCTGCTGCTTCCGGCTTTGACGGTCGAAGCCGACGAGGCGGTCTGGGTGTTTTTCACCGACCGCGGTCCGAATCCGACCGTGAGCGCGGAGATCAGTCCGCGCGCGCGTGCACGGCGCGCCAAGATGGATCTGCCGGCCGCGCCGCTGGTCGTCGATTTCGAGGTTGATCCGGGCTATCTGCGGCGGCTCGAGGCGCTGGGCTGCCGGATCCGCACCACCAGCCGCTGGCTCAACGCCGCCAGCGTCGCGGCGCCCCGAGCGGCGCTCGAGCGCCTGTCGGAGCTCTCTTTAGTCCGCTCCTATCGCCACGTGGCGCGCCGCCTGCCCGGCGCGCGGCCCGATCGGGTGGTGAAGCGGGAAGCGCGCGCGGCGCGCGGCGATTTTCACGGCGAGCTCGGCGCGTTTTTCAGGCGCGTTGGGATCGCCCAGCTCCAGGCTCAGGGGCTCAGCGGCTCGGGGGTTTGGGTCGCGGTGCTGGACAGCGGCTTCCGCGTCAGTCATGAGGCATTCGCGGCCAGCAGCATCGCCGCCACCTACGATTTCGTGTTCGACGATCCGATCGTGCAGAACCAGCCCGAGGACGTTCCGTCGGCGCACGACCACGGCACCAGCGTGCTGTCGGTGCTGGCGGCCAACTTGCCGTTCACCCTGGTGGGCGCGGCGCCCGGCGCCAGCCTGCTGTTGGCCAAGAGCGAGGACGTGCGCAGCGAGACTCCGGTCGAGGAGGACTACTGGGTGGCGGCTCTGGAATGGGCCGAGGCGCAGGGCGCTGACGTGGTCAGCAGCAGCGTCGGCTACATCGATTGGTACGACGCCGGCGACCTGGACGGGCAGCACGCGGTCACCTCGATCGCGGCCAATCAGGCGGCGGCGCTAGGGGTCGTGGTGGTCAACGCGATCGGCAACCGCGCTTTCGGTCCCAAGCCGATCCTGGCGCCCGCCGATGCGCCGGGCGTGCTCTCGATCGGAGCCACCACCTTGGACGCGGTGATCACCTTCTTCAGCTCGCGCGGGCCCACGGTCGACGGCCGGATCAAGCCCGATGCGTGCGCGATCGGCTCCAACGTTCCGGTGGCGGCGGGCGATTCGGACTCGGCCTATGGGCTGGCGACCGGGACCAGCTTCGCGGCGCCGATGGTCGCGGGTGCGGCGGCGCTGCTGCTGCAAGCTCACCCGGATTGGACTCCGGCGATGGTGTTTCAAGCGCTGCGCGAGAGCGCCGATCACCAGGACCTGCCCGATCCGCATTACGGCTGGGGGTTGATCGACGCGGCGGCGGCGTCCGCGTTTGCGCCCAAGCCCGAGCTGGGGCTGGTGCGCGCGACCGTGCAGGAACCGGGCAACGGCGCGCTCGATCCGGGTGAAACCGCGCCCCTAACGATTGCGCTGCGCAACGCCGGCGGCGTCGGCGCCGCGGGGCTGAACGTGCAGGTGCAGCCGGCCGCCGCGGCGGCGCCGCTGCTGCCGTTTCCCGATCTCGCGTCGGGCGAGACCGTGGAAGCGCTGGCTGGAACGGTTAGCGCGCCGGCCGGCGCACCGTGCGGCGCGCCGCTCCGCCACCGAATCGAGGTCACCGGCGCCGGCGGCTTCTCGGCCGCGCTGCCGCTCGCGCTGCGGGCCGGCTGGCCGCTGGATCGGCCGGCGCTGTGGTCCGACGATTTCGAGAGCGACAGCGGGCAGTGGAATCCGCTGGCGGGCCCGGGACCGGTGCACTGGCAGCGCAACAACCTGCTGCCCTACGCCCACAGCGGCAGCTATACGTACTTCGCTCCCGCCGCCAACGCGGTGAATCTGGCGGCCTTGGAGAGCGCGGCCGTCGAGCTTCCGGCCGCGCAGGAGATCCTGCTCGAGTTCTGGCACACCTACCAGATGGAAGCCACCTTCGACGGCGGGGTGCTGGAGCTGGCGGTGGACGGCGGCCCTTGGCTCGACGCCGGCGCGCGGCTGCTGGAAGGCGGCTACAACGTGCGGCTCGACGACCGCTTCGACAACCCGCTCGGCGGGCGGCCGAGCTGGAGCGGCAACACGCTGCCGGAGTTCTCGCGGGTGCGCGCCGATCTCAGCGATCTGGCCGGACGCGAGATTCAGATCCGTTTCAGCGCCGGCAGCGACGCGGCGGTCGAGTGGGTCGGCTGGCTGATCGACGACGT
>DASWHO010000105.1:0-4409 GCA_036398155.1 Acidobacteriota bacterium
CAAACCCGCCAAACCGACCAGCCCGACTTCCCGCCAGCGCGGATTCGACATGGACAGACCCTCCTTTCAGCACGGTCCCAACCGCTTGGTCCGGACTCGGCGACGGGCCAGAATCGCCCTCGAAGGGTGCCCCTGAACCTCGAGGTGCGGGGAGCAGCTCGAGCTGCTGAGCGCGACGAAGACCCGGCTCGCGAAACCCGCCCCGAAATGTTTTCCTTGATCCTACGCTGCTCCGATTGGGAGCACAAGCACTTTGGATTCAGGCGACGCACCCGCCGCGGTGTCCAAGGTCGATATCCGCCGCGATGGCCCCGAAAAAGGGGTGGCATGGGCGGCCGAAGGGCGCCCATGGACGACCTTGCCGCTGATCAAAGAACCCCTTGAAACACTCCCCAAGCACCGGGGCTGAGCCGCGTCTCATGAGTGTCCTCGTCCATGGGCGCGCTGCGCGTGCCCATGCCACCCGATGCGTGACGAATCTCTCCTGGGGAGCCCCAGGGGCTGCGCCGCTCGGTGCAAACGTCGTACCCTACGCGCGGAGTGAGTGAGTCCACAGCTTGCGGATCACGAAAAGCCGCGAGCTCGACCGCCAGCTCGCCGCTTGGGTGCGCGAAGCCTACGCCGTCGGCTGCCAGGATCATCTGCGCTAACATGAAGTGGCCCCGCCGAGCCGAGGCTAGCAGCATGAGCTCTCGCGATTGGATGAACAAAACCCCGACCGCATGGCGCGCTGGCGTTTGGCCGGCGCTCGCGCTGATCGGGCTGCTCTGGCCTTGGCCGATCCCGCGCCGCGCCGCTCCGGCGCCGCCGCCTCCCAACATCCTGCTGATCACGATCGACACCTTGCGGCAGGATCACTGCTCGGCCTACGGCTACGAGCGCGAAACCACCCCGGCGCTGAGCCGATTCGCCGATCAAGGAACCAAGTTCGATCTGGCCTACGCGCCGATGGCGACCACCGCGCCGACCCACGCCACGATCTTCACCGCCCACTATCCGATCTCGCACCGCGTGATCAAAAACGGTCTGATGCTGGCGCCCAAGCTCGATACGCTCGCGGAGCTGCTGCGCGCCAGCGGCTACCAAACCGCCGGCATCGTCAGCTCGTTCGTGCTCGAAACCAAGAGCGGCTTGGCTCAGGGCTTCGAGCTCTACGACGACCAGTTCACCCTCGAAGGCTCGACCTCGCGGCCGCGCTTTTGGGTCCGGCCGGGCGGTTTCGACCGGCGCGCCGACGTCACCACCGAACGGGTGATCCGCTGGCTCGCCGAGGAGCGCCGGCCGGATCGGCCCTTCTTCCTGTTCGTTCACTACTTCGACCCCCACGAGCCCTATGTGCCGCCCCAGCCGTTCGCGGCGCGGTTCGCGCCCGCGGGGCGGCCGAGCTCCAAGCTCGAGCTCGACCTCTCCCGCTACGACGCTGAGATCGCGTTCACCGACAGCCAGATCGCCGTGCTGCTCGAGAGCCTGCGCATCAGCGGCCTGGAGCACGACACCGTGATCGCGATCACCGCCGACCACGGCGAGGGTCTGATGCAGCACGGCCACATGGGACACGGCGTGCACATCTACGAGGAGTCGGTCCGCGTGCCGCTGCTGATGCGCTGGCCCGGCAAGATCGGCGCCGGCCGGATCATCTCCGAGCCGGTCGAGCTGGTCGATCTCGCCCCGACCCTGCTCGATCTGGCCCGGTTGCCATACGACCCGGGCCGATTCCAAGGCCGCAGCCTGGCCGCATCCCTGCTCGACGGCGATCCGCTGGAGCCCACCCGCCCGATTTATCTCCACCGCCGCCCCTACCGCGGCGAGCGGATCGCGGGAGCATGGTTCCAAGGCGAGCGCTTCGCGGTCCGGCTCGGCAACTGGAAGCTGCTCGAGCGCTCCGAGGACAGCAAAGACGAGCTCTACGATTTAGCCAACGACCCCGAAGAGCAGACCAATCTCTACGCCGCCGACTCGACCGAAGCGCAATCGCTGGCGACCTTGCTCGGCGCCTGGAAACAGGCGAGCGGTGCTGACGGCGCCGCGCTCGAGCTCAGCGAAGAAGACCTCGCCCGCCTCCGCGCGCTCGGCTACACGCAATAGCGATCCTCGGGCCTCGCGTGGGGTAGGGCTCGATCCCGCCCGAGCAGGCTCTATGTATGGGCGGGGCTTGCTCCAACCCAGATGTCGTCCCGTGCCGGCAGCGGCGCGGCCGCTAACTTCAGCGCTGGATCACCAGCCGGCCGGTGCCGATGTTGGCGGCGTCGTCTTCGATTCGCACCACGATCAAGTGCTCTCCGCTCGGCAGCGCCTCGAGCTCGATGCGGAAGCTCTCTTCGCGCTCATCCATGACCCCGTCCTCGGGCAGCAACGCGGTCCACGGTCCGGCGTCAACGCTGTAGCTGGCGGCGCGCAACGCTGAGACCGTGTCGCTGGCGCGCGCCGTCAGACTGCCGGCTTTTTCACCGCCAGCCGCCTCGACCGTGACCTGCGGCGGCGCGTTGTCGATCAGCGCCGCCGCCGTGATCGCGTCGCCGGTTCGCGCGCGATCCGGCGTGTTGTCGCGCGCATCGTCGGCCACCACCCGGAACTGGTAGTAGCCGTCCGGCAGCGCGCGCGCGTCGAAGGTCAGAAACTCATCTTCGAGCTCGTCTTCCAGCAGCTTCCAGGCCTGCTCCTCGGCGCCGCGGAAGGAGACCGCGTAGACCATCGTGTCGCCGTTGGGATCGCTGGCCTGCCAGCGCAGCGCCCGCATGCCCACCTTCACCACCTGCTGCACGTAGCCTTTCTCGCGCTGGCGCGCGCGTTGGCCGGGCTCCTGACCGATCTCGGAACCGATCGCGAACGTGGCGCCGCCGGTCACGATCTGCTGCTTCTCCAAAGCCTGATGCGGCGGCAGCAGCTCGATCGCTTCGACCTCGGGCGCCAGGTTGTGCGGCAGATACGAGATCACCACCTCCTCGGCGGCCGGCTGCGCGCCGGCCAGATCGAGCCGGAACTGCAGGAAACGCGCCGCCGGACTCTCAACCTTGCCATCCGCGGGCGACCACGGGCTCCAGCCGGCGCCGGGCTCGGCGGTATTGCCGCTGCGGGTCTGGAGGCCCACGCTGCCGCGCGAGCGCAGCCGCACCGCGCCCCAGCGGGCGAAGGTCGCGGCGTCTTGCACCTTCGAAAGATAGCTGCCGCGGCTCGCCGCCTGCGGGCCGAGCACGAACACCTTGGCCGGCGAGCTGGAAGCCGCCGCCAGCCCGCCGCCCGACAAGGTCAGAAGCGCCGAGAGCTGCTGCGCGCCGGCATCGAACAGGGCGCCGCTGCGACCGCGCTGATCGATGCCCAGGAGCCTGCCTTTGTCGCCGGTGCCGACCACCGTCCGGCCTTCGAACCTGCTGACCGCGAAGGCCGCGCTGCTGTCGTCGGACCAAAGCGTCTCGCCGAAGCCGTCGGGATGAATCCGAACCAAGGCCCCGCCCTGCGCCGTCGCGACCGCGCCGGGGCCCGCGCCGGCGCCGGCCGCCGCCGCGTCAGGCGGCGCGTCGGCCGGGGCGCCGGCGTCGACCGCGGCGACCACGGTGGCAACGAAGGCGGCCGGAGCCGGCGCGGTTTTCTGCGCCGGGCCCTTCTTGACCTCGGCCTTGCCGACCAGCGCGGCGTAGATCGATCCGTCGTCACCGAGCGCCAGACCGGTGACTTCGGGCTGATCGGCGTCCATCAAGACGAACGGTCGGCCGTCCTCGAACCGAATCACCCAGCCCGAGCCCGAAGTCCCGGCCAGCAGGCGGCCGTGTCGATCGAAAGCGAGCGCTCGAATGTGGTCGTCCTCGCTGTCGTAAAAAAGTGTTCCTTTGCCGTCGCGATCGACCTGATAAAGCTTGCCGTTCGGCCCCGTGCCGACATACAGCGAGCCATCGGCGGCGAAGCGCAGCGCCCAAATGTACGTGTCTTCCGGATCGAAGAAAACGGCGGCCTGCTGGGCGGCAGCCAGGCGATAGACCTTGCCGTCGGGAGAGGTGCCGGCGTACAGCGCGCCGTCGGGACCGAGCGCGAGCGCGTGCACTTCCAGCTCCTCGGCGTCGAAGTAAATCTCGGATTGCTCGCGGGTGATCCGAAACACCTTGCCGTCGTTGCCGGTGCCGGCAAACAAGCTGCCGCCGGGCCCCTCGACCAGCGCCCAGACGCTGGTCGCTTCCAAACCGGCCCACGCTTGCTCGGCCGGCGCCAACACCACCTGGCCTTCGCCGCTGACCGCGGCGCCCTCGAGCTCGCCGGCGAGAAAGGCCTCGCGGCCGCTGATCTCCCAGCGCTCGGCACCGCCGGCGCGGGCTCGGCCGGCGCCCAGTATCATCGTTGCGATCGCGAGCCAGGCAGGAACCAGCCCGATTAGAGCAGTCAACTTGCGTCTCATGGTGCTTCTCAATCGCGGGGTAAGA
>DASWHO010000106.1:0-39765 GCA_036398155.1 Acidobacteriota bacterium
TAGTCGGGGCATTCGGGCAGGGCGTCGAAGTTTTCGACCTGGCCGTGAATCTCGCAGGTCAGAAACGGCGCCTTCGGATCGGCCTCGATCGCGCTCAAGGGCCGATCGATCCAGTGGACGCAGCGGCGGCAGTCGAGCGTCAGCTTACCAGCAGCGCTCATCCACCCAAGCATAACCGCTCGCCGGGCTACTTGGCCACGCTTCGTAGTTGGCACGTGCCTCAGCACAGCATAGTGGGCGGTGGAGATGCCGTCAGATGCAAGGCGCGCGAGGGAGGGCGACGGAAGCGTACTGAATGGTACGCTGGAGGAGCCCGAGTGAGCGCAACGAAGCAGATGGCGGCAGATCCGCCGCCGGGCTAAATCCAGTTCAACTTGTGGCGCGACTGCGCTGCAAGCATGCCGACCAGACGGTACTGCAGCACTTGAAAATAGACCGCGATCAGCGGCACGCCGGCGAACTGCACGATCGCGCGCAGATCCGGCCCGATCCGCAGCATGGTGAGCCCGGTGGCGAACACCATCCCGGCCAGCATCCAGGCCCCGAGCAGCAGGAGCTGGGCAATATAGTGCAACAAGTACTCGGGGAAGATCGCCACGATGTAGCGCGCGATCAGGATCGGATTGAGCGCGACCCGCAGATCCTCCACCACCCCGATCGCCATCAGCACCATCGGGTAGTAGAACACCAACAGGCCGACCACCACCCAGTTGATCGGGTCGACCTCACCCATCAGCCCGACGAAGCTGTCGAGCATCTCCAAGAACCCGCGCTGGCGCAGCACCAGGTTGTAAACCACCACCACGATCACGCCGTAGAACGACACGCACAGATAGCGCAAAAACGGCAGGACATAGTCATCGAAGAAATCGGTCAGCTCCGGAAACGGCGGCATGCGATCTTCGTGCTCGGCCGAGCGGTTGATGATGTGGAGCATATAGGCGTAAAACAGCGCGTAGAGCAGGATCGCGTAGATCGAGATGCTGGCGCAGACCGTGAGCAGCCAGAGCCCCACCAAGCGCAGCCAGCCTTTACCGGCCAGCGGATAGAACGGCAGGGTGTGGATGCGATGCCAGAACGGCCCCGCCGGCTCGTAGACCTCGCCGTGTCGGCCGAGGTGCATGCGCCCGACGCCCGAAGCCGCCGCCCCCGCAGCTTCGGGCGCTTCCACCAACGAGTCGCACTGGTCCTCGCAGCGCAGGCACAGGTGCACGGTGCGGCCGCCGAACTTGGCCTCCTCGGTGCAGCTCGCGCACAGCTCCTTGCCGCAGGAGCGGCAGCGCCACAGCGCCGCGGCGCCGGGGTGATTGGCGCAGCGCAGCTCGGAGGCCGGCCGCGCCGCCGCAGCCAGCGCTGAACCGGACAACGCCAACGAATCCAGGTAGCGGCTGAGGAGCGGAATCTCGCCCGCGACGGACCAGCCCCGCCCGGGCGCCAGCACCAGAGTTTCGGGACCGATTTCGCCGGCCTGCAGCATCGCCTTGACCCGATCGAACGGCACGGTCGCGATCGGCTCGCCGACCGGCTGAACCTGCCACAGCTTGCCTTCAGCGGCGGCGGCGGGCGGCGGCGAAGCCGCTTCCTGGAGCGCGGGCGCCGGGGTGGAGACCGGGCTCGATGCCGACTCGGGCTCGCGCGGCGGGGCCGCGGCGGCCGGCGTGGGCGCGGCCGCCGAGGGGTAGCTCGAGCCCGCGCGCTGCACCCAATCCGAATCGTTCATGTCGGCGACCCAGTCCGGTCGCGTCGGTTCGGGCGCCTGGGTCGATGCCGGCGCCGCGGGCGGGATCGAGCCCGGCGCTGGCTGGGGGCGCGGCGCGGCGCGATCGGATGACCCGGGCGGCGCGGACGGAGCTGGGCCCGCGGCCGGCGTCTCGGCCGGCCGGCGCAGCGCCAGCACCTTGCCGCAGTGGCCGCATCGCACCCGGCCGCCGGCCGGCAGCTGGCTGAGCCCCAGAACCGTCTGACAGTGCGGGCAGCGAACCCGGATCATGGCGCGCCCGCGGGGCGGGCCGCGCGCTCCAGATGGCGGCGCACCGATCGGATCAGATCCTCTTCGTTGAACGGTTTGACCACGTAGTCCTGGGCGCCCATCTCCAAGGCCTTGAGCCGATGCTTCTCGCCGGCGCGCGAGGTCAAGATCACGATCGGGATCGAGCGCAGCTCGGCGCGGCGCTTGAGCTCCGCGATCAGCTCGTAGCCGTGCATCACCGGCATCTCCAGGTCGGTGATGATCAGATCGAATCGGGCCGCCGTGACTTTTTGAAACGCCTCCAGCCCGTCGCTCGCGAGCTCGACCTCGAAACCGGCTTGGGTCAGCAGCGCACCGACGAATTTGCGGATCGAGATCGAGTCGTCGACCAGCAGCAGGCGCGGCCCACGGATCGGGCGGGCCGGCGCGATCGGCGCCGCCTTCCACTGGACCGCGCTCTGCAGCCGCGGCCCCAGCTCGGCCAGCCCGGCCACATCCAGGATCAAGATGATCCGGCCCTCGCCGGAAATGCTGGCGCCGCTGAGCAGCCGGAAGCGGCGCAGGAATCCACCAAACGTCTTGATCACCGTCTCCTCGCGGCCGAGGATGCCGTCGACCGCCAGCGCCACGCGCCGGTCGCTGGCGGCCAGCGCCAGCACGGTCAGCGTGGAGCCGCTGCCGGAGTGCGGCTCCAGCCCCATCACGCCGGCCAGGGACAGCAGCGGCACCGGTTGGTCGCGCAGCCGCACGGTGGCGCCGGCTTCGGTTTCGGTGACCGCGTCGCGACCGATCTGGACCACTTCCTGGATCACATTGACCGGCAGGCCGAACAGCCGCGGCCCGGCCTGCACCGTCAGGATTTGAGAGATCGCCAGGCTCAGCGGCACCGTGAGCGTGAACTGGGTGCCGCGGCCCGGCTCGGTGCTGATCCGGATCTCGCCTTGCAACCGCTGCACGCTGGCGCGCACCGCGTCGAGCCCGACCCCGCGGCCGGCAGTGACGTCGGCCTCGCGGACCATGGTGAAGCCGTGCTGGAAGATCAGCTCCAGCGTCTCCGCCGCGCTCAGCTCGCGCTGCGGGTCGAGTTGGCCCAACTCGACCGCCCGCCGCCGCACCGCTTCGAGATCGATCCCGGCGCCGTCGTCGCTGACTTCGATCACCACCCGGCTGCCGGCCTGGTAGGCGCGCAGCTTGACCACCCCGGCCGCCGGTTTGCCGAGCTGGAGCCGCTGGCTCGGGCGCTCGATGCCGTGATAGACCGCGTTGCGCAGCAGGTGAATCAGCGGCTCCGCGATCTCCTCGGCGATGGTGCGGTCGAGCTCGGTGTCGGTGCCCAAAAGCTCCAGCTCGACTTGCTTGCCGTAGCTGTAGCAGGCGTCGTGCACCAAGCGGCGGAAGCGCTGGAACAGGCGGCCCAGCGGCAGGTGCCGGATGGTGGAGATCTCCTCCTGCAGCTTGCCGGTGACGCGCGAGATCTGGTCGGTCTCGAGGTTGAAGCTGGCGAAGAAGCCGCCGGTCTGCTTCATGATTTCGGCGATGTCGCTGGCGATCTCCACCAGATTGCGGCTCACCAGATTGAACTCGTCGTATTTGTCGAACTCGAGCTCCTTGAACTCGGCCAGCGGATGGGCACCGCCGCGCGGATCGAACAGGCCGCGGGTGAATTCGTAGCGGTCGCGAAAATCCTGAATGATCGAGAGCAGCCGGCTCTTGGAGAAGCTCAGCTCGTCGTTGAGCGCGGCCAGCTCGTCGAGCCGGCGCGCCAAGCGATTGCGGTTGATAATCAGCTCGCCGACCAGATTCATGACGCGGTCGAGCCGCGCCGCGCTGACTTTGAGATAGTGCGGCTCGGCCGCCGCGGTCCCGCCCCCGGCCGACTCGGAATGCTCCGCGCCGGGCGCAGCGCCGGCCGCAATCCGCAGCGGCTCGAGCTCCTCTTCCAGCTCGCGGGTGACTTCGAGCAGCTCGCGCGGCGCGGCGACGCTGGGGAGCTTCGCCAGGTCGAGATCGGCCGCGAAAGGAACCCGGCTCGGCAGCTCCGCGCCCTCGAGGGCGGGGACCGAATCGGCCGAGCCGCCCTCGGGTTGCTGGATCCGCTGAATAACCGCCGCGAAATAGGGCTCCAGCTCGGCCAGCACGCCGCGCGGGTCGCGGCGATCGCGGCGCACGTCTTCGATCAGACTCTTGATCCCATCCAAGGCCTGGAACAGCAGATGCAGCTCGCGATCCTCCAGCGGATGGGCGTATTCCACCGCCGTTTCGAGCACGTCCTCGATTCGATGCGCCAGCTCGCCCAGCTCGGTATAGCTGACCGTGGCCGCCGACCCCTTCAGCGTGTGGGCGGTTCGCATCAAGGGCCGCAGGATGGTCTCCTCGCCGGCCCGACCCTCGAGCCGGAGCAGGCCGCGCTCGAGCTCCTCGACATGCTCGAGCGCTTCGAGAACAAAAGCCTCCTTGAGATCGGCGAGCAGCGCTCCGCTCAAGGCGCCGCCCGGCGGCGGGCCCGGCGCGCCCGCGGGCGCGGAGCCGGCCGCCGGCACGGGTCGGCTCATCAGGGGCGCGGCGCCGGAGCTCTGCTCCGGCGCGCTGTCCGGGGGCGCGGCGGCGGAGCTCTGCTCCAGCGCGCGGTCCGCCTGCGGCAGCAGCGCGCGGCAGCGCTCGACCCATCGGTCCAGCTCGCGATCGGAGGGATCCGGACCGCCGCTGCGTTCGGCGGCCAGATGCCGCTCGAACACGGCCGCCGCGTCCTGCAGCAGCGCGCCCGCGACCGCTAGGCTGGGGCCGCCGAGTGGACGGCGCTGCTCGAGGGTCTGCTCGAGCGCCGCCGCCGCCTCCGCCAGCCTGGCGAAACCGAGCGTGCCCGCGGAGCCTTTGAGCGAGTGCAGCTGCCGCAGCAGCTCCTCGACCAGATCCTGGTCGTCGGGATGCTCGGCGAGCTCGGAGGCGGCGCTGCGAAAGAAGCGCAGGTAGCCCTCGGCCTCGCCGAAGAAAATCTCCCGAATCGCCGCTCGGTCCAAGCGATCGCTCATCGCGCCGCGCCGCGGGATCAGCCGCGCGGGTCGCGTTCCGGCGCCGCGACCGGGTCGTCCGGCCCGCCGCGGCCCAGCTCGTCGACCTCGAAATCGAGCATGGCGGCGAGCTCCTGCTCGGTCGGCGGCACGCTCACCTCCGCGGGCTCGCGGCGCGCCCCGGGTCCGGGCCCGGCGGCGCCGGCTTCGATCTTGAAGCGGCCGATCGCCTGTTCCAGCCCGCTGGACAGCTCGGCCAGCCGCTGAATCGTCTGGGTGGTCATGTGGGCGCGCTCCGCCGTGCTCTTGGTGATCGAGTAGACTTGTTGCATCGCGCTCAGCACCGACTGATTGCCCTGCACCTGGCCGCGGATCGAACCGGTGATGCGTCCGACCAGCTCGGCGGCGTTCTTGACGTCCTTCTCGATCTCGCCCAGCGCCACGCCGGCCTGGTCGGCCAGCACCGATCCGCTTTCGACCTCGCGGATCGACTCTTCCATCGCGGTGACCGCCTCGTTGGTCTCCACCTGGATCCCGGCGACCAGCTTTTCGATGTCCTTGGTGGCGCGGATCGAGCGCTCGGCGAGCTTGCGCACCTCGTCGGCCACCACCACGAAGCCCTTGCCGTGCTCGCCGGCGCGCGAGGCTTCGATCGCGGCGTTGAGCGCCAGCATGTTGGTTTGGGTCGAGAGCTCGTCGATCACCTCGACGATGGTGTTGATCTCGATCGACTTCTCGCCCAGCGCCTTGATCTTCTTGGCGGTCGATTGCACGTTGGCGCGGATTCGATTCATGCCTTCGATGCTGTTCATCACCACCGCGCCGCCCTTGAGCGAAACTTCGGTGGCGCGCCGCGCGGCCGCGCTGGTCTCGTCGGCGTGCACCAAGGCCTGCTCGGTCGAGGACGAGATCTCGCCAACCCGCGCCACCACGCCGTTGATCTCGCGCGCCTGCGCGTCGGCGCCGCGGCTGACTTCCTCGGAGGCGCTGGTGATGTGCTCGGCGGCGCGCGCCACCTGCGCGGCGGCGTCGGCGACCTGCCGGATCAGCCCGCCGATCGAATCGAGCATCAAATTGTAGGCGTCGGCGACCGAGCCCAGCACGTCAGCGGTGACTTCGGCGCGGGCGGTCAGGTCCCCCTCCGAAGCCTGACTGACGCGTTCGAGGAAGCCCACGATGTGCTTCTGGAGCCGATCGCGGTCGGCTTCGGTCTCGATCAGATCCCCGACCCGATCCAGCATGGTGTTGAGCCGGGCGCCGATCTCTTGGAGCTCGCCTCCGCTGCTGAGCTGGACCCGGCGGCCGTAGTCGCCCTCGGAGACCGTGTCGATGCAATCGCGAATCTCCTGCAGCGCGCGGTGCTCGCGGCGCGCTTCGAACAGCCCCCACAGCAAAGCCAAAAGCAGCAGCAGCGCCGCCGCCAGGCCGGCGTACGGCAGCGGCCGGCCGGCTGCCGCCAGCAGCGCAGACTGGCCGTCGATCTGCAGGTTGATGCCGCCCACCAGGCCCCCGCCGCTCTGCAGGCGCTGCACCAGATCGACCGGATAGGCGGCCGGACGACCCAGCAGGCCCCCGGCCAGACGGATCCATGCGCCCGCGCTCCAGAGCTCCGATTGCTGCAGGTCGACCGGCTGGCGCAGCACCCGCTCGAGCAGCTGCTGTCTGACTTGCCAGCGCCGGTCGGGAGGGGCGGCCGGCAGGCCGAACTGGGCGATCACGACCCGCTGCGGGTCGAACACCTGGATCACCACTCCCGGCGTGCTCTTCGAGAGCTGGGTTCCGGCTTGCGCCACCGCCTGCTCGAGCTGGTCGGTCAGGCTCTGGGCGATCAGCCGCCGGGCGGCCGGGTCGTCGACCGCCGCGGCGGCGCCGGCCGGAGTCGGCGCCGGCACCAGCGGCTGGACCTTAGCGCTCAGGGCCGGCCGCGCCGCCGCTTCGATCAGCCGCGCGGTCAGCAGCAGGCGATCGGCCAGCTGGGCGCGGGCGCCTTCAACACCCGAGACCACCATCGCAGCGCCGACCAGCAAGCAGGCCAGCAGCGCGAACGCCGCCAGCGTCCAGATCAGGCGCCGGCGGGTGACGCTCCGTTCAAACCCGGAGGGGACCATTTGAACCATTGCAGGGCTCCTTCTTCAAGGTCAAACTGAAACCGACAGGCGCTGCTCGAGCAGCCGAGTCATTTGATCTTCCAGCGCCTGCACGATCTGATCGAGATCCAAACGCCACGCCGTCGTCGCGCCGATTTCGAGCGTCCCGCGAGTATAAGGCCGCGCCGGATCCAGGTTCTGCAGCGCCTCGCTGTCGATCGGCGCGATATCGACCACCTTGTCGACCCACAACGCCATCCGGCTGTCGCCCAGGCGGATGACCAAGAACTGCTCGCCGCGCGCGGCGGGCCGGTCCGGCAGGTCGAACAGCGGCTCGAGCCGCAACAGCGGCAGCAGCTCACCGCGCAGGTTGAACAGACCGGCCAGCAGCGGCGGCGCCAGCGGGATCGGCTCGAAGTCGACCGCCGGCAGCACCTCGACCACCTCGGCGAGCGGCAGCGCGAAGCTGCGCTCGCGGCGGCGAAAAACACAGACCCGTTCGGTCGGCCGTGGTTGCTCGGGCTCCATGAGCTAAATGAGATACCGCTTGACCAACTGGATCAGCTCTTCGTGCCGCACCGGCTTGGGCAGGTATTCATCGGCCCCCTGCTTCTTGCCCCAGAAGATATCGGCCTTGGCGTTCTTGCCGCTCACCAGGATGACCGGGATCTTGCGCAGGCGCTGATCCTGTTTGAGCTGGCGGCAGATCTCGAATCCATTGATCTTGGGCAGCACCACGTCGAGCAGGATCAGATCCGGTCGGTCGCGTTGGATCAACCGCTCCGCCTCCTCGCCGTCGGCCGCCGTGATCACCTCGTGCCCCAAGGAGGCCACACTGCTTTTCATCAGCTCCAGCTCGGAGCGAACGTCGTCGACTATGAGGACCTTGGCCATCCCCGCCCCGGAGCTGCCGGCAGCCCGCGCGGCCTCGGAGCTAGCGTGCCCGATCCAATTACAACTGTCAATCAGGATCCCGGCGCCGCGGCGGCCGGGAGCGGGCTGATCAGGCTGGTGAGCAGCAGTCCGTAGAGGCTCTTGCAGACCTTGAACGGCTCGGTGGTGGAGGCCGCGATGATTTCGGTGACCGTGCGCTGGCCATCGACCAGCTCCAAGATCGCGCGCTCAGACGGAACCAAGCGCTCCAGCCGCGCCGGTTGGAGCGCGGCCTCGGTGAGTCGAAACACCACCCCGAAATGCGGGATCTTCTGCTCGATCAGGTGCCACTCATCGATCCGCCGCAACCCTTCGATCGTGACCATGTCGACCGGAAGCTGGAATTGAAACTGATCGTAGGGCGGCGGCACCCGCTCCCAGCGTTCGACCCGGAATCGGCCCTCGCTCCAGCGCAGCGCCTCGTAGACGATGATCATGGTCTGGCGTTTGAGCACCGCGGCCAGCGTGGCGCGATTGATCACGCCGATCTCCAGCAGCGCCTGGCCCAGCAGCAAGCCGCGCGCGCGCTGATGGCGGACCGCTGCCTCGAGCTGCTCGCGGGTGATGCGGCGGCTGTGGAGCAGCAGGGTGCCGAGATGGAATTGATACCCCAGATTGGAGGCCACCGCGAGATCGAAACAGCCGCCGCGCAGCAGCAGAAAGATCTCGGTGCGACCGCGGCGCAGCCGCACCACCAGCGGGTCGTGATGGATCTTGGCCAGCTGCAGAATCTCGGTCAGCGGAAAGTGCTCCAGCTGACCCTGGAAACAGAGCACCCCGAGCTGGGCGCCGCCGTCGGCGCTTTCGAGCGCGGCGCGGACCCGCTCCAAGGTCGGCTCGTCGAGCGCGCCTTCGAGGAAATGATTCCAGGTCACCAGCTCGGTGGTGTGATTCAAACCGCCGAGCCGCCGGGCATGAGTCCACAGGGAGCTGCTGAGCAGGTCGCGCCACTTCGGGCTGCGCTCGCCGCGGGCCGCCGCCGGCAGATGCGGATCGGTCTGGCCCAGCCGCCGCATCAGCTCGGCGACCTCGGACGAGCGCAGCTCGCGATCCTGCCGCAGCGCCCGATCCAGAGTGTGCGAAACGACGGTCAGCAGCACCTCGGGGGTGAACGGCTTGGTGAGCACGTCGAAGATCCCGCCGATTTCGAAGAAACGGCCCTTGATCGACTCCCCTTTGGCGCTCATCAGAATCACCGGCAGCGTGCCGAGGCCGGGCAGCTCGCGCAGCGCGCGCGACATCGCGATCCCATCGCCGTCGCGCATCAGGTAATCCAGCAGCACCACATCCGGCTTGAAGCCGCCGGCCCGCTGGCAGGCCTGCGACGGATCGGCGCTGGTTTGGACCTGATAGCCGGCCGGTCGCAGCACCATATCGATGAACTTGAGGATGGTGGGGCTGTCATCGACCGCCAGCACCCGGCGCGCGCCGGCGCTCGAGCCTGGGCCGCGGCCGGCGGCGGGCGGTTGCGGTTCAACGCTCATGGAAAATCGATTTGACCTTTTCGATCACGCGTTCGGCGTGGGAATCGGCCGGCAGGTTGCCGTCCGCGCCGTGCGCCAGGTCGCGCTGTTCTTCCATCCAAGAACCGTCCTCGCTGCGAAAGACGAACGGCGTGTCCTTCAGATCCGGATCCTTGCGCACCATCCACAACAGCTCCCATCCATCCATGATCTTGAGCGCGATGTCGGAGATGATCAGGTGCGGCAGCAGCTGGCGCGCCAGCGCGAAGCCCTGCTCGCCGTCGCTGGCGACGTGCACGCTGTAACCCTCGGCGGCGAGCGTGGCGCGCAGCTGTTGGTGCACTTGGTGGCGGTCGGTGATCACCAGGATGATCTTGCCGGGGCTCGCGGGCGCGGCGCTGGCGACGCTGCGACAGCAGGTACCGACCGCTTCCTGGAGCGCCTCGGCGATCAGGCTCTCGAGCCCGGTCTCGCACCAGCGCCGGACCTCGTCGATCGAAGCGCCGTCGGCCAGCAGCAGGCGCGCGAACAGGCGCGCGCGCGGCAGGTAGCGCAGCAGCAGCGGGTGGCCTTGGACCAGGTCGCCGGCTTCGACCGCAGGATCGCTCCTGAGAAAACGATGCAGCGCCGCCTCGAGCTTGGGATCGCCGCGCAGTGCGCTCTCCAGCTCCGGCGCAAGCTTGGCGCCGGCGCGGCGCAGCAGCAAGTCGCCGCGGTAATTGCGCAGCTCGAGCAGCAGCAAGCCGTCGCCGCCGCCCCCGCGCTGCAGTAGACGCCGCTCCAGACCGTGCGCCAAGGCCTCATCGACCTGTTCGGGGCGCAGCTCGAACTCGTGCGGCACCGCATCGGGTTCGGGTTTGAGCGCCAGCCGCGAGCTCTCCGCACCGAGCAGCGCGGTCAAGGCGGCGCGGCCGCGCCGCTCGCCGGCCCGGGCCGCAACGATGGCGCCGCCGCGCAGCCAAACGCAGCCGCGGTCGAGCTCGAGCCGCAGCGCCTGGACCGAGGCGCAGGCGAGCCGCGCCAGGTCCAGAAACCGCTCGCTCTCCAGCTCGGCGATCAACTCGCCGGGCTGCGGCTGGATCAACGGAATGCGCATCGGCCGTGGCCCATCTCCCACGCCGGCTTGGTGCCGCCCAATCGTTATTCCCCAAAAAAAATCGGCCCCACGGTAACATGGAACCTATGCAACGTCAACGGCTTAGACGGATCGAGCGCTTGACCTCCGCGGCCCGCAGCCCTACTCTTTGACCCGGTCATGCCCGCGATCGCGCATCAGCGCCGCGCCCTGGTGACTGGCGCGGCGGGTTTCATCGGCTCGCACCTGGTCGAACGGCTGCTGGCCGAAGGCTTCGAGGTGGTGGCGATGGATAACCTGCTCACCGGGGCGATCGCCAACCTCGAGCACATCGTCCATCCCGATTTCACCTTCATCCGCTACGACGTCACCAACTACGTCTACGTGCCGGGGTCGCTCGACGCGATCCTGCACTTCGCCTCGCCGGCCAGCCCCAACGATTATCTCGCGTTTCCGATTCAGACCCTCAAGGTCGGCAGCCTCGGCACCCACAAGGCGCTCGGCCTGGCGCGCGACAAGCGGGCTCGCTTCCTGCTGGCCTCGACCTCCGAGGTCTACGGCGATCCGCTGGTCCACCCGCAGTCGGAAGACTATTGGGGCAACGTCAATCCGATCGGCCCGCGCGGCGTCTACGACGAGGCCAAGCGCTTCGCCGAAGCGATGGTGATGGCGTACCACCGCAGCCACGGCGTCGACGTGCGGATCGCGCGCATCTTCAACACCTACGGCCCGCGCATGCGCCTCAGCGACGGCCGCGCGATCCCGAACTTCATCGGCCAGGCGCTGCGCGGCGAACCGATGACGGTCTACGGCGACGGGGACCAGACCCGCAGCTTCTGCTATATCGACGACCTGGTCGAGGGGATCGTCCGGCTGCTGCACGCCGACGTCAACCTACCGGTCAACCTCGGTAACCCGGCCGAGATGAGCGTGCTGGAGCTGGCCCGCACCATTCAGCAGCTCACCGGCAGCGCCAGCCCGATCGCCCACCTGCCGTTGCCGGTCGACGATCCCAAGGTGCGCCAGCCCGACATCCGCCGCGCCCGCGAGCGGCTCGGGTGGGAGCCGCGGGTATCGCTCGACCGCGGCCTCAAAGAAACCATCCGCTACTTCCGGACCGCGCTCGAGCGCCCGTGAGCCCGCGCAGCGGGCTGCTGGTGAGCCTGGGCGCGGCGCTCGCGCTGCTGGCGCTGCTGGCCGGCCCGCTGCTGCTCCACCCGGGCAGCCGCGTGATTCGCGGCGACAACGATACCCGCCTCAACGTCTGGACCGTGGCCTGGGGCTGCGAGCGCCTGCTGCGCGAACCGCTGCGGCTCTACGACCCGAACATCTACTTTCCCGAAACCGGCGCCTACGCCTATATGGACAATTTCCTGGCCCACAGCCTGATCGGGCTGCCGGGCTACCTGCTCGGCGGCGCGCGCGCGTATCGCGCCTACAACCTGGCCTTGATCGCCAGCGCGCTCTTGATGGCGATTTGCGGCACGCTGCTGTTTCTGGAGCTCAGCGGCTCGGTGCCGGCCGCGACCTTTGCGAGCCTGATGTTTCTGTTCGGTCTGCCGCATCTATCGCGCATCACCCAGATCAACCTGTTCGCCCTGCCCTTTCTGCTGTTGGCACTGTTTCTGATCCATCGTCTGTGCCGCGCCCCCCGCGCCGCGCTGGGCCTGGCGCTGGGTCTGAGCTTCGCTCTGCAAGCGACCAGCGGCGCGTATCCCACCGTCTATCTTGCGCTGCTGCTGCTGACCGCCGGACCGCTGTTCGCCTGGCACCACCGCAGTCTGCGGCGGCCGGCTTGGTGGGGCGCGGTCCTGATCGCGCTGCTGCTCGCGCTGGCCTTGGTCGGTCCGCTGCTGCTGCCCTACCTCGAGAACGCGCGCGAGCGCGGCTTGACCCGCAGCTTGAGCGGGATCGAGCGCCTTTCACCGAACTGGCCCAGCTACGTGGTGGCGCACAGCTCTTTCTACCTGGCGCTCTGGCGCGCGGCGGCGCCCGAGCTGCTGCGCCGCGCCGATACCGCGCTGTTCGTCGGCCTGGTTCCGCTCGCGCTGGCGCTGATCGGCCTGCTCCGCGCCGGCCGCGGTTTCCAGCGCGCGGCGGCGCTCTACTACGGCGCCGCCGGGCTGGTCGCACTGTGGGGCTCGACCGGCAGCGCGGGCGGGCTCTACCCGCTGCTCTACCAATGGATCCCGATCTTCCGCCTGACCCGGGCCCCGGCGCGGCTGATCCTGGTGGTGTTCCTCTCGCTGTGCGCGCTGTCGGCCATCGGTCTCGCCGGGCTCGAAGCGCGCGCCGCGCGCTGGCGCTGGGTCTGGCGGCCGGCGCTGGCGGCGTTGTTTTTGATCGAGATCTGGCGCCCGCTGCCGATCGTGGCGCTGCCCGACCGCGCCGGCCCGGCGATCGAGCGGCTCGCGCGCCAGCCCGGCCCGGCGGTGCTGGCGGAGTTTCCTTTCGACTCGAAGCTGCAGCGCCGCTACATGGTGCTATCGACCTACCACTGGATGAATCTGATCGGCGGCAACACCACCTTTTCGAGCCCGCGCTATCAGCGCCGCGCCCGCGCCCTCGCCGCTTTCCCGGCGCCCGAAGCGCTCGAAACGCTGGCCGAGTTCCATCCGCTCTGGATTCTGGTCCATCTCGATCACTATCCGCCCGAGCGCCGCGCCGCGCTCCGGCGCCGGCTCGCGGCCCTCGACCCGATCGAGCCGGCCGGCGCGTGGGGCGGGGACCTTTTGTTTCGCTGGCGCGGCGAGCAGGTGCGCCGCGGCCGCACGCTCTCGCTGGTCACGCCGCTGCCGCGCCCATGGCGGCTCACGTTCGAGGCCCGCAGCGCGCGCCCCGCAGCGCTGCATCTGAGCCTCAACGGCTCCAAGTTGATGCGGCACGAGCTCGAGCCGGCCTGGCGGCGCTACCGGGTCGAGCTGGCGCAGGCCGACTGGCGGCGCCACGCCAACCGGTTGCGCTGGCGCTCGGAAGCCGGCCCGCTCGAGCTGCGGGCGGTGCGGTTCGACGCCGACCCGGCTACTGCAGATAGCCCAGCGCCTCGAGCTGGCGGCGCTCCTCGGGATCGAGCGTCGCCTCGCGCGGCGCTTCCCGCGCGCTGGCCTCGGCCCGCCGCCGCAGCGCCTCCGCCCGCCGGCCCAGGGCGCGCGCTGGCCCCGGGTCCCGCGCAATCCGATTCGAGCGTTCGCCGGGATCCTGATCCAGGTTGAACAGCGAGTCGGTGTCGCGCCGGAAGTTGTGGATCCATTTCCACGGACCGGCGATCAGGGCCTCGAAGCGGACCGCGCCGAGGGTCTGTTCGACGAAGATCGGCCGCTCCCATTCTCTGGATGCCATGCCGGCCGGCGCGCCGGCCGCGAGCAGCGGCAGCAGCGAGCGCCCGGCCAGATCCGGCGGCGGCTCGAGACCGAACAGCTCGGCCAAGGTCGGCAGCAGGTCGACCTGCTGCACCGGCGCGCCGATCGCGATGCCGCGCGGCAGGCTCGGCCCGGCGATCAGCAGCGGAATGCGGAGCTGCTCCTCGAACACCGAGTGGCCGTGGCCGTAGGCGCCGCGCTCGCCGAGCTCTTCACCGTGATCGGCGGTGAGGACCACCACGCTGTCGGCCCACAGACCGCGCCGCTCCAAGTCGGCGCGCAGCTGCGCGAAGGCGCGATCGACCGCCACGATCTCGCCGTCGTAGCGCGCCCGCGCCCGCTCGCGCTCCCCCGGCTGGCGCCGGCGCGGCAGAAAGCGCTCGGCCAGACCGGCCGGCGGCGCGTAGGGCGCGTGCGGCTCGAGATAGAACACGAACACCAGCAGCGGTCCCGCCGCCGCGCGCCGATCGAGAAATTCGCGCAGCGCCCAGTTGACCTCGGTCGCCGGCGTGAGCTGGGGCATCGCTTTGCCTTCGAACAGCTCGATCCAGGTCGAGAAGCCTTGCCCGAGCCCGAAGCGGCGCCGAAAGTTCGGATTGGCGACGAAACCGGCGGTTTCGAAGCCGGCCGGCGCGAACAGCTCCGCCAGGGTGAGCTCCCGATCGCCGAGCACTCCGGCGCGCCCCAGGCAGCCGTGGCTCGACGGGTAGCGTCCAGTCAGCAGCGAGGCGCTGGCGGCGCGGGTCCAGCTCGCCTGGGCATAGGCGCGCTCGAAGCGCACCCCTTCGGCGGCGAGTCGATCGATCGCCGGCGAGGTCTTGCGCCGGTAGCCGTAGCAGTGCAGGTGATCGGCGCGCAGCGCGTCGATCACCGCCAAAACCAGGTGCCGGGGCCGCGCCGGCGCGGCGCACCCAGCACCCAGCAGGCCGGCGATGCCGGCCGCGATGACGGGTCGAAGCAGACCATGCATGGCGCCCGTGGATGCTAACAGCCCCGGTGCTATGCTGGCCAAGCATGCCGAAAACGGATTGGAGCCGCGACGATTCGCCCCGCGGCGCCGTGCTCGGCCTGACGTTGGCACTGGCGCTGGCGCCGGCTTGCGGCGAGCGGCGCGCGCCCGAGCTCGATCTGCTGGCGGAGTTCGGCCCGGAATGGGTGACTGCGGAGACCCGGCGACTCGATCTGGGCGCGGCCGAAGCGCGCGCCGCGCTCGGCGCCGGCTGGTCGATCGACGAGCGCGACCAGCGCGGGGGCAGCTTCGTCTGGGCGGTGGCGCGCCGCGCCGAGCTCGACTTCACCTTGCTCGATCGCCGGCCCGCCGAGCGGCTGCTCCGGGTCCGCGCCCGCGGCGCGCGCGCGCAGCGGGTCGGGGTCCAGGTCAACGGCCGCGCCGCCGGCGAGCTCGAGCTGACCCAGCGCATGGGGCAGCACAGCCTGCCGCTGCCCGCCGCGCTGCTGCGATCCGGAGCCAACCGGCTGGCGCTGCTGTTCGCGGAGCTGGTGTCGGTGCCCGGCGACAACCGCGCGCTGGCCGCGGCGGTCGATTGGGTCGGGTTCGAGCCGCTGGAGGCGCGCTCCGACCCTGCGGCGCGGCTCGATGCCGATAGCCGCACGCTCGAGCTCAGCGCGCCGGTGCGGGTCGAGTTCGTCCTGCCCAGCGGCGGCGCGCAGACCTTGGAGCTCGAGCTCGGAAAAGTCGAGGGCGCGCCCGAGCTGCGCGCTTCGCACGGTGCCGCGCGGCGGCGCTGGGCGGCCGCGGGCCATGCCGTCTATCGCTGGCTGCTGCCGGCGGGCGGATCCAACCCGGCCGGTGCGGTGCTGGGTTTGGAAGTGCTGGGGCGCGGCCGATTGGAGCTGCGCGGCGCCCGCGTCCTCGGCGCCCGCCGCCGCGCCGCGCCGGCCGGGCGCGTGGTGCTGATCGGGATCGACGGCCTCGACTGGGACCTCGCCGATCGAGCGATCGACCGCGGCGCGATGCCGAACCTCGCCGCGCTGCGGGCGCGCGGCGCGTGGGCCAGCTTGGAGAGCGTCGAGCCGACCATGTCGATCGTGATTTGGACCACGATCGCGACCGGCCGCACGCCTCAGGAGCACGGCATCGGCGGCTGGACCGCTGCGGGCGAACGGCTCCAAACCGGCGGCGGACGCCGGGTGCGCGCGATCTGGGAGCTGGCCTCGGCGGCCGGCCTGCGCTGCGACGTGGTCAACTACTGGGCCACCTGGCCGGCCGCGCCGCTGCGCGGCCGCATGGTCTCGGATCTGTTTCGCAAGCTGCTGTTCAGCCCCGCGGTCGAGGACACCGTCTACCCGCCCGGGTTGATGCGGCGGCTGCTGCCGCTCTTGGCGCGCGATCCGGAGCGCGAGCGCGCCGGCTGGCAGCGCAGCGGACAGCTGCGCCCGCCGGCGGACCGGGCGCGCGCGTTCAGCGCCTCGCGCAGCTTTCAAGAGCTGTTCGACAACGCCGAGGGCTATCAAGCCGCCGAAGAGCTCAGTACCGAAGTGGCGCTGCAGCTGCTGCGGCAAGGCGGCAGCGATTTGACCCTGGTGCTGCTGCGCGCGGTCGACGTCGGCATTCACCTGCGCTGGCATTTTCTGCCGCCCGAGCTGCTGCGCGCCGCGGTCCAAGCCGCGCAGCAGGGCGCGCTCGCTCGCGAGCTCGAAGACCGGCTCGACGACGTGCTCACCGACGAGCTCGAGCCGATCCTGCGCGCCACCGATCACACGCTCGGGCGCCTGGTCGAGGCCGCCGGTCCGGGCGCGAACATCGTGGTGGTCTCCGATCACGGCTTCGGCTTCACCCGCTTCGGCTACACCCACCACCGCAACGACCGGCCGCCGCCCGGGGTGCTGGTGCTCGCCGGTCCATCGGCGGCGCCGGGCGCGCTCGAGCGGGCCAGCGTCTACGACCTGCTCCCGACCCTGGCGCGACTCCTCGGCCTGCCGCTGTCGCGCGAGCTGCGCGGCCGGCCGCTGGAAAGCGCGCTGCGCGGCGCGGCGCTGCCGCCGGCCCGCTTCGTGCGCACCTACGAGACCAGCCCGCTCACCCCTTCGCAGCAGCGCCCCGACGCGGCCGCCGAGCAAAACGCGTTAGAAGAGCTCCGCGCCTTGGGCTACATCCAGTAGTAAGGTTGGAAACAGGCAAACACAAGTCCGGCACTCAGCACAGCGCCCGAATCGGTTTCCGAGGCGATCATGAGCAAGGCGCGGCACGGTACTTCGGGCGCGAGGCGCCCGGGGAGCGCGAGGGCGAAGCCCTCACTTCAGTATGCGTGGCGCTGAAAGCCTGAGCTCGAAGAAGTGTGGATCCACCGTTTGGATCCGTTCAGGAGCAAATCCAAGCCTGAACCGTTCGAATGCCGGCGCGCGCTCGATCAGTACCACCTGCGGATCGAAGTCCAGCAGCGGTAGCTCGAGCGGGTTGAAGGGTCGAAAATAGAACTCGGCAATCCGTACCCGTTGACGGCGTTCTTCGGTGAGATACTGCACGACGCTGGCATCCTTCGACACCACGCACAGGACCCGCTGGCCGCCGTGCGCCAGCTGGCGGGCTCGTTGGCCGATCGGGGTCGCCGCGGGGCTGAAATAGAATTGCGCCCGCTCCGAGGCAGCGAACCGGCCGAAGTAGGCGTAGGCATGGGAGGCGATGAGCAGTGCAAGTGTCGCCGCCACCCCGACCTTGGCGCGTGGCCAGCGTTCGATCAGCTCGGCCGTCCCGATCGCCGCGACCGCAAGATAAACCGGCAGGACGATGAACATTCGAGTCAGGCTGGGTCCGGAGACGCCCAGGATCAGGGTGGCCACCAGCCAGGCGCACGCGAGAAAGAGGACGCACGGATGGTCCCGCCGCCGCCAGCAGCGGAGCAGGCCCAGGATCAGAAGGGCGGCGGCGAGCGGGTGCAACGGGTTCAAGTCCGCAGCCATCAACCCGGCGCTCACGCCGTCCACGCTGAAGGAGGGATTGAATCCGGCCACCATTCGATAATCCGACGAATAATGAAAAGGTAGGAGGCAGCTCCAAAACAGGTTCTTGGCCATAGCGCCCGGACTCGGAGGCAACACATAAGCCCCGCGCGACAAGAGCGTGCCCGGGGAGGATGCAAAGGCAAGCAGGTTAGGAATCGAAAGGACCAGGAAGCCAATGGCCAACCAGCCGTAATGCGGCAGCGAGACCGCACCGGCTTTCCGATTGCGTACCCAACGAATGGCCAGGTACAGAATCATGGTCAGCGGCAAGATCCTGCAAGCGGTGTAGGCATAGAGGCTCAGCCCCAGGACCACGCCGCAGGCAAGAGCGGGCAGGCGCCGGTCCGGTGAGCCCTCGCTCAGCGTCAGGGTCCAGGTCAAGAGTATGAGAAAAAATGGAGCGCTGATCGGCCGGCCCCCCGAACGTGCATAGTGAAACAGCCATACCGAGCCGGCCGCCAAAAGCAGGGCGGCCCAATGCGGTAGCTGCGGCTCAACGCGCCGCATCAAGCTGCCGAACAGAACCACACAGGCGGCGGCGAAAACCCAGCTCGTGATCTGAACCGCCAGGGTCGTCGCACCGAGAGCCCTAATCACCCAGCCCTGCAGATAGAGATAGAGGGTCTCCGCGCTGTGGTTGAGGCGCTCCGGACCGGGGTTGCTGGAGGTCAATCGATCGGAGCCGAAGAAGCTCAGCACCTCGAAGGCGCCGGATTCCACCAGGCGGATCGAGCGTAGCGCTTCCTCGGCGATGTCATTGCAGAGCCCCGCCGGGACCCGATCGCGAAGCAGGACCAAGGCCGCGGTGTAGAACAGGAGCAGCACCGCCGTCCGGATCCGAAGCGGCGCGCGCGCGGCCAGGAGCTGCTTTGCTCCCACGGCCTGGTAAGCTCCGTTTCAGTAGGCGTGGCGGTGAAACAGAAACCGCCACAGCGTGAGCAGCATGATCTTGAAATCGAACGCCAGCGACCAGTTTTCGATGTAGTAGAGGTCGTACTCGATCCGCTTTTGCAGCGAGGTGTTGCCGCGCAGGCCGCTCACCTGGGCCCAACCGGTGAGGCCGCTTTTGACCTTGTGGCGCAGCATGTACTTGGGCAGGGTCTGCTTGAACTCGGCCACGAACTCGGGGCGCTCCGGGCGCGGCCCGACCAAGCTCATCTCGCCGCGCAGCACGTTCCAGAACTGGGGCAGCTCGTCGAGCGAGAGGCGCCGCAGCAAGCGCCCGAATGCGGTCCGGCGCGGATCGTCCTGATGGGCCCAGACCGGTCCGGTGCGGGCCTCGGCGTCGGCCACCATCGAACGGAACTTGACGATCCGAAAGCGCCGCCCGTCAAGGCCCATGCGCTGCTGGCGGTAAAACACCGGTCCCGGCGAGCTCAGCTTGATGCCGAGCGCGACCAGCGGCAGCAGCAGGGCGGTGAGCGCCAGCCCGACCAGCGCCCCGAGCAGGTCGACGCCGCGCTTGAGCGCGCCGCCGAGCCCCTCCAGCGGCGTGCTCTCGATGCTCATGATCGGCAGGCCGTCGAGGTCCTCGATGGTGGTGCGCAGGGTGACGTACTCCTGCGCGTCCGGCACCACCCGCACTTGGATGCACTCTTGGTTGGCGGTATGGATCAGATCGCCCATCCGCGCCCGCTGCTCGACCGGCAGCGCGATATAGAGATTGTAGAGACCGCGCTCGTGGTGGATCCGCACCAGGTCGTCGAGCCGGCCGATCACCTTGATCCCTTCGACCTCGACGTCGCGGTGGGTCGGATCGTCGTCGAGAAAACCCAGCACCCGGAAGCCGAACTCGCCGTGCTCGACCAGCTTGCGGGCCAGGCGCCGGCCGGTCTCGCCGGCGCCGGCGATCGCGACCTGGACCAGATTGCGGCCGCCGCGGCGGGCCCGATCGAGCAGCAGGCGCAGCCCGATGCGCTCGAGCGCCAGCAGGTCGACCGCCAGCGCGAAGAACGCGGCGATGAACGGCCGCGAGAACGACCAGCGCGCGCTGGCGTCGGCGCCGACCCGCGCGATCGGGAACACGTGCTCTTTCACATACAAGAGCACGCCGAAGAAGATCACCGTGCTCACCCCGGTGGCGACGATCAACGAGAACAACTCGTCGATCCGCGACTGCACCCGGCGGAAGCGGTAGAGGCCCTGCCAGCGCAGCGCCAGCAAGGTCAGAACCAAGGCCAGCGGAAACACCTTGAGGTACTGCTCGAGCGGCGGCAGATAGCCTTGCACCGGCAGCGCGCCGGAGTGGAAGCGAAACCAGAACGCGACCAGGTACGCGGCGCCGATCGCGAGCACGTCGCCGGTGAGAAAGATCGCCAGCAGGATCCGATTTTGGCGGCCGATCATGGCAGCGCCGCGCCGGCGACCGCTTCGATCCGGGCCTGGAGCTGGGCGCGGCAGCGCGGCCGGGCGAAACGCAGCGCGTTTTGGCGAATCACCTGCGGATTGAATCCCATGGCCTCGAAGCTGTCAAGCGCGTCCCCCAGCGCGGCCGCGCTGGCCTCGCGAAACAGCAGCGCCGTCTGGTCCGCGAGCTGGGACTCGAGCGCTCCTCCCTGCGCCAGAGCGATCACCGGCTTGCCGCAAGCGTTGGCCTCCAGCGGCACGATGCCGAAGTCTTCGATCGCGGGGAAGATCAGCGCGCGGCAGCCGCGATAGAGCTCGCGCAGCTCGGAGTCCGAAACCCGACCGGTGAAGCGCGCCTGGGGACCGGCTCGGCCTTCCAAACGCCGGCGCTCCGGTCCGTCGCCCGCCACCACCAGCGGCAGCCGGCGCGCGGCGCAGGCCTCGAGCGCCAGCTCGACCCGCTTGTACGGGACCAGCGCCGCCACCACCAAAAAGTAGTCCGCCCGCGGCGAGCTGGCCGGAGTAAAGAAGTCGGTGTCCACCGGTGGATGGATCACGTCGGCCGCGCGCCCGTAGTGACGCCGAATCCGCTCGGCCACGAACGCGCTGTTGGCGACGAAGTCGGTCACCCGCGCGGCGCTGCGGCGGTCCCAGCGCCGCAGCCGCTCGAGCTGCCAGCCGATCAGGCGCCGCAGCGGCGGCGCAAAACGATGCGGTGGAAAGTAAAGCTCGGCCAGATCCCAAACGTAGCGCATCGGCGTGTGGCAGTAGCACAGGTGCGGCGCGCCGCGGCGCGGCCGCGCCCCTTTGGCGACGCAGTGGCTGCTGCTCACCACCAGGTCGTAGGCGGAAAAGTCCAGCGCTTCGATCGCGGCCGGCATCCACGGCAGCAGCCAGCGGTAGTAGCGCCGCACCCCGGGCAGGCGCTGCAGCCGACTGGCGCGGATCGGATGGCGCTCGATCGCGGCGCTGACCGAACCGGGAACATGAATCAAGGTGAACAGATCGGCGCCCGGCAGCAGCTCGCAGAGCAGCTCCAAGACCTTCTCGCCGCCGCGCATGCCGGTGAGCCAATCGTGAACCAGCGCGGTGCGCGGGACGCTCACGGCCCGGGTCCGATCAGCTCGTCGTACAGGCGGGCGTGCGCCGCCGCCGAGCGTTCCCAGCTGAAGCGGCGCGCGCGCGCCGGACCCTCGCGCCGCAGCCGCGCGCGCAGCGGCTTGTCGCCCAGGATCCGCTCGATTCCCGCGGCCCAGGCCGCGCCGTCGCGCGGATCGACAAACAGCGCGGCGTCTTCGGCGAGCTCGCGCAGCGCCGGCAGATCCGAGGCCAGCGCCGGCACCCCTTCGCGCAGCGCCTCGAGCAGCACCAAGCCGAAGCCTTCGTATAGGGACGGAATCACCACCGCCCGCGCGGCGCGGTAGAGCGCGAGCAGCTCCGGCTCGCCGACCCGTCCCAAGCTGCGCACGCCCGGCGCCGCGACCGGAGCGGCGCCGCCGGCGATCAGCAGCTCGGCCGGCGCGGCCTGCCGCGCACGGTAGACGGCGTAGGCGCATAGCAGGCCGGCCAGGTTCTTGTGCGGCAGCGGATTGCCGACGAACAATAAGTAGTCGCCGGTCGGCGCGCTCGGCGCCGCGGCCGGCGCGGAGCGCGGCTCGCCGCCGCCGTTGGGGATCACCTCGAGCGCGTCTTGCGGCAGGCCCAAGCACAGCCGCAGATCCGCGGCGGCCGAGGCGCTCACCGCGATCACGCGCTGCGCGCGCCGCGCCGCCGAGCGCATCATCCAGCGGGCATAGAGATAGCGTCCGGGACGGCTCCACCAGGCCGGGAACAGCAGATGGATCGGATCGTGGATCGTCACCAGCGCCGGGCACGGCAGCCGCAGCGGCAGGACGTAATGCGGGGCGTGCAACAGCGCCGGGCGCAGCGCGCGCAGCGGCGCGCCGAATCCGCCCAGCTCGCGCAGCGAGTAGAGCGGCAGCCGCGACGGCAGCGCGCGGAAGCGCGGTCCGAGCGCTTCGATCCAGGCGGCGCGCTCGGCGCGGCAGGGCACCGCGTAGGACCAGGGATCGGCGCGCCGCGCCAGCGCCCCGAGCAGCCCTTCGAGGTAGCGGCCGATGCCGAAATCGTCGAGCTTGCGGCCGTCGATGATGATCAGGGGCATGATCGGTGTTTAGACTCGGCTGCTCGGGTAGCGCCAGACCAGACGGAGCAGCTCGTGGTTGAGGCGCCGCTCCGGCGCCGCGGCCGACGCCAGCCACAGCTCGCGGAGCAGGAACTTGCCGAGCAGGTAGAGTCGCAGCAGCTCCAGCGCCGCGCGGCCGTGATGCTTGGCGTAGAAATAGAGCTGCGAGCGGCGATACGCCAGCGCGGTCAGGCCGCCTTGCAGCGCGCTCGAGCCGCCGCCGCGATGGATCACCGCCGCGGACGGCACGTAGGCCACCGCGTAGCCGAGCCGGTGCAGCCGCTCGCACAGGTCGACCTCTTCGGTATACATGAAGAAGTGCGGGTCGAACAGACCGGCGCGGCGCAGCGCGGCGAGCCGGGCCAGAAAGCAGGCGCCGCTGACCCAGTGCGGCCGGTGCGGGCGCTCCGCCCGGCGCCGCACGTAGTTCCGCGCGAGCGGCACTCCCAGCGCATAGGCCCGGCCCAGGCAGCGCTGCCACAGCTCGGTGTGAAAATGGAGCATCCGTCCGGTCGAGAGCTGGACCTCGCCATCGGGATCCAGCAGCTTGGGTCCGGCCAGCGCCAGCGCCGGATCGGATTCCAGCGCCCGCACCAGCTCCTCCAGCGCGCCGGCGGTGAGCCGCGCATCGTTGTTGATCAGCAACGCGAACTCGCCGCCGGCGCGCTCGAGCGCCTGGTTATTAGCGGCCGCGAACCCGAGGTTCTTCGGGTTGGCGATCAGGTGCGCCTCGGGGAACTCGCGGCGCAGCCGCGCCAGGCTGTCATCGGTCGAGGCGTTGTCGACCACCCAGTATTCGCACCACCCGGCCGGCGCGTGGCGGCGCACCGACTCGAGGCAGCCGATCAGCTCGTCGGCCAAGTTGTGATGCACCACCACCACCGCGATGCGCGCCGCGCCGCTCATCGTTCGACCAGCTCGCGGTAAAGCGCCAGGGTGGCCGCGGCCGCCCGTTCCCAACTGAAACCGCGCGCGCGCGCGCGCCCGTTTTCCGACAGCGCGGCGCACCGCGCCGGGGATTCGACCAACGCCGCCAGCGCATCGCTCCAACCCTGCGCGTCGTGCGGATCGAGCACCAGCCCGGCCGCGCCCACCACCTCGGGCAGCGCGCCCGCGCTCGACACCACCACCGGGCAGCCGCACGCCATCGCTTCCAGCGCCGGCAGACCGAACCCTTCGTCGAGCGAGGGCAGCGCCAGCGCCAGCGCCGCATGATAGAGCAGCCGCAGCTGGCCGGGGGCGACGTAGCCGAGCCCGACGCACCCGGCCGGCAGCTCGGGCCGCGGCCCCCAGCCGGCGGCGCCGGCCAGCACCAACCCGATTGCGGGATGCCGGCGCCGCAATCCAGCATAGGCGCGGAGCAGCAGCGCGACGTTCTTGCGCGGCTCCAGCGTGCCGACGAACAGGATGAAGCGCTCGGGCAGCTCGGGCCGGGCGCCGCGATAGGCCGCGAGCTCGGCCGCGGTCGGCGGCTCCAGCAGCGCCGGATCGACACCGTGCGGGATGACCCGGATCCGCTCGGGCCCGAGCTCGAAGCGGGCCAGCGCGCGCGCTCGGGTGGCCGCGCTCGGCACGATCACCGCGTCGACCGCGCGCAGGGCGCGCTCGACCTGGCGCGCGTAGTCGCGCCGGATCTCCGCGCCGGTATGCTCGGGGTGATCGAGAAAGTAGAGATCGTGCAGGGTCACGCAGCGCCGGCCGTGAGCGTTGGGCAGCGGCAGCGGATGCGCCGCATGGGTCAGATCGACCCGGCCGAACAGCGCCTCGGTCGGCGGGAAACGCCAGCGATGCCAGAGGAAATTGAGCAGGCGGACCGGGATCCGATGGTCCGACAGCAGCGCGGCGCGCGGCAGGTCGAGATCGGCCGCCCGCAGCCGCTCGCGCCACGAGCTGGAAAACAGAATCAGCTCGAGCGCGGGATCGAGCTCCAGCAGATGCCGCGCCAGCAGCCGCACGTAGCGCCCCACGCCGGTGGGTCGCGACAACGCCGGCCGGTAGTCGAGCGCCACGCGCATGGTGGCGGGTCTATCGCTTCCGCCGCCGCTAGGGCTCAGGCGCCGGGCGGCGGCGGCGCCGCCTGCTTGCCGAAGACCGCGCTGCCGATCAGGCCGCCGACCGCGCCGAACACCACCTTGACCACCAGCAGGACGATCACGCTGGCAATCAGAAACAGCGCCATGCCGCTCAGCTCGCCGAAGCTGTCGAGCACGCGCTCGACCAGGTCGCGCATCTCCTGGGGCATCTGCTGGCCGCCCTGTTCCAGCCGGCGCAGCAGCTCGCGCTTCATCCCGAGGCCGAACGCCTGGTTGGCCGCGGTGGAAAAGGCGAGCACCACCGCGCCGAAAACCGCTCCGAAGATCCCGGCCAGCGCGCCCACCGAGGCCCCGTCGCTGGCCAGAAACACCAGGCCGGCCGGCAGCCTCGAGCTGTAAATCCAAGCGGCGACGAACCCGCCGGCGATCACCCCGGCGCAGCAGCAGCAGTTCACCGCGCTCAGAATCGGCAAGTCGAAGAGCGCCATCACCGCGCCGCCGATCAACGCCGGCTGCAGCAGGCTCGGACGGTTCTGTCCGTTCATGACCATCCCCTTTCTAGTCAAGGAGCCAAGCGGGGCCGCGCGAGCGGGCGCCGGTCCACAGTTCCAGATACACCGGCCACAGCAGCCGCGCCAGGCTGGCTCCCGCCAGCGCGCCGCTGACCAGGCGCAGCCCCAACGGCGAATCCCAGACTCCGAGCAGCGCCAGCGCGCCGTCCACCGCCGTCGGCACCACCCCGATCAGCCACCCTCGCGCCGCCCGCCCCGCGCCCGCGCGCCAGGCGCAGAGCACGCCCAAGCCGAAGCCGAAGTAGATCGCGCTGCAGCGCGCGCAGACCCCGAGCGGAGCGCCCATCAGCCACAGCGAGCGCTCCGGGAGCCGGTGACAGATCGGCCCCAGTGCCAGCGCCGCAAAAAGTTCGAGCGCGCCGCCGCGAAACGCCGGCAGCGCCGGCAGTACGATCAGCGCATACCAACCGAGCAACCCGGCCAGCAGAGCCGCGCCGCCGAGAGCCGAGAGCCGCGCCGTGCTCATGCCGCCGCCGCCTGCTTGAGCCGCGCGACCACGAACTCGCGATCCAGCAGCGCCAGAAACATCCCCAAGCGCGGCCCGCGGGGCTTGCCCAGCAGCGCCAAGTAGGCGGCGCTGAAGATCTCGGTGGCCGGCAGGCCGTGCTCCTGAGCCAGGTCGTAGATCAGCTTGTGGATCTGCTCGCCGCTCCAATCCGGCTTGAGGCTCGCGGCCAGCGCGGCGAGCGCGGCGCGCTGCGGCGGCGACAGGCTTCGCGCCGCGGCCGGCAGCTGGGGCTGAAGGCTGAAGCGCACCTCCTCGGGCGCGAACCGCTCCAACCAGCGCCGCGCCTGCGCCATCCGGCGCGCCAGCGTTGCGGGATCGACCTGGTAGCCCTGGCCCGCCAGGATGCCGGCCGCGGCCTGCGGGTCGTCGGTGATCTGGGTCACGGTGACCACGTGGCGGAACGGCACCCCGACCGGGACGAAACCGCCGGCGCTCGAAAGCTCGGCGCTGCGCGCGTCGCGACCGGCGGCGTAGAGATCATCGACCTCATCGACCAGCTTGAGCAGCGGCAGGCCGGGGTCGAACGAGATGCTCTTCTGCGGCGGGGTGCGCACGATCAGGTAGCGCAGCACTTCCGGCGGCACCACCTCGAGCATCGCCTCGATCGACAGCACGTTGCCCTTGCTGCTCGACATGTCGCCCTGCCCGGCGAGCCGGATCCATTCGTAGACCAGCGGCTTGGGCGGCTCGGCCTGAAACACCTCGCGGCAGATCAGCGCCCCGGTTTCGTAGGAGCCGCCGGTGGTCGCATGATCCTTGCCGAACGGCTCGAAGCTGACCCCGAGCTCGGCCCAGCGCGCCGGCCAATCGGCGCGCCAGGTGAGCTTGCCGGCGCCGGCGATCGGCCGCTCCCCGGCCGCGCCGCAGGCGCAGCGATACGCGACGGTCTCGCGCCGCGGGTCGAAGCCGGTCACCACCGTGCGGTTGAGCCTACCGCAGGCTTCGCAGATCGCATTGAACGGCGACCAGTCGGCGGCGACTTCGCGGCCGGTCGCTTGCTTGAGGATCGCGGCGATCCGATCGCGGCCGGCGAGCGCCAACAGCACCACCCGGTTCATGCGCCCGCTGGCGTAGACCTGATCGGCATAGAGCACCTGGGGCCGGATCCGGAGCTGCTCGAGCGCGGCCAGAAACGGGGCGGTGAAATAGTCGGCATAGCTGCCCTCGCCCTGCGGCGCGATCACCGCGCACAGCGGCTTGCCGACCTCGGCGGCGAAGCGCTCCGGATTCAGAAACGGGTAGATCTTGCGCAGCGGATCGAGATTGTCGGAGAAGAAATGGAAGTCGACCGCGGCGCCCCGAGCGCCGAGCGCGCGGAAGACCGCGTCGGCGGTCATGATCTCGCGCAGGTGTCCGAGGTGAAACTGTCCCGAGGGCGAGATGCCGGTCGAGATGGTGTGGCGCGGAGCCAGCTCCAGCAGCTCTGCGGCGGTTCGATCGGCCCAATGCACTGCACTAGGATGCCCAGCGCCGACAGGCCGGTCAACCGCTTGGGAACCGAGCGCGGCTGCGGGTAACATCGGGGCGTGGCTTCGATCCTGTCGCGCAGTTTGCTGGTCGGTTATTGCTCCCTGGTCGGCACCACCCTTTTGCGGCTGCCGTGGACCGACAGCTGGGACACTCAGCCGCTGCTCTACTACTGGCCGGCCCTGCGGGTCCTGCTATTGAGCCCCTACCTGCGCGGGGCGATCAGCGGCTGCGGCCTCTTGTTGCTGTGGAATGCGGTGCTCGAGATCCGCGCCGCTCGCAGCTAGCCCGCTTTTCTCACGAGGCATCGTCGCGAGGCGGCGTAAGGTGCGGTGGCTGCAAGGCATGCGCCGCCCGGCCGACGCAGGCATACTGGACAGTATGTCGAGGGGTACGGGGAGTGCCCCGTTCGATAGGAGGCCGGGCAAGCATAACGCCGCAGACACCGTGCATTACGCCGCCGCAGTAGATGCCTCGTGAGAAATGCGGGCTAGAGCGAGGGGTTTCAGACCAAAGTGGACGTTTCGCTGTGCCTTACGACCTAAGAGCCTGACTGTAGATCTGTGCTCTGGATCGAGCGGCGGCGGAACAGCAGCCGGTGAATGCGGCGCTGATCCGCTTCCAGCACCTTGATCTCGACCCCATCGCTTTCGAGCCGCTCGCCGCTCTTGGGCACCCGCCCGAGCCGTTCGAACACCAGACCGCCGGCCGAGTCGAAGCCGCCGGGCGAGAACTGCATGCCGAGCGCTTCCTCGACATCGTGGATGTCGCACTTGCCGAGCGCGAGCACGCTGCCGTCGGGCTGGAGCTCGAGCGGGGGCACCTCATCGCGGTCGTGCTCATCCTGAATCTCGCCGACGATCTCCTCCAGGATATCCTCCATGGTCAGCATCCCGGCGGTGCCGCCGTACTCGTCGACCACGATCGCGAGCGGGATGCGCTCGCGCTGGAACCGGATCAGCAGATCGCGGGCCACGGTGGTTTCCGGCACGAAGTGGGCCGGGTGCGCCAGCGGCAGCGCCGGCGCGTCATCCGCGCCCTGCTGCCAGGCCTCGAGCAGATCCTTGACCGAGATCACGCCGCGGATGTCATCGAGGTTGGCGCCGTACAGCGGCAGCCGCGAGTGTTTCGACTCGAACCCAAGATCGCGCACCTCGGCAACCGTAGCGCCGGCCGAGGCGCATACCATGTCGATCCGCGGCTGCATGATCTCGCGCACGGTGGTGCGCCGGATGTCGACCACGCGGTGCAGCATTTCGCCTTCGAGCGCCCGGATGTGGCCTTCCTGTTCGGCCAAATCGATCGCCTCGCGCAGGTCCCCGACCGCCTCTTCGTCGCTCCCGGCGGCGCGGCGCGCGTAGCCGAATTTGAGCAGCAGCGCGGAGAGCGGCGCGACCGGCAGCAGCAGGACCTGGAGCAGCGGCGCGAGCCGCACCAGACCGCGGGCCGGATCGCCGACCGAAAAGCGCAGCGGGAGCAGAAAGCCGATCGCCACCAACAGCCCGAGCGACAATAGCAGCGCGAGCTCCATGCGCGGCAGCAGCGCCACCAGGGCCGCGGTCAGCACCGCGGAGGCCAGCACCCGACCCAGACGCAGCGCCAGCAGCAGCGCGGTGGCCGAGGAGCTGCCCCCCACCGCCAGCAGCCGCTTGGCCAGGCTGAGATGGGCCAGCACGGCGCGCGAAGCGCGGGCGCGGGAGCGCACCAGCCACTGCTCGCTGATCCCGTAAAGCAGCAGCGCGACCAGCGCCAGGCCGAAAACGGTCAGCGCGATTGCGCCGGCCATGAGCTCGGGCTCCGATAGGCGCGCCATAGGCGACGCTCCAGCTTGGCCATCGCACCGCGATCGCGCTCGTGATCGTGGCCCAGAAGATGCAGCAGCCCGTGCAGCAGCAGGCGCCGCAGCTCGGTCGGCAGGCGCTGGCGGCGGGCACGCGCCTGGCGCGCCGCGACACCCAGGCCGATCACGATGTCCCCGAGATGCAGCTCGCCGTCGAGCACTTCGCCGCAGCGGAACGAAAGCACATCGGTGGGCCGGTCCGAGCCGCGAAAGCTGCGGTTGAGCGCCTGCACTTCGGGATCGGAAAGCAGCGCCAGCCCCACCGTCCCGCGCCGCGCTCCGAGCTCGCCCAGCACCGCCTCAGTGAATCTTTCCAGGGAGGCGCTCGACACCGAGCAGCGCTTCGCCCGCAGGACGGTCAGCCGGCGGTTCGAGCGGCGGACCCGATTGCGGGTCGGTCTTTTCGTCATTGAAATCGTAACCAGGATAGTCGATTCGATGGTGCAGAATCCCGCTCAGCACCTCCTGAAACGCCTGCGCGATCCGGTCCAGATCGCGCAGGGTCAGGTCGCACTGATCGAGCTGGCCTTCGGCCACGATCGCGTTGAACAGGGTCCGGATCGTGGCTCGCAACCGCTCTGCGGTCGGCTGCCGCAAGGTCCGCGACGCGGCCTCCACCGCGTCGGCCAACATCAGAATCGCCGCCTCCTTGGTGCGCGGCTTGGGCCCGGGATAGCGATAATCCGATTCCGGCACCGCGGCGCCCTGCGCCCCGGAGCGGGCCTTGTCGTGGAAATACCCGACCAGGCGGGTGCCGTGGTGCTGCGGAATCATGTCGGCGATCGCCTGCGGCAGGCGGTGCTGGCGCGCCAGCTCCAGACCGCGCTGCACGTGATTGACGATCCGGCGCGAGCTCTCGAGCGGATCGAGCGCGTCGTGCGGGTTGGAGCGGCCGCGCAGGTTCTCGACGAAATACTGCGGCGCGGCGATCTTGCCGATGTCGTGATAATAGGCCCCGACCCGCAGCATCAGCGGATTGACCGCGATCGCCGCGGCCGCGGCTTCGGCCAAGCTCCCGACCGCGATGCTGTGTTGATAAGAGCCGGGGGCCTTGAGCGCCAGCTCGCGGAGCAGCGGCAGATTCAGATTCGACAGCTCCAGCAGGCGGATGTCGGTCGGAACGCCGAACAGCACCTCGAGCGGCGGCAGCAGCAGCGTGACCAGCATCACCACCGCGATGCCGCCGCAGAAGGCGCAGCCGATCGCGAGCCATAGCGCGCCCGCCTCCGGCAGCGCGGCGCCGGCGGCGCCGGCGCCGAACTGGACCAGCACCAGCGGCACCACCAGCGCCTGGGTGGTGCCCAAGAGCAGGCCGCTGCGCATCAAGGCGGTGCGCTTTTCGAAGCGGGTCAGGCTGTAGATGCTGGCGAAGCTGCTGATCAGCGCGAACAACGTCAGGCCCAGCTCGCCGTTCAGAATCCCGACCGTGGCCGCGTTGAAGATCGAGAAGATCGCCGCCAGATGGACCCCGACCAGCAAAGTCAGGAGCATGCCGCCGGCCGCGAACGGGATCGCGAAGGCGTAGGCTTCGGGGCGATCGAACGGATAGCGCTCGACCGCCTCGCCGACGAACTCGGCCAGCTTGAAGCCGATCTTGTGGATCAACAGCAGCCCGAGCCAGAGCAGCCCGAGCTTGAGATCGAGCTTGGGGATCCAGCGCTGGCGGGTGCGGTAGTGGCGCAGGTAAAGCCCCATTCCCAACAGCAGCATCCAAACCAGCACGAACGTGGCCGCGATATGCGGCACGGTCCGCTCGCCCGCCTTGAGGCTGCCGGCGGCCTCGAGCTGGCGGTAGATCTCGGGGCTGACCAGATCGCCGCGGCGCACCAGCTTCTGGCCGCGCTCGACCTGATAGAACACCTCGCCGACCCGAGCGCGCGCCTTGGCCCGGGCCTCGTCGGTCTCCTTGCTGTTGAAGGTCAGATTCGGGCCCATCGCCTCGGCCACCATCTCGGCCAGCGCGCGGCCCTCGCGGCGCTCGAGGTCCAATCGTTCGAGCGCCACCTCGAGGCGCAGCATCAGCCCTTGCAGATCGAGCAGGCCGGCGGGGTCGGTGACGGTCCGCTCGCCGCCGGCCGGCAGGGTCCGGACTCGAATCCCGCGCGCCAGACTGCTGGGGGCGAGGCGCAGCAGATCGTCGATCACCAGGCGCGCGCTCACACCCTGGAGGGTTTGAATCAGCCGATCCTCGAGCTCCGGATCGAATCGGGTGCGCAGCAGCGCGCCGACGCCGGCGCTCGACAAGGGCCGCCCCCAGACTGCCTCGAGCGCCGCGGCCGCCGCCGGCGCCTTGGCCGCCGCGGCCGGCAGCGCGCGGCCGGCCTCGAACAGCTCGACCAACCGGAGCTGGAAGGTCTGGTACTTGCGCGGGTCGTGATCATACAGCGGCAGCTCCTCGGCTTCGGCGGCGCGGCGGCGCTGCTCGGTCGCTTCCGGGTCGGGAATGCGCAACGTCGCCGGTGCGCTCACGTCGCTGGTCGCCGGCTTGCCGATCTCGAAGCTCGGCAGCGCCAGCCGCGGCTGGACCGTGATCATCGCGGTGGCGGCGGCGGCGAACAGCACGGTGCTGAGCTGACGGATCGGCGCCGCGGCACCGGCGCCGCCCTGCTCGGCCGAGCTCACTCGGCTTCGACCTCGGGAGCGCCGAGCTGGCGCTGGCTGTCGAACTGGTCATAGGCGCGCACGATTTTCTGCACCAGCGGATGGCGCACCACGTCGCGCTCGTCGAACCGCACCACCGCCACGCCTTCGAGCGCGCCGACCACCTCGAGCGCTTCGATCAGCCCCGAGACCCGACCCGGCGGCAGATCGACCTGGGTGATGTCGCCGGTCACCACCGCTTTGGACTTGAGCCCCAGGCGGGTCAGAAACATCTTCATCTGTTCCGCGGTGGTGTTTTGGGCCTCGTCGAGAATCACAAACGCGTCGTTGAGGGTGCGGCCGCGCATGAACGCCAGCGGCGCGATCTCGACCTGGCCGCGCTCGATCAGCCGCGCGGCGCGATCCGACTTGAGCAGATCGTAGAGCGCATCGTAGAGCGGCCGCAGGTACGGGTGGACTTTTTCGAACATGTCGCCGGGCAAGAACCCGAGCCGCTCGCCGGCCTCCAGCGCCGGCCGGGTCAGGACGATGCGGTGGACCAACCGCGATAGCAGCGCCGACACCGCCGCCGCCATCGCCAGGTAGGTCTTGCCGGTGCCGGCCGGGCCGACCCCGAGCACCAGATCGCAGGTCGCGATCTTCTCCAGATAGAGCCGTTGGTTGGGCCCCCGCGGCCGCACTTCCTTGTCGCCGGTGGACAGCACTTCGGCGCTCGCGGCCTGGCTCGGCGCCGGCGTGAAGCTGGCCTCCCACGGCCGGGTCAAGGCGCTGCGGAAGTCGCCCTCGCCGAAGGGGATGTCGCGCTGGAGGTACTCGGAGAAGGTGGTCAGGATCTCCTCGGCCCGGCGCGCCCCCTCGGGCGAGCCCTCGATCGTAACGTTGCCGCCGCGCGCATGGATGCGCACTTTGAGATGGCGCTCGAGCTCGCGCAGGTTGGAGTCGTGGACGCCGAACAGGCGATCCAAACCCATTTCTGAGATCTGAAACTTGCGGCGGGCGGACATCCGAGGTCCGACGGACGGTGCCCTAAAGGATAGGCCCTTGGTCTCCGAGGCGCAAATTCTCGCCGCCGCGGCGGATCAGGAGCCCTTGGGGCGCGCCAGGCGCAGGCCCAGGACTTCGAGCTGCTCGGGCGTGACCTCGGAGGGCGCGCCGGTCATCAGATCGGCGGCGGCATTGGTCTTGGGGAACGCGATCACGTCGCGGATCGAGCTCGCGCCGGTCAGCAGCATCAGAATCCGATCCAGCCCCGGGGCGATGCCGCCGTGCGGCGGGGCGCCGAACTGCAGCGCCTCCAACAGGTACCCGAAGCGGCTCTCGGCCTCGGCGCTGCCGATGCCGAGCGCGCTGAACACTCGACGCTGGACCTCCGAACGATGGATTCGGATGCTGCCGCTGCCGATCTCTTCGCCGTCGAGCACCAGATCGTACGCCTGCGAGCGCACCTTCAGCGGCTCGCTCTCGAGCCGCTCCAGATCCTCTTCGTAGGGCGCGGTGAACGGATGGTGGGCGGACTGGATCCGACCGCTCTGCGGATCGCGCTCGAACAGCGGGAAGTCGATCACCCACAGGCACGCGTGGTCGCCTTTTCGAATCAAGCCCAGCTCCTGCCCCAGCGCCAGGCGCACGGCGCCCAGGGCCGCCGACAGCGCCTTGGGCTCGCGCCCGGCCGAAAACAGCAGCAGGTCATCGGAGCCAACCGCGGCGCTCGCGGCGACCCGCTCGAGCCACGCTTCTCCCAGCGCGCGCTTGAGCGGCGATTGCCAGCCGCCCGCGCCGCGCTTGGCCCAGGCCAGCGCCTCCAAGCCGGCCGCCTTGCCGCGCGCCTCCAGCTCTTCGAGCTGGCGCCGCGAGCGCTGCGCGCCGCCCGGCAGCACCAGCGCGCGCAGGGCGCCACCGGCCGCGGCCGCCGCCTCGAACGGCGCGAAGCCGCAGCCGGCCGCCAGCGCGCTCAGGTCCTGGATCGGCAGCTCGAAGCGCCGGTCGGGCTTGTCGCTGCCGTAGCGGTGCACCGCCTCTTCGTAGCTCAGGCGCGGCAGCGGGAGCGCCAGCTCGCGGCCGACCGCCTGAAACAACGCCGCCATCAAGCCCTCGACCAGCTCGAGCACGTCGTCGCGGGTCACGAACGACATTTCGAGATCGATCTGGGTGAACTCGGGCTGCCGGTTGGCGCGCAGGTCTTCGTCGCGGTAGCAGCGCGCGATCTGGAAATAGCGTTCGAATCCGGCCACCATCAGAATCTGCTTGAACAGCTGCGGCGATTGCGGCAGGGCATAGAACTTGCCCGGAAACAACCGGCTCGGCACCAGGTAGTCGCGCGCCCCTTCGGGGGTCGGCGCCGCCAGCACCGGGGTCTCGATCTCGAGGAAGCCCTGCGCGTCGAGGTAGCGGCGCGCCGCCAGCGCCACCTGGTGGCGCACGGTCAAATTGCGCTGCAGCCGCCGGCGGCGCAGATCCAAATAGCGATAACGCAGCCGCAGATCGTCGCTCGGCGCGTCGTTGTCGTCGAGCTCGAACGGCGGGGTCTTGGACTCGTTGAGCAGCCGCGCCTGGCGCACCACCAGCTCGATCGCGCCGGTCGGCAGCTTGGGGTTGACGGTGCCGGCTTCGCGGCCCACCACTTCGCCCCGGACTGCGATCACGAACTCGCCGCGCAGGCGTTTGGCCAGCCGGTAGCTCTCCGGATCGTTCTCGGGCCGAAACACGACCTGGCAGATCCCGCTGCGGTCGCGCAAATCGAGGAACACCAGCGCCCCCAGATCGCGGCGCCGCAGCACCCAGCCGCACAGGGTCTCGGTCTTGCCGACGTCGGCGGCACGCAGCTCTCCGCAGCCGCGGCTGCGCTTGAGCGGCGCGCTCATCCGCGTCCCCGCGATCCGGGCTCGCGGCGCCGCGCCGCGGCGCTGGAACGAGTCATTTCCTGCTCCATAGGCGAACGGCTTCGATGGCGGCGGAGGTTAGCATCCGCGCGCCGCCAGGGGCAAGAGCGCCCGGACCGGTCTGTGATACCATCCCGGCGAAAGGGCGCAAAAAAGGCCGCGCATGCCGATTCTGATTCTGCTGGCTTTCCTCAACGCGGAGGCTGACGCCACCGCTCTGGCCAAGGCCGACGCCACTGATCTGGCCGGAGCCGACGCCACCGATCTGGTGCGCCGGGTGCAGGCGCGTTACGACCGGCTTCGCGACCTGCGGGCCGAATTCGTCCAGCGCCAACTCAACCGCGCGCTCGGATCGCCGATCGAAGAGCGCGGCCTGGTGTACATGAAACGGCCCAACCAGATGCGCTGGGAGTATCGCGCCCCCGAACGCAAGCTGTTCGTCAGCGACGGCGAGCGCGCCTGGTGGTACTTGCCGGAAGAGAACCAGGTTCAAGTGTTGCGGCCGGACCTGTCGCAGGCGCCGACCCTGCTTCTGGGTGGCACGCCGCTGCTCCAGCAGTACCAGGCGAGCTGGGCCGAGAGCGAGCGCCCGCGGCGCGACGGCAACCGGATGGTGCGCCTCCAGGCGCGCCCGCAGCCCACCGGCCCGGCCGCCCGGGGAGCGGAACGCGACCCGGCTCAAGCCGATCCGCCGGACTACCCGACCTGCTGGCTCGAGATCGACCCGGCGCGCGCCACCATCGAGCGCCTGCTGCTCGAGGATGCGGTCGGCAACCGCGCCGAATACCGACTCGAGCACATCGTCGAGAACCCGGGCCTCGATCCGGCGCTGTTTCGCTTCACGCCGCCGGCCGGAGTCGATCTGGTGGAGCTGCCGTGAGCGCCGAGCCGCGCTCGTTGTCCCAGCAGCTGCTCGATCTGCAGCTCCCCGACCGCATGTCGCCGCGCCAGATCTTGGCCCTGGTCGAAACCGACCTCGAACAGGTCGAGCAGATTCTGGCGAAGGTATTCCAGTCCGACATTTCGATCCTGGCGCAGGCCGGCCAGCACGTCTCGTCGGGCGGCGGCAAGCGGATCCGCCCGACGCTGCTGCTGCTCACCAGCCGGCTCTGCGGCCTGCGCGGCGGCCCCGCGATCCTGTTCGCCGCGATGGTCGAGCTGATCCACACCGCGACCTTGATCCATGACGACATCATCGACCACGCCGACACCCGCCGCGGGCTGCCTTCGATCAACCGCCGCTTCGGCGAAGAGGTCACGGTTCTGTTCGGCGACTACCTCTACTTGACCGCGGTCTCGATGGGGCTCGAGCCGCAATACGTTCCGCTGCTCAAGGTGCTCTCGGAAACCACCTTGCGGATGATCGAAGGCGAGCTGATCAGCCTGCAGCGCAGCGGCGATCTCGAGCTGACCGAAGCGGAGTATCTCGACATCATCGAGCGCAAGACCGGCCGCCTGTTTTCCGCCTGCGGCGAGATTCCCGCGCTGCTCGCCGGTCTGGATCCGGCGGCCTGCGGCGACCTCAAGCACTTCGGCATGCGGCTCGGAACCGCTTTCCAGTTGATCGACGATCTGTTCGACCTCTCGACCTCGGCCGAGCTCTTGGGCAAGCCGGTGCTCAGCGATCTGACCGAAGGCAAGCTGACCCTGCCGCTGATTCTACTGCTGCGCCGCGCTGGCGCCGAGGTCCGCGCCAAGGTCGGCACCGTGCTCGCCGAACACGCCTTTCGCAGCATCAGCGCAGCCGAAATCCTCGAGCTCGCCACCCAATACCGAACGCTGGAGGACACCCGCGCGCTGGCCGACCGGCTGGTCGCCGAAGCCCAGAAGCTGATCGAACCCTTCCCCGACTCGATCTACCGCACCGCCCTCTCCGATTTCGCCGAATTAGTCATCCACCGGCCCTTTTAGTTGGGCAGTGCCACATCTTCGAGAGCCATGCAGCGGCTCGGGCTAGCGGTGCGTCCGACCTGACACTCTACGGGAGGCGGCGTTCAGGCCGCGGCGCAGGTCGGCGAGCAGGTCTTCGCGGTCCTCGATGCCGACCGAGAGGCGCACCAGGTTTTCGCCGATCCCGAGCTGCTTGCGCCGAGCCGCCGGTACCGAGGCGTGGGTCATGGTGGCCGGATGGCAGACCAGGCTCTCGACTCCGCCGAGGCTCTCGGCCAGCAGAAACAGCTTGAGCGCGTCGCAGAAGCGCTGCGCCGCCGCGCGGTCGGCCAGCTCGCAGCTCACCATGCCGCCGCCGCCGCTCGACTGGCGCCGCGCCAGGGCATGGCCCGGATGCGCCGGCAGGCCCGGGTAGTGCACCGCCCGTACCGCCGGGTGGCGGCTCAGAAATTCGGCCACCGCCGCGGCGTTCTCGCAGTGGCAGCGCATCCGCAGCGGCAGGGTCTTGATGCCGCGCAGCACCAAGAACGCATCGAGCGGCGCCAGGATCGCGCCGGCCGCGTTTTGGATGAACCCGATCCGCTCGGCGTGCTCGGGGCGGCGCACCACCACCGCGCCGCCGACGCTGTCGGCGTGGCCGTTGAGGAACTTGGTGGTCGAATGGACCACCAGATCGGCGCCCAGCTCGAGCGGCCGCTGCAACGCCGGGCTCATGAAGGTATTGTCGACCACCAGCGGCGCGCCGCGCCGCCGCGCCAGCCGGGCGATCGCCGCGATGTCGCTGATCCGCATCAGCGGATTGGTCGGGGTTTCGATGAAGACCATCTTGCAGCCGCGGCTCAGCGCCCGGCGCACCGCGGCCAGATCCTCGGTGGCGACGTAGGTGAAGCGCAAACCGTAGTGGCGATAGACGCGTTCGAACAGGCGGTAGGTCCCGCCGTAGAGATCGTTGGAGACCACCACCCGGTCACCGGACTTGAGCAGCGACAGCACGGCCGCGATCGCCGACATCCCGGAGGCGAAGGCAAACGCGGCGGCGCCGCGCTCGAGGGTCGCGAGGTTGGTCTCCAGCGCCATCCGGGTCGGGTTCTGGGTCCGGCCGTACTCGAAACCGGTATGGTGACCGAAGCGCCGGTAGGCGTAGGTCGAAGTCTGGAAAATCGGAACCGAAACCGCGCCGGTGACTTTCTCCGGCGGCTGCCCGGCGTGAATCGCGTCGGTGGCGAAGCCCATGTCAAGCCTCTTTTCCGAGCGCGACGCTACGGGATGGGGCGGTCGCCGTCAAGCGGCGCTCGGAGCCGGCGGCGGCGATTCGGATCCATACGCTTAATGGTTTGGGGGCTTGCGCGCATCCGTTGGAACCCGATAGGATACGCAAAAACCTGGAGGGCTTCGTGGTTCAGCCCGAGGAGACTTCGCGCGGCACGGTCCGCTTGCTGCGCCGCTGTTTGCGGGGAGGCGAAGGTGCGCTCCTCGATGAGCTGGTGCGCCGCCTGCATCCCCGGATCTTGGGTTCGGTGCGCGCCGCGGTCTACCGGATCGGGCGCCCGGTGCCCAGCCTCGGCATAGAGGACCACGTCCAGGACGTCTACCAGCACCTGTTCGAGCGCGACTGTCTGCGGCTGCGCAATTTTCGCGGCAGCTCGACCGGCAAGCTGATGGCCTACCTGGATCTGGTCAGCGCCAATCGGGTCAGAACCGTGGTGCGCGACGCGCATGCGCGGCGGCGCTACGCTCCGACCCGATCGCTGGACCACGACTCGGGCGTGGCCGAAGGACCGCCGCTCGGCGAACGCCTGGCGGATCCGGTCGACCCGGAGCGCGCGCAGCTGCTGCGCGATCAGCTCGAAACCTTGCTCCAACGCTTGCGCCGGCTGGCGCGCGGCCGCAACCGCGATCGGGACATCGCGATCTTCATGCATCGCTACCGCGACGGCCTCTCGGCCCGCGAGATCGCCGCCCTGCCGTGGGTCGGAGTTTCGCCGGCCGGGGTCGATTCGATCACCAGCCGCCTGATGCGCAAGCTGGCCCGGGTCGGGGCGGAGCGCTACGCATGAGCCCGGAGCCGCTGCAGCCGGAGCTGTTGCTGCGCCAGGTCGGCGAAGGCGCGCGCCTCGAAACCTGCCCGAGCCAGCAGCTCGAAGCGGTGCTGGAGCGGTCGTCACGTGAACGGATCCAAGCCTTGGAGCGGCACCTGGCCGAGTGCCGGTCCTGCGGCGCTTTGATCGCGACCGCGATGCGCTCGAGCCCAGCCACCGACCGGCCCGCTTCCGGAGCCTGCCACGCCATGGTGCGGCAAGCGCTGTCCCGGCGGGGCCAGGCTCGCAACCCGACACCGGCCTGGGTCTGGGGCCTGGCCGCGCTCGCCCTGCTTGCGGCCGGAACCGGGCTCCGCGGTTTGCTGCTGGATGGCAGCGCCCGTACCTTGCGCGGCGCCATGCTCCGCAGCCCCAGCCCGCTCCGGCTGGCTCCGGAGGACCCGCCCGGCGGCGATCGACTGCGATCCGGTCCGGCCGCGCCGCAATCGGATCCGGAGCTGGAGCGAGCGGAATGGCTGCTGCGCGCCGCCCGGCTGGCCGGCGCAGAACCGACCGCCGTCGCGCTGCTGCAGGCGCGTCTCGCCCTACTGCGCGGCCAGCCGCAGCAAACGCTCGCCGTCCTGGGCCCGCGGTCCGGCAGCGCGCCGACCGATCCGCGCATCGAGGCGCTGCGGGCCGCCGCCCTGCTCCAACTCGGGCGGCGCGCTCAGGCGCGCGAGGCAGCGCGGCGTCAGAGCGTGCTGGCCAATGACTCTTCATGGGCGCTGTACAATTTGGCACTGCTGTCGGAGCCCGAAATCGGAGCCGAGCTGTTCGCGCGCGCGCTCGCACGCGAGCCCAATCCGCGCTGGCGGCGCCAAATCGAGCGGGCGCGGGCGGCGTTGGCGCCCTGATCCACGCGCTCCGGGCGAGGGATTGACCCGGTCTCCTCACTGTGCCAGAGTGCCCGCAGCGCCTTCGCCAAGGACGGGGCTCAAGCTACACAGACGTGGAATTCGACGATCAGCTCAAGAACCTGGTGCGACGGCTCGGCGAGGCGATCAACGAGTCGCTTTCCGCTTCCGAGGCGTTCAACGAATCGATCAATCGGATTCGTGAAGAGGGCTATGAGATCGTCCTGGTGCTGGAGGTGACGGTCGGACTCAACAAGAAAGGCGTGGAGGCCGAAGCGGTTGAAGCCGGCGAGGCGACACTCGAACGCGACGGCAGCAACGGGCGCGACAGTCACCACAGCAACACCATTCACTTGCAGATCAACGCCCTCGACAAGCAGTTCTTGCGCTCGCTCAAGATCAAGATCGACGACGAAGAGGCGACTAGCGACTGACACGCCGGCGGCCCGCAGCCGGACCGCAGCGTCCGCCATGACCCTAGCCCGCATTTCTCACAAGCCATCTACTGCGGCGGCGTAATGCACGGTGTCTGCGGCGTTATGCTTGCCCGGCCTCCTCGACATACTGTCCAGTATGCCTGCGTCGGCCGGGCGGCGCATGCCTTGCAGCCACCGCACCTTACGCCGCCTCGCTACGATGGCTTGTGAGAAAAGCG
>DASWHO010000107.1:0-14225 GCA_036398155.1 Acidobacteriota bacterium
TCGCGTCGGTTCCCAGCCGCAGGAAGCCGGGACGGCGGCGCGAGAAGACCAGGTGGCCGGCGCTGGGGCGTTCGCGGCGGTAGCCGAGCAGGTGGAAGATCTCGACGTTGAAAAAGCGCGCGATCTTCGGATCGACCAGAAAATGGTCGGCCAGCTCGGGATGGCGCCGCACGCCCGGCAGCCACGCGACCCAGCGGTCGATCCGCAGGCGCCGCAGCAGCACCGAGAGCCGCAGCCAGAAGCGCCGCACCCGCCGCACGATGAAGAAGCCGTCGTCGCCCTGCACCTGGTAGAGCGGCATCAGGATCCGCCCGCCCTCCGGCGCACGCAGCGCGCCGCGGCGATCCTGCGCCAGGGGCTGGCCGCGCCGCACCGGCTGGAAATTGGAAAAGCCCGGCAGCATCCGGAAGCCGTCTTCCGGGGCGATCACGTGCCGGTAGCGAACCTCGACGAACTGCGGCAGGCCGTGGCCCGCCTGGGCCAGGACGCGCCGGTGCGCATCGAGCCTTTCGATCTGGTCCGGGCCGAGACAGCCGACCGCCACCAGCGCGATCCAGATCGCGGCCTCGTGATGGGCCAAGGTCGCGCCGCTTTGGTGCTGGCCGCCCTCGACCGCCATGCCGATGTGCCCTTGATCGACCAGCCAGCCGAGCATGGTCCCGTCGATGGTCTCCTCGAGACCGAGAATGACCGGGATGCCGAGCGCCTCGGCCAGCGGCCGGTTGCGCAGCACGTCCGCCATCACGCAGAACGGCGCGCCGGCGCCCGAGGTGGAGTGCAGATCGACGAACGCCAGCGGCCGCTCGGTTCGGGCCTGGAGCTCGTGGAAGATGCCGGCCAGCTCGCGCTGCTGCGCGTCCTCGAACGGTGCCGGCGCGCGCTCGCTCTTGAGCGTCTCGAGATACGGTCCGAGCCAGCGCCGATTGAGATCGCGATCCACGTAGCGTACGCCGCGTTCCAACGCCAAAAGGTTTCCGGCCAAGGCGATCAGCTCGCCGCGGAAAGCGGGGCGGCGCTCTTGCAGCTTGCGCAGCACCTTTTGGACCGCGAGCACGCCGGCCGGCTCGTTGCCATGGAGGCCGGCGGTGACGATCAGCCGCGGGCCGCCGCGACCGCTCCAGTAGCGGCCCAGCAGCCGCGGCACCCGCAGTCCGGAGCGCCCCGACTGCGCGCCGTCCGCCGGCTCGACGGCGGCCGGCTTGGGCCCACCGGCCGGTTTGGTTATGCTAGGGCGCATGTCGAGCCAAGTTGCGGTGCTCAAGACCCATCCCGAATCGGTCCTCGAAGATTATAAGCGGCTGCTGCGGCTGGCCAAGTACGATCGCTACCTGCCGCGCGAAAACGACACCGCGCTCAAGATCAACATCTCCTGGGGCATCTTCTACCCCGGCTGCTCCACCACGCCGTGGCAGCTCGACGGCGTGATCGGCACCTTGCTGGAGGACGGCTATCGGCCGGATCTGATCCACGGCTGCCACAACGACACCGTGGTGGTCAGCGCCAAGAAGGGCGAGGTCAAGAACAAGCAGCGGCCGGTGGTGGTGGACAAGCACGGGCTGCGCAACCTGCACCTCTACGAAGATCCCGAGTGGATCACCTACGAGCCCAAGGCCAAGATGCACGTGCTCGATGAGGTGTTCCCCGCTGGGATCCGAATCCCGAAGCGGATGATCGGCGAGAACATCATCCATCTGCCGACGCTCAAGACCCACGTCTTCACCACCATGACCGGCGCGATGAAGAACGCCTTCGGCGGCCTGCTGCACCGCACCCGGCACTGGACCCACCCGGTGATCCACGAGACCTTGGTCGACCTGCTCGCGATCCAAAAGGAGATCCACGGCGGCCTGTTCGCGGTGATGGACGGGACCGTCGCCGGCAGCGGCCCCGGCCCGCGCTGCATGGAGGTGCACACCCCCGGCTATATCCTCGCCTCGCACGATCAGGTGGCGATCGACGCGATCGCGGCCAAGATGATGGGCTTCGACCCGCTGTCGCTGCGCTTCATCCGCATGGCGCACGAGGACGGCCTCGGAGTCGGCGACCCGCGCGAGATCGAGATCCTGGGCGAGGACATCTCCGGCGTCAACCTGCACTTTCACCGCGCCGACACCTTCGCCAGCAAGGGCCAGCACCTGCTCTACCACGGCATGTTCAAGCCGCTCGAGCGCCTGCTGACCCGGACCCCCTTGGTGGTGCTGACTTACATCGCCTCGTGGGCCTACCACGACTGGTACTGGTATCCGATGATCGGCCGCCAAAGGGTGCGCGATTTCATGCAGACGCCCTGGGGCCGGCTGTTCCAGCGCTACTGACGGATATCGATCTTCCGGCATGGCCGCGCGCACCTATCGCATCGCCGGCGCCGGACCGGCGGGGCTGGCGGCGGCGATCACCTTGGCCCGCGGCGGCGCGGCGGTCGAGCTCTATGAACGCGGGCGCGCGCCCGGCGCACGTTTTCAAGGCGGCCTGCAGCTCTTGGAGAGCTACTCGGACGATACCGACGTGCTCGAAGAGCTGAACCAGCTCGGCCTCGCGACCGAATTCTGGCGCCGCCCCGCGACCCGGGCCGAGCTGCGCGACGCCGGCGGCCGGGCCACGGCCGTGTCCAGCCGGCGGCCATTCGGCTATTTCATCCTGCGCGGGCCCGGAGCGGGTTCGCTGGAGCACGCGCTCGCCGCTCAGGCGCTCGCTCTGGGGGTCCGCTTGCATTGCAACACCACGCTCGAGCTCGAGCGCGCCGACATCGCCGCCACCGGACCGGGGCCGGCCGACGGAGTGGCCAAGGAAGAGGTGTTCGAAACCGACGACCCCGACCGGATTGAGGTGCTGTTCGATCCCGCGCTGGCGCCGGGAGGCTACGCCTATCTGTTCCTGATCGAGGGCATCGGCACGCTCGGGATTGCGGTGCTGCGCCAGTTCGAGCGCCTGGAGCCGAGCTTCGAGCGCTGCCGCGAGCGCTTCCATGCGGCGGCGCCGTTCACTTCCCGCGATCCGCGCAGCAAGCTCTCCTACATGAACTTCTTCCTGCGCGATGCCGCGGCCCGGCCCGCCGGGCCGCTCCATCCGGGAGAGGCGGGCGGCTATCAGGACTACCTGTTCGGGCTCGGCATCCGCTACGCGCTGCGCACCGGCCAGCTGGCGGCCCGCTGCCTGCTGGAGGGGCGGCCGTTCGAGGCCCTGTGCCAGCAACGCTTCGGTCCTCAGCTCGAAGGCGGTATCGGCAACCGCTGGCTCTACGAGCTGGGCGGCGGCAAGCTGCTGGGCCGGATGGTGCGCCGCGCCGGCGGCCGCGATTTCCGCGAGCTGCTGCGCCGGCTCAGCCGCCCCGGAGTGCGTTCGCGCGCCTGCGCGGCGCTGGCCCGACAGCTTTGGCGCCGCCCGGCGGTCTGCGGCCACAAGCTGCCGCATGTCTGGTGCCGGCCGCGATCCAAGACCGCGCTCGGAGCGCAGCCGTGATCGAGCTCGCCGCTGCCTACCAGCACTGCCGCCGCGTCACCCATCGCTACGGGCCCAATTTCTCCCTCGGCTTCCGTTTGCTGCCGCCGCCCAAGCGCGATGCGGTCTATGCCGCTTACGCCTTCTGCCGCTTCGCCGATGACATCGTCGACCAGCCGGCCGCGCAGCCGCAGCGCCGGATCGCCGACTGGGAGGCGGAGCTCGAGCGCTGCTACCGCGGTGCGGCCTCCCACCCGATCACGGTGGCGCTGGCCGACGCCGCGGCGCGCTACGACATCCCGGCCCAGCCGTACCGCGATCTGATCCGCGGCTGTCAGATGGATTTGGAGCGCAGCCGCTACCAGAGCTTCGAGGAGCTGATGCGCTACTGCGAGCTGGTCGCGCACACCATCGCGACCATCTCGCTGCGCATCTTCGGGACCCTGAGCGCCGCCGCGGCGCCGCTGGGGCGCGATCTGGCCAGCGCGCTCCAGCTCACCAACATCGCGCGCGACATCGGCGAAGACTGCGAGCGCGGCCGGATCTATCTGCCGCTCGAGGAGCTCGAGCGCTTCGCGGTCAGCGAGCAGGCCCTGCTGGCGCGGCGTCCGGAGCGCGGCTTCGCCGGGCTGCTGCAGTTTCAGATCGAGCGCGCGCGCTCCTATTTCCGCCGCGCCGCGGCCCTGCCGCAGCACCTCGAGCCCGACGCCCGGCCCTGCGTCACCTGCATGGCCTCGACCTACCGGCTGCTGCTCGATCGCATCGAGCGCGGCGGCCGCGCCGTCCTCAAGCGCCGGATTCGGCTCGGCCGCTGGGCCAAGCTCCGACTGGCGTGGGCGGCGCGCGGCATCCGACCGCGCTTTACAGAGCCGCGCCATGAACCGTAGCATCGCCCCCGTGTCGACCGGAAGCGCTTGGGCCCGCAGCGCCGCGCTCGCCCTCTTGCTGCCGCTGGCTGGTGCGGGGCCGCTGGCGGCCGAGCCAGCCGCCCCGGCGCAAAGCGCCTTGATGCGGGTTCGGATCCACCTGTTCGACTTCAATCGCGAGCTCAAGCAGTTCGAACGCGGCGGCTGGGACATCTACGCCGAAAGCCGCTTCGACAAGTCGCTCGACCTGATCGTGAATCCCGCCGAGCTGGGCCGGCTGGCGCTGCTGGGCTACCCGACCGAGGTGGTCGAGATCGGCCGGCCGCTGCCCGAGGCGCTGGCGCTGCGCGGCCTGGGGCCGCCGTCCGGCTACAGCGACCTGGCCGGGATTCTGGCGCGGATGCAGACCTTGGCCAACACCTACCCGATGATCTGCCGCTACGTCAACCTCAGCGCAACGCTGGGCGCGGCGCTCACCTGGGACTGGCGCTCGATCTTCGCGCTCAAGATCAGCGACAACGTCGCCGCCGACGAGGACGAGCCGACCGCCCTGTTCGTCGGCGGAGTCCACGCGCGCGAGATCGTCACCCCGGAGGCGGCGCTCGACGCCGCGCAATACCTGCTGGGCAACTACGGCGGCGGCACCACCGCTTTCGTCGACCGCAACGAGATCTGGATCGTCCCGCTCGCCAACCCCGACGGCTACCACAAGGTCTGGACCGAGAATTTCTTCTGGCGCAAGAACAACCGCGACAGCTGCTTCAATATGTTCAACAACGACGGGATCGATCTCAACCGCAACTTCGCGCACCATTGGGCGCAGTGCGGCCAGCAGAGCGGCGACGGCTGCAGCGATGTCTACCGCGGCCCCAGCGCCTGGTCCGAGCCCGAGACCCAGACCTTGATGGCGCTCAACCAGCGCGAGCACTTCGCGGTCTCGATCGATTACCACAGCTACGGTGAGGACGTGCTGTGGGGCTACAGCACGGACCCTCCGTGCGTGCAGATGCACAGCTCGCAGCTGCCGCCGGTGGTGGCGACCCGCAATGCGCTGCAGGGGGCGCTCGGCTTCACCGAGCGCTCGCCCAGCGCCAGCGGCGAGCACTTCGAGTGGCAGGTCAACGCGATCGGGGTCCACGCCTATCTGCTCGAGATCAACAGCGCCGCGCAGGAGCATCAGCCGCCTTACAGCGAGGTCGCCGGCATCGTGGCCGGCCTGCGCCCGGGCGTCGATGTGATCTTGAACCGGATCGAAGGCCCGCAAGTCCGCGGTCACGTCGTCGATGGGCGCAGCGGCGATCCGATCTCGGCCAATCTCGCCATCGCCGGCATCGTGTTGAGCGACAACGAGAAGCGCTTCAGCGAGCCGTTGTTCGGGCGCTACCAGTGGATGCTGAGCGCCGGCAGCTACATGCTGACCGCCTCCAAGACCGGCTACGATCCCGTCACGATCCCGGTCGCGGTTGGCGCCGGGCCGGCCAACCAGGATCTGGCCTTGAATCCGCAGGTGGCTCCGTTCCGGCTCGCGGTCGCGGCCGCCGCCGGCGGCAGCTCGCGCATCCGGCGCTTCTCCAAGCCCTAGCCCGCGGCCGTCCATCGCGGCAGGGTTGAGTGTCGCCGCGCGAGCGGCGATACTCGGATGCTTCCATGTCATCCAGCCCCGGAGGAGCCGCCATGAGAGAAATCCTGTCCCAGCTCGAAAACGATCGCCAGCGCCACTTCGACGAGCTCTGCGACCTGCTTCGCATTCCCAGCGTCAGCACCGATCCGAAGCACAAAGGCGAGGTCCAGCGCTGCGCCCAAGCGGTCGCCGCTCGGCTCGAGCGAGCCGGCATCCGCTCCGAGATCCATCCGACCGAGGGGCATCCGGTGGTCTACGGCGAGTGGCTCGAGGCACAGGGCAAGCCCACCGTTCTGGTCTACGGCCACTACGACGTCCAGCCGCCCGATCCGGTCGAGCTCTGGACCAGCCCGCCGTTCGAGCCGACCGTGCGGGCCGGCCAGCTCTACGCCCGCGGCGCGGCCGACGACAAGGGGCAGTTCTTCATCCATATCGCCGCCGCCGAGGCCCATCTCAAGACCCGCGGCCGGCTGCCGCTCAACCTCAAGTTCCTCCTGGAGGGCGAGGAGGAGATCGGCAGCGCCCACCTCGAACCGTTCGTTCAGGCGCATCAAAAGAAGCTCGCCGCCGACGTCGTGATGGTCTCCGACACCCCGTTCTTCGCCCGCGGACTGCCCACCATCTGCACCGGGCTGCGCGGGTTGGCGTACCTGGAGCTGCACATGACCGGCGCCGATCGCGACCTGCACTCCGGGACCTACGGCGGTGCGGTGCGCAATCCCGCCGAGGAGCTGGCCCGGCTGATCGCCCAGCTTAAAGACGACCAGGGCCGGATCTTGATCCCCGGCTTCTATGACGATGTGCGCCCGCTTTCGCCGCGGGAGCGGGAGGAGTATGCGCGCCTGCCGTTCGACGAGGCCGCCTACGCCGCTGACCTCGGCGTCGAGGCTCTGCACGGAGAGAACGGCTACACGACCCTGGAGCGCACCTCGGCGCGGCCCACCTTGGAGGTCAACGGCCTGCTTTCGGGCTGGACCGGCGAGGGCAGCAAGACGGTGCTGCCGAGCCGGGCGATGGCCAAGATCTCGATGCGGCTGGTGGCCGACCAGGATCCGGCCCAGATCGCGAAGCTGTTCACCGAGCACGTCTCCTCGCTAGTGCCCCGCGGCGCGCGTCTCGAGGTCCTCAACCTCCACGGCGGCCGGCCGTTTCTCGCCGACAGCGGGCATCCCGCGGTCCAGGCGGCGGCCCGCGCGCTGGAGCAGGCCTTCGGCAAACGGCCGGTCTTCTCGCGCGAAGGCGGCACCATCCCGATCGCCGCCAGCTTCAGGCAGCATCTCGGGCTCAACTCGATCTTCATGGGCATCGGAGTGCCGGACGAGAACCTCCACGCCCCCGACGAGCATCTCGACCTGGAGAACTTCTACGGCGGCATCCGGGCCGCGGCGCTGTTCCTCCAAGAGTACGCCGGCTGAAGCGGGGACCCCGCTCTTCGAATGCTGCTCGGGCGGGATCGAGCCCCGCCCCTACATCCGCACCGAACCTTCGCGGTCCAAGCCAATGTAGGGGAGGGGCTTGTCCCCTCCCGTTTTCTAGCCGAACGAGGCGATCGCCTCGGTCTCGTCTTCGTAGATCTCGAACACCTTGATCAGCTGGGTGATGGTGAGCAGGTCTTTGAGCTTGGGCGAGAGATGCAGCAGCTTGAGCTTGCCGCCGCGGCTGGAGACCCGGGTGTAGGCCGCCACCAGCTCGCCGATCCCCGAGGAGTCGATCTTGCTGGCTCGGCTCAGATCGATCAGCAGCTTGCGCGCCCCTTGATCGAGCGCCTCGGTCAGGGTGTCACGCAGATTGAGGTCTCCGCCGCCGATCGTGAGCGGGCCCTCGAAGGTGAGGATCTTGACCCCGCCTCGTTCGCGTTCACTGGACTTCATGCCTTCCTCCTGTCGCGGCGGCAGGCGCTTGCCCAGCGTCACCGCCATCCCCCCTCCAGGGAGATAATGAAACTCGACCCGATCCATGTAGCTCTTCATCAGCAGGATACCCCGGCCGCTCGGTTTGAGCAGGTTTTCAGGCGCGCGCGGATCGGGCACCTGAGCGGGATCGAAGCCCTGGCCCTGATCGAAGATCCGTATCGCCAGCTCGCGGTCCAGCAGCGCCGCCTCGATGCCGACCTTTTTCTGGCCCGAACGTTTGTTGCCGTGGAGGATCGCGTTGGCGAGCGCCTCCCGCAGTGCGAGCTCGATATGCTCCGAGCTGTCCTGGTCGAAGCCCAGGTCGCCATAGAAGCCGGCCAGCTTCTCCAACGTCGGCTCGATCTGATCCAGGCGGCTGGGGATGATCAACGATGTGGCCCGCATCATTCGACCGGCTCGACCACACCGATCGACTCGAGTGCGCGCAGGTACTCAAGCACCAGCTCGAGCGGCACCGGCCCGTAAGTCGCGGCCACTGCGTCCCGAATCGCCTGCGCGCTGCGCCGCCCGTCGGCGAAGTTGAGCACCTCGTAAGCATACTCGGAACCGCCGCCGCGCAGCCCGCGATAGCCGAGCAGGCCCAGTTGTTGGGCGCGCTCGGGGCCGTAGCGGTCGGCCAAATAGTCGTAGCCGAACACCGCCAGTGGGCCCTTGGGCTCCGGGCGGCGCCGAAATACCAGAGCTCCTTCGCCGCGCGGGGCGGGCGCCGGCTCGGAGCCGCCGACCAGCGCCTCCAGGCCGGCGTAGAACCGAGCCGCTTCGGCGCCCACGGCCTCCGGCACGTGGACGAAGCGCCCGATCGAATCGAGCTGCGCCCGTTCGTAGCTGCAGTGAAAGCGGGTCAGGTTCAGCGCTTCTTCGGCCGGCAGTCCGGCGCGGCGCCCGAGGATCGTAGCGGTTCGAGCCAAGCTGGCGGCTTCTAGCAGGCTCCAGAGCTCACCCGCCTGCTCGGCCCTCAGACCGGCCAAAATCACCGCGCTGGCGGCCGCGATGAATCCGGCGCGCTTGAGCTTGGTCGGATCGATGTTGGCGGCGCTATCGAAGTTGGTGTGGATGTAGCGGTCGGGCCAATCGTTGAGGTAGATCGCCGGAATGCGGAACGATCCCTCGTTATAGACCTCGTGGTCGCTGCCCATCGTGTACTCGACCCGCTCGGCCAGCAGCGCCTCTTTGCCGCCCTCGGGAGCGACCAGCGGATAGTCGGCGCTGCCCGTGCTCGCAAAGGCGCCGGTCTGACGGTTCACGAACTCCGCGAACGCCGCCGCCACATCGTGGACGAAGGACGGTAAGCTCGCGGGCCCGCGGGTGACGTGAAAGATCGCCTTGGTCGCGGGGCCGCCGCCGACCATGTCGAGATGGACCACCGCCTGGAGTCGCGTTTGCAGCTCAGGCCGATGGTGCAGCAGCGCCAGCGTCCCCTCGATCTCGGGCGGCCAGATGAAGCGCAGCGTGCGGGCCAAGGGTGCCAGTTTGCCTTCCCGCACCAGCTTGCTGACCGCGCGGGCGATCTCCAGGATCGTGGCGCAGCCGCTGGCGTTGTCGTTGGCGCCCGGGCGCGGGTGGTCGAGGTGGCAGCTCAAACCGATCTCGTGCTCGCGCAGGCTCGGATCGGCGCCGGGGATCGTGGCGGTGACGACTTCATAGAAGCCCGGGCGCCGGCCGGCGCGCACCGTGGCGTGCATGCGAATCGTCTCGCCCCTGGCGAGCCGCTCGCGAAAGGCGCGCGCGGTCTTGAGCGCGACCATGAACGCGAAGGTTGGCTGTTTCGGAAAGCTGCCGACATGGCCCCAGCGGATCAGGTTCTCGTCCTCGCCCCACCAGGCGGTCTTCTGGTTCTGGGCGTAGCTGACGATCCCGGCGGCGCCGAAGCGCTCGACCGCCAGCGGCGCGACCAGCTCCGGCTGAGCCGCAGCCAGAACCAGCTTGCCGGCGACATCCTTCCCGGCGTAATCGCCCGCCGCGGTACCTTCCCCGACGTCGACCAGCTCGGCCGTGACATCGGCGCTCTCGCTGTCCTGCGCCAGGCTCAGCGGCTGCGCCTCCCAGCTCGCCCAGCGGGTCCGCGGCACCCAAACGTCCCCTTCGCGGGCCAGCTCCCAGAGCTCGGCGAACTCGGCGTCCCAGGGCGGCCGCGACCTCTGGGTCCCGTAGAAGATCTCCCCGTCGGCCGGAATCCGCTCGATGCGGGCGTCGCTGAGCCCGTACTCGCGCAGCCGCTCGACCACGAACTCGGCGGCGGCGTGATAACCGCGCGAGCCGCGCATCCGGTGCTGGCGGCTGAGAAACTCGAGGTTGCGCTTGGCCAGCTCGCCCGAGAGCTCCTGGACCAGCGCCGCCGCTTCGGGCTCGGGCAAGAGCGGCGGCGCCTCGGCCCGCGCCCGGGGCGCGGGCATCAGAATCGCCGCGGCCGCAATCGCGCAGAGGGGCGTGGATCTCATTCCGCTTGCTCCGCCGCGTCCCATCGGTCGCTATTCGCGCCGTTCCCGCACCGGGACCGGCAGGTTGCAGACCTCCACGTAGCCCGCTGGCAGATGAAACCACGGCTCGCGCCGATTGCGGCGGGCTTCGATCCATTGGCGAAAGGTGGCCGTATCGGTACGCAGGACCTCCAGCCGATCGCGCTCGGCGGCCGGCAGGTCGGCGGCCACCCGCACCGATTGGATCGGCTGGCGCTGCTCCGGCTGGGCATAAAAACCCAGCGCCGCCGTGCCGCGCGGCAAGGTCGCGAGCCGCTCCATGCCCTGGACCACGCGCCCGAACACGGTGACGTTGCGATCGAGGTGGCGCGGCGCGTGGCCGATCACGACGTAGAAATCGGTACCGCCCGAATCCGGCGCCTCGTCGCGCGGCATGCCGAGCGCGCCGTAGCAGTGGACCAACCATGCGGCGTCGGCCGCGGGATCGCGCGCCGCGGCGAAGCCGTTCGAGAACCCGGTCTCGGGCGCGTAACCGTCGCGGTCGGACAACCCGGTGAACGGCAGCCCTGCGATCCCCTTGCGGGTGAATTCGGCCCGGATGCCGCGCGGCTCGGCTTGGCCCTCGACCCGCACCTCGGCCTCCCCGCCCTGAACGACGTAGTTGTCCTGCACCCGGTAGATCGTGCGCCCGTCGTAGAACGTCTCGCGGGCGAGCCGCTTGATGTTGGCGACGTGGTTGGGCGCGAAGCTCGGCGCCAGCTCGATAATCACGCGCCCGCTCGCCAGCTCGAGGTACAGCGTGTGCTCGGGATCGAGCGGGCGCCAATCGTCCGCGGCGGAGCGTTCCAGGATCTCGGCCGAAGTCGGCGCCGGCGCGGTCTGCTGCCCGGCCGCCGGCCCGACCACCATGAGGAGGCCCGCAGCGACTGCGACCGCGCGATTCATTCCGGTTCGGCCGCCCGCACCGCGATCGAGCGCTCCGCGGATGGCGTGCGGTCCTTCGCCTATTCTGCTTGCAGCTCGCACCCGCCCGCAAGGCAATCGCTGCTTCGGAATCTGCGCGGTTCGCACGCTCGAGCTTCCCAATCAACCAGCGTCCTGGCGCTGGGTGAATTCGAGCAGCGCGCTGGCAAGAACCTTTGGGCGGGAGACGTGCAGGGCGTGGCCGGCCCAGGGAATCTCGCGCGCCTCCAGGCGGGATAGATAACCGGAGAGCAGCTGGGGCGCGGCGCGGCGGCTGATCGGATCGAGGGCGCCGCGCAGCAGCAGCGCGGGCTGGTCGGAGCGCGGCAGGCGTTCGGGCTTCCACACGTCGTACAGCAGGCGCAGCTTCTCATCGATGGTCTTGGCCGGGGTGCGCGCGTCGGCGATCGCATCGAGCTGGGCCCGAGCGCGCCACAGCGTGACCGGATGGATGCCTTCCCAAGCGACCATGGCGAAAAACACGGCGGTGGCGGCGCCGCACACGGCGCGGTGGCCGCCCCAGCTCCGGATTGCGCGCCGCACCCGGTGGCCCAAGCCCGGCAGCGGCGGCGGCAGCGGCGGCGACACCAGGATCAACGCCCGCCACCGGTCCGGCCGCGCGGCGAGCGCCTCGAGCGCAAGCAGGCTGCCGAAGGAGGTGCCCATCAGGATCGCGGGCGCGCCCAGCTCGCGCTGCCAGAGCTGATCGAGCTGCTCGACATAGCCCTCGAAGCTGAGCGCCGGCACCCACTGATCCCAGCGGTCCCCGGCCAGGTCCAGCGCCAGCACCCGGCAGCCGGCGCCCGCCATTACCCGATGGATGCCGTCGAACATCCCCGAGCCGCCGGCCAGACCCGGAATCGAGACCACCGGCACCCCGGTTCCGAATGTTCGAACGCGCATGCGGTTGCCCATCAAGTTGCCCCCGCGGAGGTTCTGGTTTCCGGCTTGCGCCGGAATGACGTCATTTTCTAGGCGGGCGGCTGGGGCGGAGCTCGAGCTTGGAGAGCATCGCTCGGTCCGGCAGCTCGAGAAACGCGATCACCGCATGGGCCACGTCCTCGGGCAACAGCTTCCAGGTCTGGTCCGGATCCTGCGGCTGCTGATCGCGAAACTCGGTGTTGACGCTGCCCGGCATCACGATCGCGACCCGGATCCCGTCGTGGCGCACGTCGAGCATCAGCGCCTCGCTGAAGCCGAGCAAGCCGAACTTGCTGGCGTTGTAGGCCGCGCCGCCGGCGAACGCCTCGCGGCCGGCCAGGCTGCCGATGTTCACGATCGCGCCGCCGCCGCGGCGCTTGAGCCGCGGCACCGCTTCGTGGCAGCAGTAGAAAACTCCGCTGAGGTTGGTGTCGATGGTCCGGCGCCAATCCGCCGGGGTCAGCTCGCCGACCGGCGCGAACACGCCGATCCCGGCGTTGTTGACCAGGATGTCGAGCCCGCCGAAGCTCGACTCGACTTCGCCGAAGGCGACCGCGACCTGGGCCGGATCGCGCACGTCGGCCAAAAGCCCCAGCGTCTTGGCGCTCGACGTCGACCCAATCTCCTGCGCCGCCGCTTCCGCGGCTTCGCGGTCGCGCGCGGTCACCACCACCGTGGCGCCGCGCTGGACCAGGGCGGCGGCGATCGCCTTGCCGATGCCGCGCGAGCCGCCGGTCACCAGCGCGACCTTGCCCTCCAGGCTCATTCGGCGTACGCGACCGCCTCTTCGGCGGCGGGCCGCGGCGGCGCGGCGGCGGAACGCCTGCGCCACCAGCGCGCCGCCTGCAGCAGCCAGAAGCCGGCCGCAGCCAGCTCGATCCAGACTGGAACGCCGCCGCCGCCGTAGAAATTCATCATGCTTTGAACAAAACTGAAGCGCGGCCCGGGCGGCACCAGTCCCAGGAGCGGCGCCAGCAGCACCGCCGGCGCAACCCAATCCTGTACCAAGTGCAGCGCCGCGCCCAGCGCCAGCGCGGCACAGCTCACGCGCCGGCGCGGCAGCAGCAGGAAAATCAGCCCGAAGCAAACCAGCTGGACCACCAGCGAATGGCCGTATCCGCGGCCCGAGAGACCGGTCAGCAGGTTGATCGACTTGTCGCTGAGGTCCGGCAGGTAGGCCCCAAGCAGGAGCGCGCCGAGCGGCAGCGAGGCGGCGCCTGGCAGCCGCTTTCGCAGCAGCCGGTGAGCGGCGGCGGTGACCGTAAGGTGGCCTAGGATCATGTCGGCTCTATTCGATAAACCATGATTCTATCGAGACTTAGGGGCGATGGCAATCGCGCCGGCCCGAGTTGACAGCTTTCAGTGGCGAGGCCTATTCTGAAAGCGGCGAAATGCTCGACAATGGCATTGAGCTGACCTGGTTGGGCCATTCGGCCTTTCGCATCCGCACCCCCAAGGGCCGCGAAATCCTGATCGACCCGTTCCTGAGCGGCAACCCAAGCTGCCCCAAGGCCTGGCACCGGCCCAAGCAGGTCGACCTGATCCTGGTCACCCACGCGCACGGCGACCATCTGGGCGATACCGTGACGCTGGCCAAAGCCCATCCGAAGGCGACCGTGGTCGGGATCTACGACCTGACCAGCCGGCTCGAGTCCGATGGGGTGAAAAACTGCGTCGGCATGAACAAGGGCGGCAGCGTGACCTTGGACGACGTCCGCATCACCATGGTGCACGCCTTGCACAGCTCCTCGCTGCCGGACGGCGGCTACGGCGGCGAGCCGGCCGGCTACGTGATCCGCTTCGACAACGACTACCGCATCTACCACGCCGGCGATACCGCGGTGTTCGGCGACCTGCGCCTGATCGGCGAGCTCTACCGGCCCGATCTGGCGCTGCTGCCGATCGGCGATCATTTCACCATGGGTCCGGAAGAGGCGGCCAAGGCCTGCGAGCTGCTCGGCTGCCGGCGGGTGCTGGGGATGCACTACGGGACGTTCCCGGTTCTGACCGGCACGCCCGCCAAGCTGCGCGAGCTCACCAAACACCTGCCCGATCTGCGGGTCATCGAGCTGCGCCCCGGCGAGAC
>DASWHO010000108.1:0-4404 GCA_036398155.1 Acidobacteriota bacterium
GCGATCGTGAGCATCGATCGCGATGTCGCGCCCCAGGTCGCGGCGCGGTTCTCCGAGCCGGAGGTCAGCCTGGCCGGAAACGGGCGGGCGCGTCTGGAGCTGGCCAACCTGGCCGAGCAGGAGCTCGCGCTCAGCGTCCGACTGGTCGGACCGCGCGAGCTCAGGCTGAGCCCCGAACGGCGCCGCTTGGCGCTCGCCGCGCGCCAGCGCCGCGAGCTCGAGCTCGAGCTCGAGAATCTCTCGGCCTTGCCCGGCAGCCGCTACCCGATCTTCGCGGTGGTCGAGCACGGCGCCGAGCTGCATCACACGGTCATCGCTCAAGGCTGGGTCGAGATCGGCGCGCGCCGCTCCTGGACGCCCGGGCTGCGTTACCTGATCTACGGCGCGCTGCTACTGCTGGCGGCCTGGATGATCTGGGGCGCGCGGCGCTCGATCCGGGGCTGATGCGGGGCCGCGGCCAGCGAGCGCGCCGCGCTCGCGAGCGCTGGTTCGACGCGGCGCTGCTGCTCGCCACGGTCCTGTTTTTTCTGCAGTTCTTCGAGCCCGCTCTGCTCCTGCTCGACACCACCCCGACCGGCGGCGACATCCCGGCGCACAACTACCTCGCCAGCCATCTCGCCGAGCGGCTGCTGCCGCAAGGCCGCCTGCTGGGCTGGGCGCCCGGTTGGTGGAGCGGTTTCCCGATGTTTCAGTTTTACTTTTTCCCGCCCTATCTCTTGATGGCGCTGCTGAGCTGGCTTCCAGGCCTCTCGCTCAACGTCGCCTTCAAGCTGGTCTGCGCGCTTTCGATCGCGGCCACCCCGCTCGCCGCCTGGAGCCTGGGCCGAGGGCTGGGCTACCGCTTTCCACTGCCGGCCATCCTGGCGCTGCTGATGATCCCATTCCTGATGGTGCGCAGCCACACGATCTGGGGGCTCAATATCTACTCGCTGCTCTCGGGCGAGATCGCTAACGCGTTCGCGTTTCCCCTGCTTCTGCTTTACCTCGGAGCGGCCTATCGCGCGGCGCGCCGCGGGCGCGGCCTGGCCCGGCCCGCGATCCTGTTGGCGCTGACGGTTTTGACCCACCTCACCACCGGCTTGGTGGCGGCCGCCTGGACCATCCTGCTGCCCTTTCTTGCCGGCTCGCGCTCGCTGGGCCGCCGGCTTGTTCAGGTCGCTTCGTGGTGCGCAGTCGCGCTGTTTTTGGTCGCGTTCTGGCTGCTGCCGCTCGCGACCCGCCTCCTCTACACCACCGAGTTCGGCGAGGACTGGAAGATCGATCTGATCCAGACGTTGCCGCCCGCGGCCGCGGTTTACGCGGCGCTGGCGGCGCTCGGCGCAGGCTGCGGCATCTGGCGCCGCGACCCCAGGCCGCTTTCGGCCCTGGCCGGCCTGGCGGTGAGCTTCCTGTTGTTTCGCTTCGGTTTCCACCTCAACCTGGTCAACATTCGCTTCTGGGGCTTTCTGTATTTCTTTTTGCTGCTCGGCGCCGCGCACGGGATCGCGGTCCTGCTCGGCGGGCGGACGCGGCGCTTCGCGCCGCTGGCGGTGCTGGCGCTGCTGATCGGGTATGACGGCTTCTATTCGGCCGCCGGCGCCGAGGCCCGCAGCTGGGCGCGCTGGAATTTCGAGGGCGCCGAGCGCAAGGCGGCGTGGCCGGTGTACCAAAAGCTGCTCGAGCGGCTGCGTGGCACGCCCGGACGGGTCGCTCACGATCTGCACGACGCCAACAACCGCTTCGGCTCGGTGCGCGCCTTCGAGGCGCTGCCCCATTTCATCGGCAAGCCGATCCTCGAAGGCGGCATCATCCAATCCGCGTTCTCGGCTCCGTTCGCGATGGCGGCGCAGTGCGAGTTCTCGCGCTCCTGCGCCGGTTTTCCCCGCATCGTGACCCCGCCGCGCTACGACCTCGACGCCGCGACCCGCCATCTCGAGCTGCTCGGCGCGCGCCAGCTGATCGCCTACTACCCGCGGCTGCAGCGCGATCTCGAGCACGATCCGCGCTGGCGCGAGCTGCTCCAAGTCGGAGACTACAAGCTGTTCGAGCTCACCGACTATGACGGCGCTCTGGTGACGGTGCCGCCGCATCGGCCGCTGCACGTGCGGACCGAGCGCTGGCTGCCTTTCGCGCTGGACTGGTTCTACGAGCCCGACAACATCGATCAGCCGCTGGTGCTCGATGCGGCCGGCATGAGCGAGCGCGCCGCGCGCGACGCGCTGCGGGCCCGCCTCGGCCCCGGCGACGGCACGATCTACGACTGGCGGGTGCTGGGGCCGTTCGAAAGCCCGCGCGACCCCAAGCGCAGCTTCTGGGATCCAAGCACCGACCGCCCCTTCGATCCGGTGCCGTGGGAAGCGGGCCTGGACCCGCGCCGGCCCGGGCCTCAAGGTCGCGCCTGGCGCAGCGCGCACAGCGGCACCGCCTACATCGACCTGAGCCGGGCCTTCGGCGAGCTCGAGGAGGTCACCGCGTACGCCGCGGTTTTTCTGGTCGCCCAGACTCCGACTCGAGCGCTGCTGCACTTCGGCAGCGACGACGGCATTCAGATCTGGCTCGACGGCAAGAAGCGGCGCCGCAATCACAAGCACCGCCCGTACGATCCGGCGCTGGGAACGATCCGACTCGACCTCGAGCCGGGCGTCCATCGCCTGGTCGTTGAGGTCGAGAACGCCGGCGGCGCCTGGGGCTTCTCCGCCCGCCTCACCGGCCGCGAGGGCGCTGCGCTCGAAGCGGTGCACGCGACCTTGGATCCCGGCGCGCCGCCCGGCGCGGCGCCGCCGCTGCCGCCGCCGATCCGAACAGCGGTCCGGATCGAAGAGCGCGTCGAGCCCGACCGGATCGAGTTCACCACCGACGGCATCGGCCTGCCGCATCTGATCAAGGTCTCCTACTATCCCGATTGGGAGGTCGAGGGCGCGGACCGAATCTATCTGGCCACGCCGAGCTACATGCTGGTCTATCCGCAGCGCGCGCGGGTGGTGCTGCGCTACCGCCGCAGCGCCGCCGAGTGGATCGGCCTGCTTCTGACCGGCTCCGCGATCGCCTTTCTGGCCCTGCGCCACCGGCCGCGACGCCGCCGTTTCGGCCGGTGATGCAAGCGAACGATCGGGGTTGCTCTGTGCATAGCAAGCTCGGATGCCAGTTGGCCACGCCACGCGCACGGGTGGCATGGGCACGCGCAGCGCGCCCATGGACGACCTCACTCCCCTTGCACGCGTGCTCCATGGGCACGCGTCGGCCGCCCATGTCACCCCAATCGCAAGCCTCGGGGCGGCGGTCGAGGGCCAAACCCTTGGTTCATAAGGCTTGAGAATCCTGATCGCCAGCCACTACTACCTGCCCTACCGCAGCGGGCTGAGCGAGTATGCTCGGCTTCTGGCCCGCGGCCTGCGCGAGCGCGGCCACCAGCTTCGGATTCTCTGCGTCAATCACACCCGCCGGCTGCCGCTGCAAGAGGTCATCGAGCAGATCCCCGTGCGGCGCGCGGAGATCGTGGCCCGCTTCAGCAAGGGCTGCTTAGCGCCGGGCTTCGCGCCATTGCTGCAGCGGCTGGCGGCACGCTGCGATGCGGTGATTCTGGGCGCGCCGCTGCCCGATCTCCTGCCCTGCGTCTGGGCGGTGCCGGCGCCCAAGCTGATCCTGACCTATCACTGCGACCTCGATCTCGGCCCCGGGCCGCTGCGGCGCACCGTTGTGCTGCTCTACCGTTTCTCCCTCCGGCTCGCGCTGCAACGCCGGCCGGCGGTGGTGGTCAACAGCGCCGACTACGCGCGCCGCTCGTGGCTCGGCGGCTATGCCGGACCGCTGGCGGCGATCCCTCCGCCGATCAAGCCGCTGCGGCGGGTCGACCCCGCGGCGCTGCGCGCGGAATGGAAGCTCGAGGGCCGCCGGGTGGTCGGTTTTCTCGGCCGCCTGGTCGCAGAGAAAGGTCTGCCGGTTCTGCTCCAGGCCTGGCCTCGGGTGCTGCGCGAGCACCCGAATGCCGTCTTGGTGCTCGCCGGTGAGGGGAAACAGGTCGCCGGAGGCTCCGAGCTCGATTCGCTCCAGTTCACGATCCGATCGCTTGGCGACAGCGCGCGGCTGGTGGGTCCGATCCTCGAAACCAGGCTGGCCGAGTTCTACTCGCTGTGCGACGCGTTCGCCTTCCCGAGCGTCGCGCCGCTGGAGTCGTTCGGCATGGTACAGGTCGAGGCGATGCGCTGCGGCGCGCCGGTCGCCGCCTCCGATCTTCCCGGCGTGCGCGAGCCGGTCGAGCGCACCGGCATGGGCCTCGTGACCCGTGCCGGCGACGCCGCCGACCTCGCCGCTGCTCTCTCGCGGCTGCTCCGAGCGCCGGACGATTTCCGCCGCTCGCTGGAGCGCATCGAGGCGCACTTTTCGCTCGAGCGGACCGCCGCGGGGTACGAATCCCTGATCCGCGCG
>DASWHO010000109.1:0-3685 GCA_036398155.1 Acidobacteriota bacterium
AGAGCGCGAGCAGCAGCATGCTGAAGCGGCGCTGCTCGAGCGAATCGGAGACCACCCGGTCCATGGTCTTGAGCTCGGTATTGACCGACAGCTCCGGGCTCACGAACGGTGCGTTGAGCAGAATCGGTTGCTGGGATGCGCTCGCCGCCAGGTGGATCAAGGCAATGTCGGAGTCGTTGGTGTTGGGATCGTAGCCGGGGTGAAAAAAGGCACCGCTTCGTGGCCGCCGACGATCCTGGGGTCCGGGTTGTGCTGCGCTGGCGTGGCGCCCTGGCCGGCGTGAGAAAAGCCGGCGCTGCACGCCGCAAGCATCGCGGCCGAGGCCCATAGCGTTCAGTATTTCATTTCTCCTCCTCCTTCTAAACCAAGACTGCCGATCCTAGGGCGATTGGCCGGATTTGATAAGCGCGCGCGGGACGATTTTAGGGCCGATGGATCGGGCCGGTCTGGACCGCTTCGAACGCGCTTCCCGGGACGGTCTTGAGCTGGTCGAGATCCTGGTCGTCCCAGCGCGGGTCGGTGGCCCCGCTGATAAACCAGCTGGTGCCGTTGTCGGCCAGCAGCATCCCGTATTTCTTGAGCGCCTCGAGAATCACCCGGGCGCCGCCGTCAAACCGCGAGAGGTCGTAGTCGGCTCGCAGCCGCAGCCGCAAGCCCATCGGCGGCAAGCTCGGATCGCTGCTGCTGCTGGCGAAATGGGTGGCCGGGTGGATGTAGCCGCGCTGGGTTCGGCTGGCGGTGAAGCGCAGCGCGTGAGCGATGCGGCCCGATTGCACCTCGCCGTGGCGCGCCAGGCCGGCCAGGATCGGCAGCCCGGCTGCATCGGCCGAGGTCCAGCCTTCAGGACGCAACTGGTTGGAGCGGAGATGGAAGATCGCCCCGGAGCCCGCCTCCCATCCAGCTCCGGCTCGCTCGGCGCGGTAGAGCTCATAGAGCCGGCAGCGAGTGGGCTGCAGCGCCAGCACATGGCGGTCGGAGCCGGCCTCGACCGGAGCGTCCAGCGGCACCGGGTAGGGGCCGGGATCGCTCTCGTCGCCGTACTCGATGAACGTGATCGGCACCGGCGGCTGGCTGGCGGGGACCACAACATAGGGAATGCCGTAGTCCGGGTTGGAGCCGAAGTCGGCGTGCAGAAAGCCGTTCCCCCCGCTGCCGCTGATACTGGCGATGTAGGCCGCCGAACTCGGGTGCACCGGGTATCCCGATATATCGGTATTCCACGGGTTGTCGGGCGGGAAAACGGCGCACTCGGTCACATCGATCTCCAGGGTCGCCGACGCGCTGGCGGCGGCGGTGTGCAACTCGAAGACGAAAGTGGCCCGGGTCGAATGCGGGAACGCGAGCTGCGGGACCACGAAGGTCGCGGAGGTGTCATCGACCTGGGTCAGCAGAGGCAGCAGCAGATTCAGCACCTCCGCGCCGTTGAATGTGGCCTCGACCGCGGTGATCGCTGCGAGCCCTTCCGGGAATTGGAGCGCGATCGTCACCGTGGTGGCGGCGGTGGTTTCGATTCGAGTCGGAGCGATGGTGACCCGCGGCTCCCGAATCGAGGCGGCCGAGGCGAAAGACGTGGCGCCGGAGATGGCGGCCGCGACCGCCAGCCCCCAGCCGCCTCGCACGTTCGCCGGCCCTGGGATGTTCATGCTCACTAGTCTAGCGCCGGGAATGTGCCCGTGCGGTGTTGGCTCGCGCGCCGATCCAAGAGATCCTTGGAGAGCGCCCGAGTGGGCCAGCCCCAGGGGTTGAAGAGCAGTCGCTTGGGCTGCAAACTCTGCCGGCCGGGGCGCTGGCCAGCCTCGGCCGACCCTAGTCATCCGGCGAGCGCAAGGCTATCCGTGTTGAAAGATCAGAGCCGACCGGGACCGGGCCGGCGCTCGCGGCACGGCTGGTGATCGATCGCCATCGAAAGGTTGTTTTCGTTCACCTGGCATCCCTACGCCATCGATCCCGAGCAGGACTATTCGAGTGAAAAGCCCACGCTGGTCGAATCCCGGCTCGAGCAGACCCAGAACGGCACGCTCCTCACGGTCACCGAATCCGGCTTCAACGATATCCCGAGCGCCCGCCGGGCCGAGGCCTACCGGATGAACGGCCAGGGTTGGACCGAGCAAATGAAGAACATCCAGAGCTATCTCTTGGCGCAGGCGCAATGAGACTTCCGAATGGCTCTCTCCAATTCTAAGAGGTCACTCCGAGACCAGGGAAGGCAGGCACAGTGCGGCCGGCTCGGCGACCCGCAGGGTCCTCATCCCGAACCGGTTGGCGGTGCGGACGCTGGCGGCGCGCTTGCCGGCCGCGGCCGCTGCGCCGGAGGCGCTTCCTTCGTAGCACACCAGATGCGGCGCCGGCTCCGATAGCTCGCCGCCGCCGGCGCCAATCGGCTCGCAGACCTGGGTGGGCTTGCCGACGCCGAAAACCTGAGAACGGTTCAGCGCATCGGTCACCGTCACCCGCTTTTCCCCGCTTCCGGCCGCTGGCTCGCCTACCGCCCGGGCCTTGCTGCACTGGTAGTGATGCAGGTCGCGGGCTTCGCTCAGCGTCCCTCTCGGTTCGCCGACCGAGTACGCCGCCGGCACCAGCAGCGAATCGGGCTGCAGGGCGTCGATCACCGATTCGCCCAGCTCGTTGGTCACGCGCAGCCTGCTCCGGCCTGGCGCCGCTTGGGCGCGTCCAACCGCTCTCAGCTCGTAGCTCTGCAGCGCCGGACCCGAGCCTGCCTCCAGCTCGCTGCCGGCCGAGGCGGGCGCAAGAAAGAGCCGCGACCCGCCGAGCCGATACCCTGGAATCGGGTCGCCATCTGGATAGGGCGGTCCGACCTCATCCTGCGGATGCACGAAGATGTGGTAGGCGACGAAATACCGGTTGAGCCTCCGGAACGAGCATCCGCTGCCCCGGTAGCGCGCCGCCGCGAAGTCCCAATCGGTGCCGCTGTCGGCGAATCCCCCGACCACCAGCTTGCCGTCGCTCTGGAACGCCATCGCGGTCGCCGAGTCGCCGTGGCCCGCGAAATCGGTGGCGATCTCGGCGGCCGAGCAATGGGTGGCCAAGTTGCCGGAGCTATTGTAAAGCGCGAGCCCGAAGTCCCCGGCGCGTTGACCCGCGACCAGGATCCGGCCGTCGCCGCGGATCGCGACCGCGGCACCGGTATTGGACGAATCATCCATGATCCCATCGTCGCTGAAGCCGGAGTCGAGGCCGCCGTCGGCGTTGAAGCGCGCGACGCCGAACTGGCCCGCGATCACGATCCTGCCGTCCTCGCTGCCATCGGCCCGGCGCAGCGCCACCGCGACTCCGTAGTCGAAGCCGCCGTTCCCGAGGTTGGTCAGGACCCGGCCGCCGGTGCCGAAGCTCGAGTCCAACGTCCCATCCGCCAGATACCGCGCCAGCACGCCGCGCACCGGGTTGAAGTTGGGTCCCCAGCTCGAGCCGACCACCACGGCCTTGTCATCCTGCTGGAGCGCCAGGTCCCAGCCGATCTCCCACATCCCGATATCCGTGAGCACGATGCCGGTCGCATTGAAACTCGGATCCAAGGAGCCGCCTTGCAGGTAGCGCCCCACCGCGATGTCGCTGGCGTCGGGATTGGGCTTGTGCTGCCCCGCGACCACGATCTTCCCGTCCGCTTGCAGCGCGACCCCGCGCCAAGAGTCGTAGACCCCTAGATCGGTCAGGACCTGCCCGGTGC
>DASWHO010000110.1:0-31914 GCA_036398155.1 Acidobacteriota bacterium
CCGATTAGGTCTGCACCGCGCCACGCCAGCGCCGCAGCGCTCGAACCGATGAAAATGTAGGGGAGGGGCTTGCCCCCTCCCGTTTGTGCCAGCGAGTGAATGCTTCGAACTCCGTCCGCTAGCCCGCTTTTCTCACAAGCCATCGTCGCGAGGCGGCGTAAGGTGCGGTGGCTGCAAGGCATGCGCCGCCCGGCCGACGCAGGCATACTGGACAGTATGTCGAGGAGGCCGGGCAAGCATAACGCCGCAGACACCGTGCATTACGTCGCCGTAGTAGATGGCTTGTGAGAAATGCGGGCTAGGTCGAATCCCTCGAAGCGGAGCGGGCGAACCAGACGTTGAGACCGTGGATCGAGGTCTCGGGGTGCAGCATGATGGGATGGCGTGTCTCGCCGGCGTAGTGCGCGGCCGGGCCGAGGACGGTGACGCGCACGCCGAGACGCCGATAGAGGCGCAGCATCGCGGGGGAAAAATCGCCGCATACGTGGTGGTAGCCGCGTGCGCGGGTCTCCTGCCAGGCCAGCGCCAACAGCGCGGCCAGGGCTCGATGGCTGGCCCCGCCCAGGCCGGGCGCCACCACGGTGCGGCCCCAGTCGACCACCTGGCCTCGGGGGTGGACGGTCAAGCCGTAGATCGACTCGATCGGGAGCGGCAGGCCGGGCAGGGGGAACACCAGACGCTTGGTAGCGACCAGGCGTTCGCCGTCGAAGCCGCCGATCAAAACCGCGCGCAGGTCGAACGCATCGCGCTCGCGCCGGTCGGGAAAGTCGGCCGCGGACGCCCAGCCCCGCTCCACAACCGCCTCATAGCGCAGCCGGTAAGCGGCGTCGCGCTCGGCGTCGGTTTCGATCCGACGAAAGCAGAGCGGGGCGGCCCAGGCGAGCACGCGGGGCGCCAGCTGGTCCATTTGGGCGCAGGCCAGCGCCGCATCGGGCGACTGGGTCGGCCGGCGCGCCGAAGCGCCCCGATCGTCCGCCGCGCGGCGCGGCATCAGGCGACCGCGCGTGGCGAGATCGCCCGAGCGGCTCACTTCTTCCGGACCACCACCACGTTGCCGCCGAGCAGAAAGAAGGCGCGCAGAAACGGCTCGTCTTGGGTCTTGGTGCCCTGGCCGCTGGAGTTGAGCTGGAACCGGAGGCGGGATTTGCCGAAGCTGAACGAACTGCCGTCCAGGCTGAAGCTGTCGGAGCTCTCCTGCTTGAGATCCACCCGGGAATCGATGACCCCCTCGTTGGGCTGCTGCACATTCAAGACGTTGTGGTAGGCGAGCGAGTATTCCGCCACCTCGACGCCGTCGCGAAAGCTCTCGGGGTCGTCGAAGTCGCCGCTCGGGTTGGCGTTGAAATAGATTTTCAAGCTGCCCTGCGCGGTGGTGGTGATGATGTTTTCGACCTCGTTGCGCGTGTCGAGCGCGGTGCTGGCGTAGTAGGTGAAGCGCGCGTTGGCTTCGGTCGGCGTGGCCGAGCCCTCGAACAGGTCGGCGTCGTCGAGGCCCGCGATATGGGTCAGATAGCCGAAGTGGGTGACATCGAAGTTCTCCTGCTCGCTCCGTCCGATGAAGGTCCACGCGGTTTCTCCGACCCCCGGAGCGCCCACGTTGGATTGAGCCAGCGCTGCCGGCGCCGGGGCGATCGCGGCGCAGATCAGCGCCCCTACGCTGCCGATCACAGTCTTGAAATGGGTCATCGATCGTCCTCCTTTCTTATAGGGTAATACACTGCGCAACCCTAGGACGACCATCCCAGCGAGGTCGCGCAGGGCGTGGGGAGAGCGTAGATCGGCTAGGCGAGCTTTTCGACTTGAACCCAGGTGTCGTGAAGGGTGCTGCCGCCGCCGAGATCGGCGAGAATCTCCGAAGTGAGGGCGTTAGCGGAAGAGCCGCCGATGCGCGAGGCCCACCAGCCGTGGAGTAGGATGACGATGCTCGGCTGCATGTCGTCGGTGACCTCGGCGCGCAACGTGACCGCGCCGCGTTGGTTGAAGACGCGGGCCTGATCGCCGCTGGCGATGCCGCGCCGCGCGGCGTCGTCGGGATGGATGCGCAGGCGGGGAGTGCCGGCGGCGCGCAGCAGCCGCGGCTGGTTGGCGTGGCTCGAGTTGACGAAGTAGCGATTCCACTTCGGGCTCATGAAGTGCAGCGGAAACTTCGACTGGTCGTCGGCCGTCCGTTCGGTGGCGATGTAGCCGGGCAGAGGATCCATGCCCTGATCCGCCAGGCTCTGCGAGAAGAACTCGCATTTGCCGGAGGGGGTCGGGAAGCCGCCCTTGGCGAAGGGCAGTCGCGGCTCGGGCAGCCGCAGCGGCGCCCAGCCGTCGCGCTTCAGGGTTTCGTAGCTGATCCCTTCGAGATATGGGTGCTTCTTGTCGAGCGCCAGCTTCACCAGCTCCTCGTCCGAGGTGTAGAGGTCGGGCTGGTCGAGACCGAGCCGCCGCGTCAGGCGGCGGAAGAACTCGGAATTGGGCAACGCTTCGCCGCGCGGCTCGATCGCGGGAAGATTGAGCGCCAGGTACCGACTGCCGTAGGGGACCATCAGATCGAGGTGTTCCGCCTGGGTGGTCGCCGGGAAGACATAGTCGGCGTAGCGCGCGGTGTCGGTCACGAAGTGGTCGAGCACCACGGTGAGCAGGTCGGAGCGCTTCAAACCTTCGACCACCCGGTTCTGATTCGGGGCGATGGTGGCCGGATTGCTGTTGTAGACGATCAACGCCTGGAGCGGAGGATCGAGCGCGGCATCGGTCAGGGCCTGGCCGAGCTGGACCATGTTGATCTTGCGCGCCTTGGACTCCTCGCCGGTGGAGCCGAGCGCATCGAGATTCAGCGCCTGGTAGAAGGGCTCATCCGTGAAGCAGAGCAAGCCTCCGCCGGGCTCGCGCCAGGCGCCGACCAGCGCCGGTAGACAGGCGAGGCTGCGAAAGGTCATCCCGCCGTGGCGGTGCTTCTCCATCCCGATGTGAACCTGGATCGCGGCCGGGCGGGTGATGGCGTACGCCTTGGCAAGCTCCTTCACGTCGCTGGCCTTGAGTCCGGTGATTTCCGCGACGCGTTCCGGTGGGTACGCTGCAAGACGCTCTTGAAGCTGGTCGAACCCCACGGTGTAACGCTCGACGTAGTCGGCGTCGTGCAGTCCCTCGCGCACGATGAGGTGCATCAGGCCGAGCGCCAGGGCCGGGTCGGTGCCGGGCCGCGGGCGCAGATGCCAGTCGGCCCGGGCCGCGGTGGGGCTGCGCAGCGGATCGATCACCACCAAACGGGTCCCGCTCGCCCGCGCTCGTTCGACGAACCTCCAGCCATGCGGGTTGGTCACCACCGGATTGCCGCCCCACATGAGGATGAAACGGCTGCGCTCGAGATCTTCGGGCATCATGCCGGTGCTGGTTCCGAGCGTCGCCTTGACCCCGGCATCGACCGTGCTGCCGCAAATGGTGCGCTCGAGCTGGCTGGCGCCGAGCCGGGTGAAGAAGCGGCGATCGATCGATCCCCTTTGAACCAGCCCTTCGGTCCCGCCGTAACTGTAGGGCAGGATCGCTTCGGCGCCGTATCGGTCGATGATGCTCTTGAGTCGCGTGGCGACTTCGTCCAGCGCTTGATCCCAGCTCACACGCTCGAAGCGGCCCGCGCCTTTGTCCCCAACCCGCTTGAGAGGGTGCAGCACGCGCTCCGGGTTGTAGACCACGTCGGTGAGAAAGCCGTCCATCTTCTCGCACAAGGTGCCGCGGGTCATCGGGTGATCCGGATCGCCCTGGAGCCGGACCGCCCTGCCGTTCTCCCGGGTAATGATCCAGGCGCAGGTGTCCGGACAGTCGTGATGGCAGGCCCCGCGGATCTTGGTGCGGACGCCGGGCGCGGCCTTCACCCAAGGAGCGCCCAGAAGCGCGGTGCTGCCGATGACGCCAGCCCGAATGAACTCGCGCCGTGAAACCGCCCCTCGCTCTGCTCCCCGCAGTTTTGCCCCCATCGTTTGCTGAAGCGGTTATACCACATTCGGAGCGGACCAACGCTCGCGGCTCCTGCGCTGGGCGGGAGAATCCTGGCGCGCCTCTTTCGGTAGGAGGTATGCTCGGTTGAACGATGCGACGCCGTGAGTTCTTGCGGCTGGCCGGCCGCGCCCTCGGCGCGGGAGCCCTTTGCGGGCCGCTCGGGGGCCGGATCGGAACACTGAGCGCCGCGCCGCACGGGCGGGTCATCGTGATCGGCGCCGGACTCGCGGGGCTCACCTGTGCCTACGAGCTGAAGCAGGCCGGCCTCGAGGTCGCGGTGTTGGAGGCGCGGGACCGCGTCGGCGGCCGGGTCCTGACTCGGCGTGCTCCGTTCCAAGGCGGCGCGTACGCCGAAGCGGGCGGCGAGTGGATCGAGAACTACCACCGCGACGCGCTCGACTACCTGCGCCGTTTCGGACTGCGGCTGATCGAGGATCGCTCGAGATACCGCTTCTATCTGGGCGGGCGCGAGTTCAGCGCCGGCGACGCCCGCCGCGATCCCGAGCGGCTGCCGGTTGACCCCGATGATTTCGCCGCGGCCTGGTCCGGAGCGGAGCGGCTGCTGCTGCGGGAAGCGGCCGCGATTCCCGATCCGGTTCGGCCCTGGACCTGGTCGGGGGCGGCGGCCGCGGACGCGCTCAGCCTGCGCGACTTTCTGGCCCAGCGTGCTTACAACCCGGCGGCGCTCGATCTGGTCGAGCTCTTCTACCATACCGATTACGCGGTCAGCAGCAGCGGATTGAGCGCGCTGCAGGTGCTGCGGGATTGGGCGCTGCCGGGAATCGAGCGCGCCTCGTACAAGATCGAAGGGGGTGCGGACCAGCTACCGGAGGCGTTCGCCCGCCGGCTGCGGCGGGAGCTGACCCTCGATGCCGCGGTCTGCGCGATTCGCCAGAGCGCTTCGGAGGTCTTCGTCGAGTATCGCTGCCATGGCGCGCGCCGCACGCTGCGGGGCGGCGCGGCGGTGATCGCGACACCGCTGTCGATCTGGAGCGCCTTGGAGTGGGAACCGCCGCTGTCGCAGGCCAAGCTGGAGGCGGCGCGGGCAGGGCTGCAAGGCGACTTGGTCAAAGTCATGCTCCAGTTCGCCGGCCGCCCATGGAAACGGCACCGCTATTGGATCACCGACCTTGCGGTCGACGATTTGTACGACGCCACCGAGACTCAGGCTGGCGCCGATGGGATCCTGACTGACTATGCGGTCGATGCGCACGCTCGTGCGGCGGGCTTGCTTTCGGATTCCGCGCGGCGCGACCTGGTGCTGGATTCGGTCGCCGACCTGCTGCCGCGGGCGCCAGGCGCCTACCGCCGCGGTACCTCCCACGTCTGGCAGCTCGATGAGTGGTCGCGCGGCTCCTACAGCCACTTCGCGCCCGGGACCATGGTTCGCTATGCGCCGGCGCTGGCCGCGCCCGAAGGCCGGCTGTTTTTCGCCGGCGAGCACACCTCGCCGTGGCAGGCGCTGATGACTGGCGCGATCGAATCGGGCCGCCGCGCCGCCGCCGAGCTGCTCATCGAGATCAGCGATGGTAGCCGGGGTTGAGGATGTTCTGGCGGTAGTCCTTGGCGTCGATGACGACGTCGCGGCACATCTCGTAGAGGCGCGAGCGCAGCCGGGTGCCGATCCGGTCTTCGAGTTTCTCGGCGGCCGGTTGGGGCGGCTGATCGACGTAGTTGCTAGTGATGATCGTGATCCGGCGCTCGTTGTAGCGGTTGGTCAGCAGGTGGGTGACAGTATCCTTGACCCACTCGGTGGGTTTTTTGGCGCCGAGCTCGTCGAGGATCAGGACCTCGCAGTCGATCACCGGCTGCAGGATCCGCAGCTCGCTGCTGGTCGATTCGGGGTTGTAGCTGTCCTGGATCTCGCGCAAGAGGTCGCGGAAATCGTAGAAGCGCACCTCGGCGCCCTTGTCGAGAATCAAGGCGCGCCCGGTGGCGATCGCCAGATGGGTCTTGCCGACGCCGCACGGTCCCAGATACATCAAGCCGGCTTTGACGTCGGGGTAGTCGCCGACGAAATCGCGCGACAGCTGCAGCGCCTTTTGCAGGTTGAGGTCGGGACTGCCGGCCTGCCACTTGGTGTTGAACTTGTCGAAGCTGCAGTGCAGGTAACGGCGCGGGAAGCCGGCCTTTTGGATCAGGCGCTGGCGGCGCCGTTCGACGAAGCAATCGCAGCGCGCCGCACGCTGGACCCCTTCGATCTCGACCAGGGTCCAGCCGGTGTCGCCGCAGCGCGGGCACGGATCCGGAACCGCGCTGCGGATCGCCTCTGCGGGCATCGGCTGCTTTAGCTCTTCTTGTCGCCGACGTCGACGTACTCGGCGTCGATGACGTCCTCGTCACCTTTCTTCTGCTCGCCGCCGCCGGTGCCGCCGGCCTGCGGCCCGCCGGTGCCGCCGTGCTGCTGGGCGCTCGCCTGGTACATGACCTCGGCGAGCTTGTGGCTGGCCTTGGTCAACGCTTCGATCCCGCGCTGGATCGCGTCGAGATCCTCGCCCTTGACCGCCTCTTGCAGGGCCCCGGTCGCGGAGCGGATCGAATCGGCGTCGCTGCCGGGGATCTTGTCGGCGTGCTCGGTGAGCATCTTCTCGGTGGTGTAGATCAGGTTATCGGCCTGGTTGCGGGCTTCGATCAGCTTGCGGCGCTGCTTGTCTTCATCGGAGTGGGTCTCGGCGTCGCGCACCATCTTCTTGATCTCGTCCTCGTTCAAGCCGCTGCTGGCGGTGATGGTTATCTTCTGCTCCTTGCCGGTGCCGAGATCCTTGGCGCTGACGTTGACGATGCCGTTGGCGTCGATGTCGAAGGCGACCTCGATCTGCGGCACGCCGCGCGGCGCGGGCGGAATCCCGATCAGATGGAAGCGTCCCAAGGTGCGGTTGTCGCGCGCCATCTCGCGCTCGCCCTGCAGCACGTGCACCTCGACGCTGGTCTGGCTGTCGGCCGCGGTCGAGAAGATCTCGGACTTACGGGTCGGGATGGTGGTGTTGCGCTCGATCAGGCGGGTGAACACGCCGCCCAGGGTCTCGATGCCGAGCGACAGCGGGGTGACGTCGAGCAGCAGCAGGTCCTTGACGTCGCCGGCCAGAACGCCGGCCTGGATCGCGGCCCCGACCGCCACCACTTCGTCGGGGTTGACGCCCTTGTGCGGCTCCTTGCCGAAAGACTCGCGTACCAGCTGCTGGACCCGCGGGATGCGGGTCGAGCCGCCGACCAGCACCACCTCTTGGATTTGCTTGGGGTCAAGGCCGGCGTCCTTGAGCGCCTGCTTGCACGGCGGCAAGGTGCGCTGGATCAGATCGTCGACCAGCTGTTCGAACTTCGAGCGGCTCAGGCGCATGGTGAGGTGCTTGGGCCCGGAGGCGTCGGCGGTGATGAACGGCAGGGTGATCTCGGTCTCGGCGACCGTCGACAGCTCGCACTTGGCCTTCTCGGCGGCTTCCTTGAGCCGCTGGAGCGCCATTTTGTCCTTGGACAGGTCGATCCCCTGATCCTTCTGGAACTCGGAGACGATCCAGTCGATGATGCGCTGATCGAGGTTGTCGCCGCCCAGGTGGGTGTCGCCGTTGGTGGCTTTGACCTCGACGACGCCTTCGCCGACTTCCAGAATTGAGATGTCGAAGGTGCCGCCGCCGAAGTCGTAGACCGCGATGATCTCGTCTTTCTTCTTGTCGAGCCCGTAGGCCAGCGCCGCGGCGGTCGGCTCGTTGACGATCCGCTCGACCTGAAGGCCGGCAATCTTGCCGGCGTCCTTGGTCGCCTGGCGCTGGGAGTCGTTGAAATAGGCCGGCACCGTGATCACGGCCCGCTCGACCTTCTGGCCCAAATACTCCTCGGCCGCCTGCTTGAGCTTCTGCAGGATCATGGCCGAGATCTCGGGCGGCGGGTATTCCTTGCCTTCGACCGCAATGCGGACATCGCCGTTGGAGGCCTGCCCGACCCTGTAGGGCACCATCTTCATCTCTTCATTGACTTCGTTGAAGCGGCGCCCCATGAAGCGCTTGATCGAGTAAACGGTGTTCTCCGGGTTGGTGACCGCCTGGCGCTTGGCCACCTGTCCGACCAGGCGCTCGCCTTTCTTGGTGAAGGCGACCACCGACGGGGTCAGCCGGCTGCCCTCCGGATTGGTGATGACGACCGGTTCCCCGCCTTCCATCACGGCGACCACGGAATTCGTGGTTCCGAGGTCGATTCCGATGATCTTGCTCATGCATTCCTCCTCACAACGGTTTTAGAGCGCCCGTATTATGGGTTCGCCTCCGGAGGGCGTCAACTTGGATCCCGAGGCCACTGGGGCCCGTTTTGCCCCGCCCTAGGGCGAAAGCGGAAAAACGGGGACAGGTTATTTAATCGCTTTGTGGGGACAGGTTACCTCAAATAACCTGTCCCCAAGACTCATTTAAATAACCTGTCCCCGATTTGCCGATTTGACGGCGGGGAGCCCGCTAGCGGCGGGCTTGGACGTACTTCATCTGCAGATCGTACAGGACCGCCTCCAGCAGCTTCTGCTCGTCGGCGCTGAGATTGCCGCGGGTCTTGGTGCGCAGCATCGAGAGGATGTCGATCATGTGCTGCGCCGCCTCCAGATTGACCTCCCGCTGTCCGCTGCCGGGCTCGGCGATCTCGCCGAGATGGATCAGCGCGGTGGTCGAGAGCGAGAGGACGAACGACGCGAAGCCGGCGACGTCGGGCGGGAGCTCGGCTTCGAGCGGCGAGCGGGCCGCGGGCTTCGGGTTGCGTGCCGGCCGCTCCTCGGCCGGGGCGTCGTCGCGCAGCTTGCCCTCGCTGTTGAACAGGCGCCGGTCGGTGACCTTGATCGGCTCCTCGGGGTTCGGGTCGGCCATGGCGATGCGGCAATGCTACCATTGCACGAACATGCGCTCAAGATTCTCGGCGCGGCGCGGCCGCGGCCGGCCGGTTGGCGCGGCGGGTTCGGGCCGGTGAAACCCCCGGAGCCCGGGGGGCCCTCCAAGCGCGCCGGCCGAGGCTTCGCGCGGCTGGTCGAGGTGATGGACCGGCTGCGCGATCCGGGTGGCTGCCCGTGGGATCGCGAGCAGACGGTCGCATCGCTGCGGCCCTACCTATTGGAAGAAGTCCACGAGGTCCTGGAGGCGCTCGAGGCCGGCGACCCGCGGGCGATTTGCGACGAGCTCGGCGATCTGCTGCTGCAGATCGTGTTTCTGTCGCGCATCTTTCGCGAGCAGAAGGCGTTCGGCATCGAGGAGGTGGCGGATGCGATCACCGCGAAGCTGATCCGGCGCCACCCGCACGTGTTCGGTGCGGAGGTCGCGGCGACCAGCGGAGAGGTCCTGAGCCGCTGGGAGGCCCACAAACGCCGCGAGCGGGGCACGGGGGCGGGCGCGCTCGAAGGGGTCTCGAAGGCGCTTCCGGCGCTGATGCGGGCTCATAAGCTGTCGCAGCGCGCCGCGCAGGTCGGCTTCGATTGGGATGGACCAGCAGGGGTCCGCGCCAAGCTCGACGAGGAGCTGCGCGAGCTGGAGCAGGCCCGGGAGGAGGCGCCGGATCGGCTGGCGGAAGAGATGGGAGACGTGCTGTTCGCGGCGGCGAGCTTGGCGCGGCACTACGGCCTGAGCGCGGAAGAGGCGCTGCAACGCGCCAACCGGCGCTTCGTGGAGCGTTTCACCTATATCGAGGAGGAGCTCCGGGCCCAAGGCAAAACCCTGGAGCAGGCGACTCTGGAGCAGATGGAAGCTCTCTGGCGCGCCGCGAAGGAGTCGTGAGGTTGGAGGTTGGGTGGCATGGGCGTGCGCAGCAAGCCCATGGACGAGGCTGCGCACGAGAGCCAGGTTCTGCTTGGGTCGGGCAGAGGCCATCCATGGGCGGCCTTCGGCCACCCATGCCACCCGGTTTTCGTCTCTTTTCGTTCAGCGCTGCCGCAGCCAGCGAGCGGGGTCGACCGCTTGGCCGGCCCGGTTGAGCGAGAAGACGAAGTTGGTCTCCTTGTCCGGATCGACCGCGAGGACGCTGGCGAGAACGGTCCCCGCCTCGACGCGGTCGCCGACTTTGACCCGCGGCGTCTCGAGCTTGGCGTAGACCGACTTGAGCTCGTCGCCATGGTCGATGACGATGACATGTCCGAGGCCCTTGACCGCGTCGCTGTAGATCACCCGGCCGGACTTGACCGCGCTGACCCGGCTTTCGGCCGGCACCCACATGTCGAGGCCGGGCCAGGAGATGACGGTCTGACCCTCGCGCAGCTCTCCGAACGGAAAGACGACCACGCCGCCCTGCACCGGCCAGGGCAGCCGCTCGGCGGCCGGCAGGCCCGGAGCGGGGCGCGGGCGCGATCGTCGCGGCTTGGCGAGCCGCTCGATCAAGCGCATCAGCTCGCGCTCCTGGCCCTCGAGCCGGGCGCGCACGGTTCGGTTCTCGCGCAGGCGGGCGCGAACCTGGTCGAGCAGCGCCCGCTGCTGCTTCTGGGTTGCCTCGAGCTCGGACTGGGCCTGGAGCGCCTGGCCGTGAATCGATTCGAGCTCGCCGCGCTGCGCCGCGAGCCGCGCCTGCTGCTGGTTGAGCGAAGCGAGCGCCACCCGGTAAGCCTCGATCGCCTGGAAATCGCGGTGCGCCAGGTAGGCCAGCGCTCGATTGTTGCGCAGCATGCCGCCGGCGCTGCTCGCGCCGAGCAGGACTTTGAGATACGAGAGCCGCCCGAGACGGTAGAGCGTGGAGATGGTCTGTTCGAGCGCATCGCGTTTCTGGTCCAGCTCGAGCGTGTGTTGTTCGACCTGTCTCTCGGTACCGGCGATCTCGCGATCCAACGGGATCATCCGGCCGGCCAGCTGGTCGAGCCGCGCGCGCAATGCGCGGCCCTCGCGGCCCAGTCGGTCGAGCTCGGTCTGGATTGCGCCGGCGCTGTGCTCGAGCTCGGTCTCCGAGCGGCGGCGCTGCTCGATTTCGGAGCGCAGGTCGCGCAGCCGCTGCTGCTGGGCCGGGCGATTGGTCGGCTGAGCCGCCGCGGCAGCGGCCGCACCGAGCAGCGCTGCGGCGGCCATCAGAAGGTGCGGCCGCATCTCCGGCGCCATTCTAGCCCGACACCCTCTCCGCCGCCCGACCAGCTGCCCGGGCCGCCGGCTATTCCGATTGGTTTTCGGCGGCGTCGGCGCGCTCGACCAGCGTCGCGGCCGAAATGCCGGCGGCGATCGCGATGGTCTCGGAAATCTCCTGGCGGCTCGCGCCGGCGCGGATCGAGCGTTGGATGTGCAGCTCGAGGGTCTTCTGTCCGCCCGAGACCAGCGCGGCGGCCATCGCGATCAGCTCTTTGAACTTGGCCGGAATTCCGCTGGCGCGGTAGCTCTCGCGCTCGAAGCGCTCGTAGATCTTGCGCAGCGGCGGCTCGAGCAGCTCCGGCAGGCTGGGGTCGGGCTTGGCTTTGCTCTTTTTCATACGGCCGGCCGATCGTAGTCGCGGCATAAACGGGGTGCAAGCCCGGAGCTACGTACAGAGGGCGCGCCGCGCATTCTACCTGGTCGGAGTGAGCCGGGTCAGGCCAGCGGTACTGAAGCGCTGGGCGGAGAGCTTTGGATCGGGCCGGAGCGCCTCGAACGTCACTTCTTCATCCTTGGCGCCGTCGAGGAAGCAGACATAGTGTCGCGGCAAGCTCAGCGAGCCGCTCCGGCCTTGCAGCGCGAAGCTGAGCAGGATCCGCCGGCCGCGTTCCGCGAACTCCAGTCCCAGCAGAGAGCGATCGGTTGGATGGAACCAGGCGCGGACCGCTCCCAGCCGCGGATGATGGAAAACGGTCGTGAGGGCCGGCTCGTGCTCGAAGCTCACCAGCTTCGGCGCGGCTCGATTCGGAGCCAAACGGATCAAAGCGAGCGGGCTGGCGGACAGAGCGGGGCGCTCGGAGTCGAGCAGGGGCGCGGCGCCGCGGCCCCAAACGGCCGAGCCGAGCCGAACCAGGGTCGCGTGCGCGCCGAAGAAGCTCTCATCACGCCGCAGCTTGTCATCGCCGTCCATCCAGATGCGGAATGTGCCGGCGAATTCGCCGGACGCGACCCGGCGCCGAATCTGACCGTGACCCTGGAGTCGGACCACGGGCTCGGTTGCGAGCCCGTGATGTTCCAGCGCCTGCTGGAGCAGGTCGCGCGCCGCGCCAGGCGAGCGGGGAGCGCAAGCCGAAAGCCAGCCGGCGGCGAGCAGCCAGGCGAGCGCGCGGCGCATCGATCCAGAGTCTGCCGCCGGTCCGCAGCGATCGCAATCGCCGATTCGGCTCGATGCTATGCTGAGAATCATGACAGCTTTCCGAATCGGCCTGGCGCTGTGCGTCTTGATTGGAGGCGGCGAAGGGCTGCTCTCGGATGTGCCGCCGCCACCTGTAATCCGGAAGCCGGAAGCGCTCCGGTCCGCCCCGGATCCGGCCAACGAAGAGGGCGAGTTCCGCTCGCTGATCCTGCTTGCGACCCGGTCGGAGCAGGTCGAGGCGATCGAGGTTTTCTTGCGGCGCTATCCGGAGGGCCGTTTCGCCGACACCGCCCGCGCGCTGTGGCTGCGTCTCAAGGGGGACGACGCGTCGGCCGAGGAGCGCCGGGCTTGGATGGCGGATTGGCTGGCGGCCAAGCCGGAAGATCCCGCGGTGCTCAACTTCGCGGCGCAGGCCTCGATGCGCGCGAACGACGGCGCTGCGGCGCGGCGCCTGGCCCTGCGGGCTCTGGAGCACGTCGCCGGCGATCGGAAGGAGCGCTCGATCGCGCTCGCGACCTTGGCGGAGCTGGACCTCGGGCAGGGGCGGCCGCAAGCAGCGCTGGCGCGGTTGGATGAGGCGATCCGCCTGGAAGCCTCGCCTGCGCTGCTGCGGGCGTTCGATCTGTCGGGCCGCGAGCGGTGGAGCCGGGATCTGGGGGCGGCTCCCGCGCTGAAACTGCTGCGGGCTCGGGCCCTGCTCGCGAGCGGCGCCGCCGCCGCGGCCGGGGCCGAGCTTTGGGCTGCGGCGCGGGCCTCCCAAACGGATGGCTTGGCGGCGCTGCGCTCCGCTCTGGCCGGCGCCGGCGTCGAACCGCTGCCGGCGGCGCCGCGCGAGCTCGCCGTGCCGCCGCCGCTGGCGCCGCCGCTGCCGATCACCGATCTGGAAGGCCGGCCGCGCTCGCTGGACGATTTCAGCGGCAAGGTGGTTCTGGTCAATTTCTGGGCCACCTGGTGCGTGCCGTGCCAGTATGAGCTGCCCGAGCTGCAGCGGCTCTACGGGCGACTGAAGGATGACGGGCTGGTGGTCCTGGCGGTCAACATGGACGACCCCAGCGAGCTCGACGACCCGAGCGACTGGTTCGCGGAGCGCGGATTGAGCCTGCCGCTGTATCGGCACACGCCGGCGGCGGAGCGGAGCTATCGGCTGATCTCGCTGCCGCTGCTGGCGTTGATCGATCGCGACGGGCGCTTGCGGCTGCGGCGCAGCGGCTATGTGGCCGGCGCCGAAGACGAGCTCGAACGCCAGGTGCGTGCTCTGCTGCAAGGGCGAGGCGAGGGGCTGGGGATGGTGTGGGAAGAGCTGCGCGACCGGATCGAGATCGAGGCGCTCTACGCCGTGCCCGCCGCCGACGCGACCGACACCGTGTTTCACGATGTCGACGGCGATGCGGAGCCGGAGCTGGTGGTGTCGACCCACGACGGAATCGCGGCCTACGGTCGCGATGGGCGCGAGGTCTGGAATCGGACCCTGCCCGAGGCCGGCGGCGCGCTGGAGGCCGGACCGACCTTGCTGGTCGGCGGCGGCGCCCTGCGGCTGGTGGCGGGAAACGGTGATCCGATTCCGCTCGATCCCGGCTTCAACCCGGGCTTCTCCAGGCCGATGCTGTTCGCCGCGTTCGGCGCCGGCGCGGCGGCGAGCTTCTTCTACGCGCCGGGCCTGATCGGGTTCGACGCCGCCGGCCGGGTGCGCTGGAGGCAAGAGGGAATCGAGGCGGTCGCCGCGTTGGCTCGGGTCGGCGCGAAGCTGGTGGTGGCCGACGGCGAGCAGCGCTGGCACCGGCTCGCGCCCGAAGACGGCGCGATCGAAGCCAGCGGCGCGATCGGCTTCGCCCCCACGGTCCTTGCCGGACAGGCGGCGCCCGAGCCGCTGTGGTTCGCCGGTGGCAGCTCGGACGATCGCTTGCTGCGCTATCCGGAAGGGGCGGTCGACCTGGCGGCGGCGAGCGCGGCGGGCGGATGCGGCCCGCTCGTGGCCGTGGTCAGCGAAAGCGAGCGGCTGCTCCTGTTCGATCAGCGCGGGGACGCGATCTGGCGCGGCGCTTTTCCGGAGCCGCCTTTGCGAGTGGCCTTGGCGGCGCGCGGGCGCGGCCTGGATTTGGCCGTGGTCGGCGCGGAGGGCTCGCTCTTCCGGCTCCGGATCGGATCGGTCTCGACCTGCTCCTGAACCGGGGGCTCGTGCGGCATCCAGTCCTCGGCGGCCGCGAAATAGTGATCCGGCGGGTAGCCCAGAAAGTTGCTGACCCGGCTGGTGTAGATGCAAGCGAAGGTCTTGACCTGGCGGCCGAAGCGCGACAGGGTGCCGAACTCCTTGAACAGCCGGCCCCAGCGCGGATTGTGGGCCAAATAAATCGCCCTTTCCTGCGCTTCGATCCGCTGGCGCAGCACCAGGGCTTGCCGTTCCAGACCCTGCAGCGCAGGCCCTGCCGCGCCCTGCCCCGGGAGGCCAGCGAGGAAGCGTTCGGCGCGGCGCAACTCGAGCTGGCGGCGGCGCTCCGCCAGCCGGCGCATCCGGCGTGAGGCGGCGGCGAAGCGGCGTTCGACCGCGATCTCCTTTTCCAGCTCGATCACGATCATGGCGGTGCGCCAGCCGCTTTTCTTGCCGCGCAGGATATCGCCGTAGGTGTGATCGCCGAAATACAGCAGCGCATCGCCGCTGCAGCCGAGCAGCTCTTCGAGCTGGCGCATGTTGCCGCCGGTATAGCTGCCTGCTGCCTGTGGCTGTGGAACCAGCGCTGCGCCGGCGCTGAAAAAATCGGGTTTGCGGGCGGCCATCACCACGACATCAAAGTAATCGCGCCAGCTCGGGTAACCCGGCAGCCGGCCATCGAGCAGGAAGCCCATGACCCCATCGCTGTAGAACGGCTCCGAGTTGGTGAGCAGGAAGAGCTGCTTGCCGGCGCGACGAAACTGGTCGAGGGTCTGCGGCAGGCGCGGATCGCGGCGAAAGAAACGCGCCGGCTGGGCCAGCACCTGGGGTTTGACCGGTCCGTCGCGGTGCACGTCGTCGGCCGCAGCCCGCACCTGCTCGAACAGCTCGGCCCAGTCGCGCGCCGCGCGCTGGCGGTCGTGCCAATCGACCAGCGCGCTGTACAGCGCCACATCCGCCAGACCGAAGAAGGTGTCGGTGGAAGCGTAGGCGGGATCGTCGAGATCGATGCGCTGATTGCGGTAGAGCGTTTTGCGTTCCTGCAAGGTCAACCGGCGCCGGCCGTGGAATGCGGTGGTGACGTAATTGTTGCGGTCCATCTTGAGCACGTTGCCGCGCGCCTTGTCGACCACCAGACCGCGGATCGTGAAGTGGGGATCGTAGCGCAGCGCGCGCGTCTGCGGCGCGCACCAGCGCTGCGCGATCAAGCGCTCGAGCGCGGCCTTGAACACCAGCCCCTCGAAGCGCTCGGCACGATAGAGCGCGAGCGTGTGGTCCATGTCGAAGCCGATCGCGCGAATCGAGGCCAGGTTGAGGTTGCGGTTGCACCAGATCCGACGCTCGAGCGGTTGGAGCCGGTCGATCGCGTAGGGCAGGATCGGCGCGCGCGAATTGGGCGGCTGTTGGGTCACTGCACCAAGCCGAGGTCGGGCGGCGGCTGCACCGGGGTCACGATCGGCCCGAAGCTGGACTCGTAGCGCTGCAGGTTGTCGTTCAACGCCGCCAGCAGTCGTTTAGCGTGTCCGGGAGAGAGAATGATCCGGGAGCGCAGGCGGCCGAAGGGCGGGTCGAAGTTGATGTAGAGAAAGTCGATAGTGACCTCGTCGGCGGTGTGGCCGATTTTGGCGAAGTTGGAGTAGGCGCCCTCCTGAACCGGCAGATCCGCCTGGACCTTGATCTCGACTCTTTTCTTTTCGTTCACAGCGCTCTCCTTGTCTGGGATGCTTCCGATAGTAGCACTTTGAGCCGGTTGGCCCGGCGAGTGCGGGGGCGGGTCCGGCACGCCTTGCGGCCGACGCAGCGCGGCTGCGGCGGTCTTGTAGGCCCCCAGGGGGCTGTGTAATATGAGTGGACCCCTAACTTTCTGGAGGTTCCGGCTCGGATGAAGACCTACGATAGCGAGGCGATCCGCAACATTGCGCTCTGTGGGCACGGCCATACCGGCAAGACCTCGCTGGCTTCCGCGCTGCTGTTCAGCGCGGGCGCCGCCAACCGGTTGGGCAGTGTCGACAAAGGCACCACGATCACCGATTTCGACGAAGACGAGATCGCCCGCAAGTTCAGCATCAGCGCCTCGGTGGCGTTCTGTGAGTGGAAGGGGACCAAGGTCAATCTGATCGACACCCCGGGCTACTTGGAGTTCATCCACGAGGCCAAGCTGGGGCTGCGAGTGGCGGACGCCATGCTGCTCGTGGTCGATGCGGTCGCAGGGGTCGAGGCCCAAACCGAGAAGGTCTTCAAATTCGCCGAAGAGTTCGAGCTGCCGGTGCTGGTGGTGGTCAACAAGCTGGATCGGGAGCGCGCCAGCTTCGCGCGCGCGATGCAGTCGATCGCGAGCCGCCTGGGGCGGGCCGCGGTCGCGGTCCAGCTTCCGATCGGGGGCGAGGCGGCGTATGGCGGCCTGGTCGACTTGCTCAAGCTCAAGGCCTACCAATTCGCCGCCGATGGCAGCGGCAAGATGGAGGAGGGCGAGGTTCCGAGCGAGCTCAAGGAGCAGGTCGAGAGCCAGCGCGAAAGCCTGATGGAGATGGTGGCCGAAAGCGATGACGCGCTGCTGGAGGGCTTCTTGGAGGAAGGGGCGCTCAGCGAAGAGCAGCTCAAGAGCGGGCTCAAGCAGGCGGTCGGTGCGCGCAAGCTGTTTCCGGTGTTGGTGTGCAGCGCGCTGCGCAACCAGGGCAGCCAGCCGCTGCTCGACGCGCTGGTGCAATGGGCGCCGGCGCCGAACGAGCGCGGGCCGGCCCGGGGCCGGCATCCGTCCAGCGGCGAGCCCAGGCAGCGCCAGGTCGCGGCCTCCGAGCCGGTCAGCTTCTTCGTGTGGAAGACCACCGTCGATCCGTTCTCCGGCAAGATCAGCCTGTTTAAGGTCTACAGCGGGAAGGTTCAGTCCGATCACAGCTACGACAACCAGACCAAAGAGCATGCCGAGCGGCTCGGCGCGATCGCGGTGCTGCAGGGCAAGCAGATCACCGCGGCGGCCGAGCTCAAGGCCGGCGATCTGGGGGCGGTGGCCAAGCTGCGCGACACCGCCACCGGGGACACCTTCAGCGACAAGAGCGATCCGATCGTCTATCCGCCGGTGGTGTTCAAGAAGCCGTCGATCTCCTACGCCCTGCACCCCAAGAGCCGCGGCGACGAGGACAAGCTCTCGAACGCCATGCAGCGGCTGCAAGAAGAGGACGCGATGCTGTTCTTCGATCGCGATCCGGTGACCAACGAGCTGCTGGTATCGGGCGCCGGCAGCCAGCACATCGACGTCGTGGTGGGCAAGCTCAAACGCAAGTTCGGGGTCGAGGTGACGCTCAGCCCACCCAAGGTTCCCTACCGCGAGACGATTCGGCGCAAGGCCGAGGCCCAGGGACGCTACAAGCGCCAGACCGGCGGCCGCGGGCAGTACGGCGACTGTTGGGTGCGAATGGAGCCGCTGCCGCGCGGATCCGAGTTCGAGTTCGCCGAGGAGATTTTCGGCGGCTCGATCCCTCGGAACTACCTGCCCGCGATCGAGAAGGGCATCCAGGAAGCGCGGATGAAGGGCTACTTGACCGGCTATCCGGTGGTGGATTTCCGCGCCGTGGTCTACGACGGCTCCTATCACGATGTCGATTCGAGCGAAATGGCGTTCAAGATCGCCGGATCGCTGGCGTTCAAAGCCTGCATGGAGAAATGCGAGCCGGTGCTGCTGGAGCCGATCATGACCGTCGAAGTGACCGCCCCCGAGGAAAATATGGGGGACGTGCTCGGCAACCTGACCAGCCGGCGCGGGAGGATGTTGGGGATGGAGAATACCGACGGCAACTCGGTGATCAAGGCGCATGCGCCGATGTCCGAGATGCTGACCTACGCTCCCGATCTCAATTCGATCACCGGCGGGCGTGGCAGCTTCTCGATGGAGTTCGATCACTACGCCGAGGTACCGGCGCACATCGCCCAGAAGATCATCGAGGCCTCGCCCAAGCGCCACGAAGCCGAAGAAAAGTAGCTTGCTGACCCGCGCCCAGCTCAAACAGCTCGCCGCTCCGGCGAGCGATGGCCCGGTGACCAGCCTCTATCTGCGGGTCGACGGCCGCCGCCACATCCGCCAAGGCTACCAGGCGCGGCTCAAGGATTTGGTGCGCCAGCAGCGCCAGGCGCTACCCGGCCGCAAGCTGTCGCCGGGTGAGCTCTCCAGCGTCGAGCAGGACCTGCGCCGGATTCAGGCCTACGTCGATACCGAGCTCGATCGCAAGGGCACCAAGACGGTCGCGATTTTCAGCTCCGCGCAAGCCGGGCTGTGGAAGGTGGTGCGGCTGCCGCTGCCGCTGGCCAGCCTGATGACGGTGCGGCGGGTTCCTTACATCACGCCGCTGGCCCTGGTGCTGGAGGGCGAGCGCGCCTACGGCGTGATTCTGGTCGATCGCGCCCGGGCGCGGTTGTTTCATATCCTGTTGGGGCACCCGGAAGGGGTGGTGGACCTGGAGCGCGCGCCGCTCGGGAAACACGAGAAGGTGCGTTTGAGCCGGGCCGAGAAGCGGCTCGAGCGCCATGCGATTGAGGAAGAGCACCATCACTATCGGACCGTCGCGGCGCGGGCCCAGGAGTACTTCCGCGCCCACCGCTGCGCCGGGATCGTGCTGGGCGGCCATCAGGAAATCCTGCCGCTGTTCGAAGGGTTTCTGTCCGCGGAGCTGGCGGATGGAGTCGTCGAGCGCATCCATCTCGAGCCCGACGCGCCGCTCGACACCGCGGCCAAGCGCGCCTGGGAGGTCAAGCAGCAGTTCGAGCAGGTGCGCAAGCAGGGCTTGGTGGAGGAGCTCGAAGAGCGTTTGGCGCGCAAGGCCGGCCTCGGGGTGGTGGGCCTCAAGCAGACGCTTCAGGCGCTGCAGCTTGGACAGGTGGGTCTGCTGCTGGTGCGGGAGGGCTATGGCGCGACCGGGAGCCAGTGCCGCGAATGCGGCGCGCTGTCGACCTCGTCGCGGCGTTGTGAGATCTGCGGCTCGGCGACCGAGGCGCTGACCGACGTGGTCGGCGAGGCGATCGCCCGCGCCTTTCAACAAGGTGCGCAGATCGAGCAGATTCCAGGCGGCACTTTGTTGGACCGCAGCGGCAAGATCGGCGCTCTTTTGCGCTACCGTCTCTAGCCCCGCCGGAGGTTTTCAACAGGAGTTTTGCACAGGTGGATTTTTTGTGGATTTCTGGCCGCCGGATCGCCTCCCGGCCGGCTGGAACGCCTCCGGGGCGGAATCCCGCGGAGTTGATCCGACGCCGCATTCCTGCAAGGATGACAAGGGTTTACCGCCAGCTTTGAGGGAGGCGCCATGCCGTTTGCGAGCCGGTTCGGCCTAGAGATCCACGGGATCCAGAACATCAACCACGCCTGGTGGAATCTGAGCAGCGCGGCGCTGTGCGAGTACGCGATCCGGCGCCGCGAGGGGATCGTGGCGCATCGCGGCCCGCTGGTGGTTCGAACCGGACAGCACACCGGGCGTTCGCCCAACGACAAGTTCATCGTCCGCGAGCCGACCAGCGATCCAAACATCTGGTGGGGCACGGTCAACCGTCCGATGGAGGCGGAGCAGTTCGAAGGGCTGAGGAGCCGCCTGCTGGCCCATCTGCAAGGTCGCGACCTGTTCGTGCAGGACTGCTACGCCGGCGCCGATCCCGACTATCGGATCCCGATCCGGATCATCACCGAAACCGCCTGGCAGAGCCTGTTCGCGCGCAACATGTTCATCCGGGAGCGCGATCCCGAGCTGCTCCAAGCGCACCGGCCCGAGTTCACCGTCATCTGCGCGCCCAGCTTCAACGCCCAGCCGGCGGTCGATGGCACCAACTCCGAGGTCTTCATCTTGGTGCACTTCGGCTCCAAGCTGGTCTTGATCGGCGGGACCAGCTACGCCGGCGAGATCAAGAAGTCGATCTTCACGATCCTGAATTACGTGCTGCCGCTCGAGCACGTGCTGTCGATGCACTGCTCGGCCAACTACGGGGCCAAATCCGATGACGTGGCGCTGTTCTTCGGTCTGTCCGGAACCGGCAAGACCACGCTCTCGACCAGTCGTGACCGGGTCCTGGTCGGCGACGACGAGCACGGCTGGAGCGATCGCGGTATCTTCAACTTCGAAGGCGGCTGCTACGCCAAGGTGATCCGGATTTCGCGCGACAGCGAGCCCGAGATCTTCGCGACCACCGAGATGTTCGGCACCATTCTGGAGAACGTCGCGATCGACAGCGCGACCCGCCGGCTGGATCTGAATTCGGACGCGCTGACGGAAAACACCCGCGCGGCCTACCCGATCGAGAGCATCCCCAACGCCACGCCCAGCGGGATCGCCGGACACCCGCGCAACCTGCTGTTTCTGGCCGCCGACGCGTTCGGCGTGCTGCCGCCGCTGGCGCGTCTGAGCCGCGCCCAGGCGATGTACCACTTCCTCTCCGGTTACACTGCCAAGGTCGCCGGCACCGAGCGCGGCATCACCGAGCCCAAGGTGACGTTCAGCGTCTGTTTCGGGGCGCCGTTCATGGCCCTGCGGCCCGCGGTCTACGCTCAGCTGTTGGGCGAGAAGATCGCCAAGCACGACGCCGACGTTTGGTTGGTCAACACCGGTTGGAGCGGCGGGCCGCACGGCGTGGGGCGGCGGATGAAGCTGGAGTACACCCGCGCGATGGTGCGTTCGGTGCTCGACGGCTCGCTCTCCAGAGCATCGTACTCCGAGGACCCGTTGACCGGCGCCCTGGTGCCGAACCAGTGTCCCGGGGTGCCGTCCAACGTGCTGAATCAGCGCTCCACCTGGCCGGATCCGTCGGCCTACGACCGCAAGGGGCGCGAGCTCGCCACCCGCTTCGCGGACAATTTCAAGCAGTTCGAGTCGCAGGTCGGCGCGGAGATCAAGGACGCCGGCCTTCGCATCCTTCCTTAGCCCGAGCGCGGCGAAAACGGGCGGCCCCGAAGATCAGGCGTCTTTGGCGCAGCGAAAGCCGATGTCGTAGTTGCGCAGGTCGGGCATGAAGCTCTTGCGCCGCGCGCAGTACGCCACCTCGCCGCTCTCGTCGTGCGATCCGCCGCGGAGGATGCGGTAGACGCCTTCCTGGTACCAGCTGCTGCACCACTCCCAGACGTTGCCGGCCATGTCGAGGCAGCCGTACGGGCTGGCGCCGTCGGGGTAGGAGCCGACCGGAGTGGTGTCGGCGATGCCGCTCTCGCTGACGTTGCAGCGTTTCGGATCGAGCCCTTCGCCCCAAGGGTAGGTTCGGCCGTCGCTGCCGCGCGCCGCCTTCTCCCACTCCGCTTCGGTCGGAAGCCGTTTGCCGGCCCAGGCGGCGTAGGCCATGGCATCTTCGCTGTTGACACCGGTGACCGGGTGATCGGCCTTGCCTTCGGGATGGCGGCCGCCGCGCCAGTCGTCGGGCTCGCGGCCGGCGCGCTCCGCGTCGGGCAGCGCTTCGAGGAAACGCTGGTATTCGGCGTTGGTGACCGGGACCCGGTCGATGTGGTAGGCGTGGGACAGCTCGGTCGCGATGCGCTCTTCGCCGTACAGGAAGGGCCCGGCTGGAATCAGGATCATGTCGTCCGGCCTGGATTAGGGCATCTCGGCGCTCAGGACTTGGCGCACGCGGTCGCGGTAGAAACGGGCGCGCGCCACCAGCTCGCTCTCGTCGAGCGTGAGCAGGCTGCCGTTGAGCACCAACGGCTGGCCGGCAACCAGCACGTGGCGAACGTCGGCGCCCTTGGCGTTGTAGACCAGCTGCGCGTACGGGGAATAGTACGGCTCCAAGTGCGGGGCTCCGGTACGGATCACGATCAAGTCGGCTTCCTTGCCCGGCTCCAGCGAGCCGATTCGGTCCGCCAAGCCGAGAGAGCGGGCGCCGTCGATGGTGGCCATCGCGAGAATCCGCTCGGCCGGGAGCACGGTCGGATCGAGCTTGTGCACTTTGGCCAGCTTGCCGGCGAAGTCCATCGCCTCGAACATATCCAGGTTGTCGTTGCTGCCGGCCGGGCCGTCGGTGCCGAGGCCGACCGTGAGACCGGCCGCCAGCATTTCGGGCACCGGCGCGATCCCGCTGGCGAGCTTCATGTTGCTCTCCGGGTTGTGCGAGCAAGCGGCGCCGCGGCGCCGGAGCAGCTCGATGTCGTCCGCGGTCACGCTGACGCAGTGGGCGGCGAGGACGCGCGGTCCGAGAACCTCGAGCGACTCGAGCAGCTGCGGCGGCGTGCGCCCCTGATGAGCGGCCTGGGCCTGGTCGCGTTCGCGGTAGGTTTCCGAGACGTGAATCAGGAGCGGCGCGCCGGTGCGATCGGAGAGCCGCTTGCAGGCTTGCAGATCGGGGCCGTCCAGCAGATAGGGGCTGTGCGGCGCCACCGCCGGCACCACCCGAGGATGCTCGCGCCAAGTCGCGATGAAGCGCTCGGTCGCCGCCAGCGCCGCCGCCGGCGTGGGGTAGTCCGGCGCGGGGAAGCGGATGATGGTTTGCCCCAGCACGCCGCGCAGGCCGGCGCGTTCGACCGCCGCCGCGATCCGATCTTCGAAGTAGTACATGTCGGCAAAGGTGGTGGTGCCGGAGCGCAGCATCTCGGCGCTGGCCAGCAAGGTGCCCCAGTACACGAAATCGGGGTCGACCAGCGCTTTCTCGGCCGGGAAGATGGACTTTTCGAGCCAGTCCTGGAGCCGCACGTCGCTGGCCACGCCGCGCAGCAGCACCATCGGCGCGTGGCCGTGGGTGTTGACCAAACCGGGAAGAATGAGACCGCCTCCGGCGTCGATGTGCCGCTCCGCCCGGTAGCGCTCGGCGACGCTGGCGGCCGGCTCGATCGCGACAATCTTGCCGCCGCGGATCACGACCGCGCCGTTTTCGATCACGCGGCGCTCGGGATCCATCAGCACGACGGTGCCGGGGCCGACCGTTAGATCGACGACCTCGCGTCGGTCAGCGCCGCTCGGCTGGGTCGCGGGCGGGGCCAGAGCGAGCGCTGCGGCGAGCAGCGCGGCGATCGAGGATGGGCCGGCGGCGACCATGTGGGAGAAACAGCAACCCGGGAGCGTCGCCGCGCCCGGGTTGACGAACGGCGTTTCGAAGTTGGTGGACGGTAAGGGATTCGAACCCTCGACCCCCACGTTGCGAACGTGGTGCTCTCCCAGCTGAGCTAACCGCCCGAGACGGTTTCAATATAGGGGCGGTGTTGCCGAAGGGTCAAGCACTGTTCGTTGTGGGTCAGTTTGGCCGCATGCCCCTCCGAGGCCGAGATTTCTTGGGGTGCCGTGGGCAAGCTTCGCTTTGCCCATGGACAACACAACGAGTGCTTAAATCGCCCGTAGCTGGTCGCATGTCGTCCGTGGGCAGAGCAGAGCTTGCCCACGGCAGCCGTCGAGATCTAGGAAGGCTTGAGCTTTTTGCGGGTGTCCTCGAACCACTCCAGGATACCGTGGCGCTCGCAGATCGCGAGCAGCTCGCGGATCGTGCCGTGGGTTTCTTCGAAATCCGGAGCGTACTCGGTCACCGTCTCACCGTAGCCGCGCCAGCTCCGATCGTCGGCAGAGCAGAGCGCGACCTCGAAACGGTCGCAGCCGTCGACCACCATGACCGGCAGGATCAGCGCCAGCGCCCGCGGCCAATTCTGGATCGTCTCCTGCTGCGTGCGCGCCACCCAGTAGCGGTAATACTTGGGGGTGGCGGAGTAGTAGCGCGGAACGTCCTCGCAGCGCTGGGTGAGCTCGTCGACGATCACCAGCTCGCCAACCTCGTCGAGCCGCAGCTGGCGGAACGCTTGAGCGATTTCGCCGAGCTTGGCCTCGGCCGCAGCCCGGTCGCCTGCAAAACGAAAGCGGAAGCGGAACCCGATCTCTTCGGTCACGGCGCAGCTCCGGCGCGCTCGCTGCGGAGCTGCTCGAGCTCGCGGCGCAGCGCGGCGACCTCGTCCCGTAGCGCCGCAAGCTGGGCTTGCACTTCGGCTTGGACCTGCTGGCGGATCGAGTCGCGCAGCTCGTTTTCAAGCCGCTGCTCGAGCTCGGCGCGCATGCTCTTGAGATCGACGCTGCGCAGCATCGCCTCGATCTGCTGCCGGACCGCTTGCAGGTCGACCTGACCGAGCTGGTCCTCGAGCTCGCGCGAAAGCTTGTCGGCGTCGACCTGCTCGAGGGCGCGCTCGAGCTCTTCGCGCGCGCGCCGCAGATCGGCATGGAGCCGCTCGACCTCGGTCGAGTCCGAGTCCAGCGCCGGGGCCGGCGCGGGGGCTGCCTTCGGAGTCGGCGCCGGGGCCGGCACGACCGGGGCCGGCTCGGCTTGGGTCTTCGACTTGGCGGCGCGGTCGGTTTCGGCCGCGGAGGGCTCGGGATCGGGGCTCCAATCTTCGCCCACCGGTTCAGCCGGTTGGCAGGCGTAGAGCGGCGCCGCCAGGGCCAGGATCCAGAATGTGTTGGGTGTCTTCATGGCGAGCTCCAACGAGACGTTAGGGTCAGAAGGCTTCGGCGCCGTGCTCAATCAAATAGGCGTGCGCGGCGCGCACGCCGGCGCCGATGGTGAATTCGTAGCCGAGCCGGTGCAGCCCGGTTTCGAGCGCCGCCAAGGCGGTCACGATGTCGAACGGGTTGAAGAAGCCGAGATGCCCGATTCGCAGGATCCTGCCTTTGAGCGGCCCTTGCCCGCCGACGAAGGAAACCCCCAGGTCATCGCGCAGCAGCGCAAGGAGCCGGTTCACATCCACATTCGGCGGCGCCAGGATGGTGGTGAGAATGTTGCAGGGATCGGCCTTGGCGAGCAGCTCCAAGCCCAGCGCCTGGGCCCCCAAGCGGGTGGCGTCGGCGAGGATCTGATGGCGTCGCCACAGCGGCTCGAGGCCGGTCTGCTGCAATTCGATCAGCGCCTGCTCGAGCGCGGCGACCAAGCTGATCGCCGGAGTGAACGGCGTGGTCGCATCTCTGAGCGCTTTGCGGTACGCGCGCAGATCGAGATAGTAGCGCGGCAGGTCACAGCGCTCCGCCGCCTCCCAGGCGCGCGGGCTGAGCGCGACAAAGGCCAAACCGGGCGGCATCCCGAGCGCTTTCTGCGAACCGCATACTGCGGCGTCGACTTTCCAGGCGTCGAAGTGGAAGCGGTGCGCGCCGATGCCGGTGATGCCGTCGACGATCGCGAGCGCGCCGCGGCGTTGGGCGACGCGGGCCAGGGCCTGGATGTCGAACAGCACCCCGGTCGAGCTCTCCACCTGGGTCAGGCACACGGCAGTAGCCTGGGGATGCTCCGCGAGCGCCGCTTCGAGCTGATCCGCCGAGAGCGTCTCGCCCCAGGGCACGTCGAGCGGCACGATCTCGAGACCATAGGCGCGGGCGATCTCGCCCCAGCGCTCGCCGAATTTCCCGCCGAGCACCACCAGAACTTGGCCGCCGCGGCGCATCAAGTTGACCAGCGCCGCCTCCATGGCGCAGGTGCCCGAGCCGGTCAGGACCAGCACCGGCTCTGCAGTGTCGAACAGCCATTGGAGACGCCGGCTGGCTGCCTCGAACAAGGCCGAGAACTCGGCGGTTCGGTGGTGGATCAGCGGCCGGGATTCGGCCGCGCTCACCGCCGGTGGAACCGGTGTGGGGCCGGGAGTGAACAGGTAGTGTTTCTTGGGCATGGCAGGCGGGGCGAATGAATCGAAGTAAAGAGGTTAACACAGGGCGCAGAACAGGGACAGGTGTCGGGGGGCGCCCACTGGATTCCGGCTTGCGCCGGAATGACGCTGGTCTATCCTTTCGAATCAAGATGAGCTGGATCGACCGATGGCGCCGCGGCCGCGGTTCGCCCTGGCTGCGCCGCGGCCTGCTGGCCACGGGCGCATGCGCGGTCCTATTGCTGGCCAGCGGCACTTGGGTCGATCTCGAGGCGCCGGTGGGCGACGAGGCGCACTATCTGTTGACCGCGCATTCCGTGGCGCTCGACGGCGACCTGAATCTGCGGCCCAACAACCTGCGGCGCGACTATCGCCACTTCTATCCGGGCCGGCTCCAGTCGCGCGCGATCCTGCGCGGCGCCGGCGTGTCGGTGCCAAGCCAGGGGCTGCTGCTCCCGCTCTACCTGGCGCCTTTCTATCGGGCCGGGTTTGCCTTGGGCCCCCGCTACGCGCTGCCGGCCGCTCGGCTGGGCCTGAGCCTGATGTTCTTGGCGGCGATCGCCGTGGTGGCGGCTGGTCTTGTTCGGCTCGGGCTGCGCGCGCCGCGGGCTTGGTTAGGCGCGGCGTTCGGCGCCGCGACGTTGCCGCTCTGGCCGTTCGCCTACCGGGTCTTTCCCGAGCTTCTCGCCGCGCTGATCGCGCTGCTGGTTTGGCGTTGCCTGGCCTTCGAAGGCGAGCTCGGCAGCCGCCGCGCTGCCTGCGTCGCGGGTCTGATCAGCCTGTGGCCGTTTCTGGGTCCGAAATATCTGGGGCTCTGGCTCGGTGCGATCGGTCTGCTTGTCTGGCGAACGCGAGCGCGCCGCCGCAGCCTGGCCGCCGCCCTGATCGTTCTGTTGGCCGGCGGAGCTGCCTATCTTGCGACCAACCAGCTGCTGTACGGCTCGCCCTCGCCGCTGGCGGTCTACGGCTGGGATCGTGGCCCGGAAGGAGCGCAGAACGGGAGCGCTCCGGGCGGTAAGCAGCAGGACTACGCCCGCGGGGGAGTCCGAGAGCGGATCCCCAACAGCCTGACTCTAGCGCTGGGCTACCTCATCGATCAAAAAGTCGGGCTCCTGTTCCACGCTCCGTATTACCTGTTGGCGCTTCCGGGTTGCTTGAGTCTGTGGCGCAGCCGGCCTCGTGCCGCGATCGCTGTGTTGGCCTTGGTGCTGCCGCACCTGGCGCTGGTTTTCTGGCATGGCAACTGGGACGGTCATTCGCCTCCGGCGCGGCATCTGGTGGCGGTCGTACCCTTTCTGTTGATGTTGTCTGTGCTCGGCGCGGCGCGGCTGCGGAGCCGCGGCGGCTGGATCGCGGCCGGAGCCGCCGCGGGGTGGTCGCTCGCGCTCAGTGGGTATGCCATCTGGCGCGAGCCGTGGCTGCTCAATCGCTCGAACTGGGCGTTCCCGCGCGAGCGAAGCCGGCTGCTCGTCGATCTGTCTTCAAGTCGGATCGATTGGACCCGCTTCGCGCCCAACCTCATCGATCCGGAAGCAAGTTGGTGGGTCCCACTGGCCTGGCTGGTTGCCCTCGGATTGCTGGCCTGGATTCTGCTGCGCGGGTGCGTCGGAGCTGCTGGGGCCGGCGGCGCTCGCAAGGCAGGCCGGCGCGGCGGCTCGGTGGCGCTCGCGACCACGGCGGCCGCGGCGACGATTCTGCTTTTCGTTGGCGCGATTCGCTATGCAAGCTCGGGCCAGCTCCTGGGGCCGTGCATCCATGCCGAGGGGGCGACTTGGTGTCTGGAGCCGGCGGGCGGGTGGCGCGCCGGCTCCAACGGTTTTTGGATCAAGCCCCGGCGTTGGGTCGAGCTGAAACGCTCCGGCGCCGCGGCCGCTGAGACTGAAGCGCAGATCGGCTTGCTCTCATTAGTCGAGAACCGCGTGGCGCTGGTCGGAGCCCGGCCGGTCGCGATCGAGGTTCCGAGCCGCCGGCCGGTATCGGCTCGGATCGAGCTGCGCCGCGTCGGCGCCTACGGCTCGTTGTGGGTGCGCGCGCGTCATGGCAGCGTGCCATTCCTCGAGTCGGCTCGCGCCGATGCCCGCCATCTAGGCGTCCGCGTGAAGCTTGAGGGCAGCGAGCCGCGCGAGTCGGCGCACCCTTTTGCAGCGACCGGAGACCGTGAGCGGCAGCTTGCCGATTCCGACTGAGCCGCCCATGATGGCGGATTCGCCGCCCGGCGCGGCGGCGCGGCCGCATGCACATTCTCGGAGTCACGAGCTTCATCCATGCTTCGAGCGCGGCGCTGCTGATCGATGGCGAGATCGTGGCGGCGGCCGACGAGGAGCGCTTCACCCGGGTCAAGCACACCGGCGTCTTTCCGGCCAACGCGATTCGCTTCTGCCTGCAGCAGGGCGGCATCGAGCTCGATCAGCTCGATCATCTGGCGTTCTACTGGCATCCGTGGCGGGCGGTGGGGCCGCGCCTGCTGCAGCTGGTCTCCAACCTGCCGCACTCGCTGGCATTTTTTCGCCGGCAGGAAACCGATGCACAGGCGGTGCGGGGGGACGTGGGCGCTTGGCTCGGCATGGTCAAGGTCGGCGGCACCCTGCGGCGCGCTCTTGGCGTTCCAGCGGCGCGGTTCCGGCGTCATTACATCGAGCACCACCTGGCCCACGCTGCGAGCTGCTACTACCCATCGCCGTGGGACGACGCCTTGATCCTGTCGCTGGACGGCACCGGCGAGTGGACCACCACGCTGCTGGCGCGGGGTCGCGGCCAAAGAATCGAGAAGATCCAGGAGGTGGTCTATCCGCACTCGCTCGGCGTGTTCTACGGTGCGGCGACGCAGTTTCTGGGCTATCGGGTGTACAGCGACGAGTGGAAGGTGATGGGGCTCGCGGCCTACGGCAAGCCGCGCTTCGCCGATCGGGTGCGGCGGCTGATCCGGCTCCATCCGGACGGGAGCTTTAGGCTCGACCTGGACTATTTCAGCTTTCAGTTGGCCGACAAGCGCACCTGGTACGGCGCGCGCTTCGTCGAGCTGTTCGGCCCGCCGCGCCGGGCCGACGAGCCGATCGAGGACGAACGTTTCGCCGACATCGCCGCGTCGTTTCAGCAGGTGACCGAAGAGATCGGCCTGGGGCTGGTGCGCCATCTGCTGCAGGTCGGCGGCGGCAGCCGCAAGTTGTGCCTGGCCGGCGGGGTGGCGCTCAACAGCGTCCTCAACGGCAAGATCCTGGCCGAAACCGAGATCGACGAGCTGTTCGTTCAGCCGGCGGCCAACGACCCCGGCGCCGGCTTGGGCGCGGCGCTTTATCTGCACAACGCGGTGCTGAAAGGGCGGCGCACCCCGACGATGCGGCACGCGTACTTGGGGCCGGAGTTCGATGCGGCGCGGATGCGGAGCGCGCTGGAGCAGCGCGGCCTCGAATATCAGCGCTGCGAAGACATCGAGGCCCGCACCGCCGCGTTGCTCGACGCCGGCAAGGTGGTCGGTTGGTTTCAAGGCCGGATGGAGTACGGTCCTCGGGCGCTGGGCAACCGCAGCATCCTGGCCGATCCGCGCCGCGCCGAGATGAAGGACGTGGTCAACGCCAAGGTGAAATTCCGCGAGCGCTTCAGGCCCTTCGCGCCCTCGATTCTGGCCGAGCGGGTCGGCGAGTATTTCGAGCACCCGAGCCCCTCGCCGTTCATGATTGTGGTGCTGCCGGTGCGCCCCGAGAAGCGCGGCGCGATTCCGGCGGTGACCCATGCCGACGGGACCGGGAGGTTGCAAACAGTGGAGCGCGAGGTCAACCCGCGCTACTACCGGCTGATCGAGGCGTTCGAGCGGTGCACCGGCGTTCCGGTGATCATGAATACCTCCTTCAACGTTCAGGGCGAGCCGATCGTGTGCACGCCGGAGGAGGCGGTGAGCTGCTACCTCGGCAGCGGCCTCGACGCCCTGGTCCTCGGCGACCTCCTCACCTCAAAACGGGGACAAAGGTAGGGGGCGTCCTCGCCCGAGCGGCCTGTCAGGGCCGCAATCGAGGTCCCGCAAGGCCTGGAGTTGCAGAAACCCAAGGCGTGTGCTGCGTTTACCTTCATTTGGAATGCTGCAGGCGCGCGATACCCGCCACAGCTCCTGGAAACTGTTTGGCACTCAACTTGCCAGAAATGACTGCCGGCCCGCATCTAAATAAGGGAATGACAATCTTCACTTGCAAAGCGGTTCTACGTAGGCGTAACATGGCGGCCAACGGTCAGATGTCAACGGCGGCCTCCATCCTGGCCAATCCCGGCCCTCAGATTCTTAGCCTGTTCATTAGCGAGCCGCTCGCGGTGTACAAAAACAAACCGCCACCTCGGTTGCTTGATCAGGTCCGAATAGCAATCCGGACGCGCCACTACAGCCGCCGGACCGAGAAGGCCTACGTTGGCTGGATCCGCCGCTACATCCTATTCCACGGCAAGCGCCATCCGACCCTCATGGGCAAGCCGGAGGTCACCGATTTCCTCTCGCATCTCGCCACCTCGGCTCACGTGAGTGCCTCCACCCAGAACCAGGCGTTGAGCGCGCTCCTATTCCTCTACAAAGAGGTGCTCGGTCAAAACCTCGGGTGGCTCAACGATGTCGTCCGGGCTCAACACAGGCAGAAGTTGCCCGTGGTGCTTAGTGAAGCCGAGGTTGCCGCCGTCATCCGGGAGCTGCGCGGTGTCGCGCAGCTCGCGGCTTCCCTGATGTATGGAGCAGGCCTGCGACAGCTTGAGTGCCTGCGGCTCCGAGTCAAGGATGTTGATTTCGATCGCCGCGAGATCGTGGTACACCACGGAAAGGGAGGGAGGAATCGCAGGACGGTGTTGCCCGCCAGCATCGCCACTGCGCTCAAGGCGCACCTGGAGAAAGCCTATCGGCAGCACCAGGCTGATCTTGCGTGCGGAGCAGGTTATGTCGAGCTGCCTGACGCCATCGCCCGCAAGTATCCCAATGCGGCGCGGGAATGGAGCTGGCAGTGGGTGTTTCCGGCGACTCGCTTTTATCGTGATGTGAGAACCGGCGAGCGGCGGCGCCATCATCTGCACGAGACCGTCTTGCAGAAGGCGGTCCGGCTGGCCGTGCTCAAGGCTGGCATCGCCAAACCCGCGAGCTGCCATACTCTGCGGCACTCGTTCGCGACTCACCTGTTGGAAGCCGGCTACGACATCCGCTCGATTCAAGAGTTATTGGGGCACGCAGACGTCAGCACAACTATGATCTACACCCATGTCCTCAACCGGGGCGGCCTGGGCGTTCGTAGCCCGCTCGACAGGGTCACCGGAGGCTCCGTGTGACAATCAGGCCCCGCTGTCTTTATCCAGTTAACCCGCGAGCCCTCGCGGGGTATCGCCCTTCGGCCGTTCCATACCCGCGCTTCCGCATTTCGTCGACGCAGAACCACTTTTCCCAAGCCTATGGAGGTGAACATGGTTGAGATACCCAGCCGGTCCCGCAGAAATACCGAAATACCCAGACCTGGCGAATTGTAAGTTAGAAGGCGCGAGCGAGGTCCACCTGGATAGGAGTGGAGAGGCGCATCGCCCGGAGAAACTTGGCACTGGTGGCGGCCAGCGAGTCGGGAGGGAAACTGTTTCTCTGGGTTTTCTCATGCACAAGCAGGGCTTTCTAGATGGAATCGGCTCGTTCAACCGCCGCACTCGCTGTCGAATGCGGAAGCAGTGAAATGATGCCGAAAAAGTTGGCAGCTTGTTCCTCCTTCGTCCGAATGAGACGACGCGTTGCATTGGTGGCCGGGAAGCCGTCGAACTGCGGATTGCAGTTGCGCATGGAGAAGCAGAATGTGCCACCGAAGAGCAGTGGTAGCCTGCACATGCCCCCAGGGATGCGCGGCTTGGTAACGCACGGCAGCGCAGTGCTAGGGGACGCCGTGCAGGCAGGAAGGCAGTGCTGCAGGTGGCGCCGAGTCGAGACTTGCCTTCTAACAACTCGCCGCAGCAGACCGGCGTTGAGGCGTGGTACCATTTGGCGGAGGCGGCGGCCGCCGGCCGCTGAGCTCGAAATCGTTAGCTTGCTGGAAGA
>DASWHO010000111.1:0-6458 GCA_036398155.1 Acidobacteriota bacterium
TGCACGAAGCTGCAGGTACCGCGCAGCATCAGGGCGACGTTGCCCGCGAAGCTGCCGGCGAACGGATCGCAGCCGATCGGGTTGCCGGGCATGTACGCCAGATTGCCGGAGAAGGACGCCACCTCAGGGGAAAACTGCATCAGGCTGGCTAGGATCCCTTGGGCGCCCCCGGCCACGTTCAAGGTGTAACCGTTGAACAGGCCGCCGTTGAGCTGGATGTGGGCAATGCCCAGGGCATGGCCGAACTCATGGGTCAGAACGCCGAGAAACTCGAGCGGCGTCTGGCTGCCGGCCAGGATGAAGGACTCGGAGAAAGCGGCAATCGCGCCGATCACGCTACCGAAGCCGGTCGCGGTGGTGGAGACGAAGGAAAACCCGGCGAAACCGAGCACGTTGGCGCCAAAGCCCAAGTCGGCGAAGACCTGGGAATTGACGTAGGCGAGTGGGAACGGCACAGCCGGATTGAAGTCGTCGTTGAACACGAACATGAGCATCTCGTCGACGGTGTCGATGTCGACCGGAACATCCGGCCCCAGTGCGCCGATGAAGCCGCTGTTTGGATCCTCCCACTGCTGCAGCGCCACCAGAGACGCCGCCTTCACGATGTCGTTCGGAATGCCGGCGAACGGACCCATGTCGACGTTGACCGGAATCGGGGTGTTGTTGGGCCAAGTGAACGGGAGCGAGTCCTCGGCGATGAACGTGTAGCCACCGGCGTGAGCGGCAACCCCGGTGCAGGCGATCGCCGCCGCGGCGAGCCCGATTTGGAGCCAGCGCTTAGCGGTCATTGGCTGGCCTCCCTTCATCGACCATCGAGCGAATCAGGGCCACCAGCGCCCCGCGCTCGATCGCGCCGCCGTCCCGAACCAGGCGCTGGAACTCGGACGGATCCCAGCCGGCGCCGCGCGCGGCCCCGCCGGGCTCCATGCCGCTCAGCAGGCCGCGGTTGCCGACGCCGTTGAGCGCCAGCTCGCGGCCGCCCTGGTCCTTGGTCAGGCGGAAGCTGCCCTGCATCATGCCGACCGGAGAGGTCAGGCCCAAACGGCTGTCCTGGTTGAGCAGCAGCAGCACGCTTTCGCCCGGGGCATAGAGCGGCATCCCGGGAATATGGAAGATGCGGCCGGTTTCGGGATTCGGCTGCTTGCTGCGATGCCCGAGCTGCCGGATCTCCAAGGTGGTTCCGACCTCGCCTTTGATCGCGTCTTCGACCCGAATGCGATACACCGTGATCGGAAGGCGCTTCTGATCGAACGTGTCCTCGGCCGCGAGCACCCGGCCGACGATCACGCGGTCGGCTTCATGAACCATCTGGTCCAAGTTGACCGGCCGGACGGTCATCGCCTGGCTCAGCCCGACGCTGGCCAAGACGGCGATCGCCCCAGCTCCCCATTTTGTACCCGTCATCCGACTTCCTCCTAAACAAGAGTCGTTACAGAGAAGTGCTTCCGGCCTATCCGGCAAACACCATCTGCTCCGCTTCCACAGCGACCAGAACCTGCACCCCCCATTTCGCCCACTTCCACTGCTTCGGGACGAAACAGCCGCCGACGGTCGGTCGATGCCGCCGGCCTATAGATAGAAACGATCGAAAAGTTGAGACTTACCAGGAACTCGCCCCCGCTGTCAACCCTAGGTTGAAACCGGGCCGACCCTTTCAGCGCCGGCGTGGGCAGTTTCGGCGCTTTCGACTACGATCGACCGGGGGCCTTCGATGGACTACGAACCCAGCCTGAAGCTGCGGCTCAAGCCGAAGGAAGAACGCCGCCTGCTGGCCGGGCATCTGTGGGCCTTCTCCAACGAGATCGAGTCGGTCGAGGGCGGCGGGGAGCCCGGCTCGATCGCCGAGCTGCTGCGTCACGACGGGCGCCGGTTGGCGCTCGGTTTCTATCACCCGCATTCGCTGATCTGCTTCCGGGTCTTGAGCTGGGGCTCGGCCGCGCCGCCGCCAGATCTCATCGCTCAGCGCCTGGCCGCGGCCGGGGCGCTGCGCGAAAGGTTGCTCGGGAGCGCGGACGCCTATCGGCTGGTCCATGCCGAGGCCGATCGGCTGCCCGGCCTGGTGGTCGATCGCTACGGCGACCAGCTCGCGGTCCAGATCACCAGCGCCGGCATGGAGCGCCTCAAGGACGAGATCTACCAGGCGCTGGAAGATCGCTGGCGGCCGGCCGCGATCGTCGAGCGTGGCGACACCGGCCTGCGGGAATTGGAAGGACTGCCGCAATCCCGCGGTGTGGCGCGCGGCGCCATCCCAGGCCCGGCCCGCTTTAGCGAAGGCGAATTGCATTTCGAAACCGATCTGCTGGAGGGACAGAAGACCGGAGCGTACCTGGACCAGCGCTGCAACCGCTTCGCGTTTCGCCGGCTGGCGCGGGGCGCCGAGGTTTTGGACCTGTTCTGTTACCAGGGCGGGTTCGCTTTGCACGCGGCCGCCGCCGGGGCGCGCGCGGTCCTCGGGGTCGACGCCAGCGAAGCGGCGATCGAGCGCGCGAACGCGCTGGGCCGCGGCGCCGGCTTCGAGTCGCGCTGCCATTTCGTCTGCGGCGACGCGTTCAAGATTCTGCGCGAGCTGCGCGCTCAGGGACGCCGCTTCGAGGTCGTCAACCTCGATCCGCCGTCGTTCACCCGCAGCAAGAAGCAGGTCGCGGCCGCGCGGCGGGGCTACCGCAGCCTGCACCGCGAGGCGCTGCTCTTGCTCAAGCCGGGCGGCTTTCTGGCCACCTCCTGCTGCTCGCACCACCTCGAAGAGGGTGTCTTCTTGTCCGACGTCGAGCGCGCCGCGCACGCGCTCGGGCGAAGGCTGCAACAGGTGCGCCGCGCCGGCGCCGGGCCGGACCATCCGGTGCTGCCGGCGATGCCGGAAACGGCGTACCTCAAATGCGCCTTCTACCGCGTGAGTTGAATTCGGCTGGGATACGGAATGGTGGACCCATGCGGAGGTCGTCCATGGGCGGCCTTCGGCCACCCATGCCACCCGGCAAGGAGGGCCTCCATCGCACCTGGGGATCCGGGGACGCAGAGTCAGGGTGGCATGGGCACGCGCAGCGCGCCCATGGACGAGGTAGCTCGCGAGAACGTCATTCCGGCGCAAGCCGGAATCCAGGCGGGGCCGACGAATGAACTTTCGGACTTCGCAAAGGTGGTAGAATAGACTTCCACGGGCGTTAGGATCACACCCCATCAGCAGAGCGAACGATTCCATGAGCCTGCAGGACAAACTCAGCCACAAGATCGACGAGGAGCTGCTCCGGCTCGACTATGAGCTGCGGGTCGAGCTGCCGCGCGCGTTCGCGGTCGCCAAGGGCCACGGCGATCTGTCCGAGAACGCCGATTACGACGCCGCCAAGCAGCGCCGATCGTATGTCGAAGCGCGCCTGCAGCAGCTGAAAAAGATCCGTCAAGAGCTCTCCCTCATCAACCTCGGCGCGATCCCGCGGGATCGGATCGGGCTCGGCTCGACCGTGGTGGTGCGGGATCTGGGCAGCGACCAAGAGCGCTGCTTCGAGCTGGTGCTGGGCGGCGAAGCCGATCCCAATAACGGCAAGATCTCCGCGACCTCGCCGATCGGACGTGGATTGATGGGGCTGACCGAAGGCGACGAGACCGAGATCCGCACGCCCGGCGGAGTGCGCAACTACGAGATTCTCTCGTACCAGACCATCTACCAGCAAGAGGGAGAATAGGCTCTGCCGAGCGAATCGGTCAGGCAGCTCGCCGAACGGATTCTCGACGCCGGATACGCCTCGCGCGCGGAAATCGATCGCGCGCTGCTGGCGCTCGAGGCCGGTTCGCCGGCCGCCCGGCCGGCAGATCTGGCCCACCATCTGGTCGAGGCCCGCATCCTCCACCTCGACGAGGCGGACCGCCTGCTGGCGGAGCTCGCGACCGCCGGCGCCGCGGAGCATCTCCAGGCCCGCGCCGCTGCGGCGCCGCAGCCGAATGTGAAGCGAGCCTCGGGGCCGGCGCGCTCCGGCGCCGCGGCGGTGCTGCAGCGAACCTTCTCGGATTCCGCTGCGCTGGCCGCGGCCGCGCGATTCCTTTCCGGCTGCGCTCTGGCCGGCGGCGCTCTTCTGCTGCTGGTCGGAGCGCTGCGACTGGCCTGGTCGATCCCGCTGGCCGCCGGCGCGCTGGAGCGCTATTTCGGCGGACCGCTGATCCTGGAAGGAACCGACCCAGGCCGGCCGCCGTGGATGACCTGGACCCTGCTGGCCGGCGGCGCGGCGCTGTGGATCGCGGGGCTGGGACTGCGCCGGCAGCGGGCGGCATAGAATCACTCGCGGCGATGGCGAACGATCCGACCAATCCGCTGCGCAAGGGACTGGCGCAAGAGCGGCCCGCGGATCCGGCGTTGATGGTGATCTTCGGCGCCTCGGGCGATCTGACCAAACGCAAGCTGATTCCCGCCCTGCTCGAGCTCGCGCGCGAGCACCTGCTGCCGTCCGGCTTCGCGATCGTCGGCTGCGCCCGGCGCGAGATGAGCCATCAAGCGTTCCGCGCCCATCTGCGCGGCGCGATGGACGAGCCCGGCACCGAAGCTTCCGGCGCGCTCAGCGCGTGGGACGGACTGGCGGAGCGGATCTTTTATCAACCCGGCGAGTTCGCCGACCCCGACGCCTACCGGCGCCTGGCCGAGCTTCTGGGTCGGCTCGACCAGGAGCACGGCACCGCTGGCAACCGCCTCTTCTATTTGGCCACCCCGCCGAGCGCCTACGCCGAGGTCACCGCCCAGCTCGGCAAGGCCGATCTGATCAGCCCCAACGCCAGCGGCGAGCGCTGGACCCGGGTGATCGTGGAAAAACCGTTCGGCCGCGATCTGCCCAGCGCGGAGCAGCTCAACCTCCAGCTCCGCGGGGCGCTGCGCGAGCGCCAGATCTATCGCATCGATCACTACTTGGGCAAGGAGACGGTCCAGAACCTGCTGGTGTTTCGCTTCGCCAACGGCATCTTCGAGCCGCTCTGGAACCGGCAGTACGTCGATCACGTGCAGATCACCGCCGCCGAAACGCTCGGGCTCGAGGGCCGCGGCAGCTACTACGAAGAGGCCGGCGCGCTGCGCGACATGGTGCAGAACCATCTGCTCCAGGTGCTGGCGCTGGTCGCCATGGAGCCGCCGATCGTCTTCGATCCCGATCCGGTGCGCGACGAGAAGGCCAAGGTCCTGCGCGCGGTGCGGCTGCTCGATCCGGACCAGGTGGCGCAGCATGCGGTGCGCGCCCAGTTCGCCGCCGGCTCGATCGCCGGCCGCGGGGTGCCGGGCTACATCGAGGAGCCCGGGGTCGCGCCCGGCTCGCGCACCGAAACCTACGTCGCCCTCAAGCTGCTGATCGACAACTGGCGCTGGGCCGGGGTGCCGTTCTATCTACGCACCGGCAAGAGACTCCCCAAGCGGGTGACCGAGGTGGCGATCCATTTCAACCGCGCGCCGCATCCGCTGTTTGGTTCCAGCAGCGCCCAGCTCGACCCCAACCTGCTGGCGGTGCGGATCCAACCCGACGAAGGCATCTCGCTCAAGTTCGCGGCCAAGCTGCCGGGGCTGACGGTGCGGATCCGGCCGGTCAACATGGACTTTCGCTACGGCTCGTCATTCGGCGCCCAGCTCTCGTCGGCCTACGAACGGCTGCTGCTCGACTGCATGCTGGGCGACGCCACCCTGTTCTCGCGCCGCGACGGCGTGGAAGCGGCCTGGCAGATCTGCGATCCGATCCTGAGCGCCTGGGCGGAAAGCAGCGACGAGCCGCTGCCGCAGTATGCCGCCGGCACCTGGGGGCCGGCCGAAGCTGAAGCCCTGATCGAGCGCGAGGGCCGGCACTGGCGCAGGCTCTGATGGCGCCGCCGGCCAAAGCCGCACCCGACGGCCAGGCGGTCGCTCTGGTCGCGCCGCGCTCGGTCGAGCTCGGCGGCATCGAACGCGAGCTCGATCGGCTCTGGAAGGAGGCCGGCGGCGCCGGCGACAGCGCGGTGCTGCGGGCCTGCGCGCTGAATCTGGTGGTTTGGTCCAAGGGCGGCGAGAGCGTCGATCAACTGGCGCAGGAGGTCGGTCCGATCACGGCCCAGAATCCGTGCCGCACCATCTTGCTGAGCGTGGATCCCGACTCCGCTGCGCCCCTGAGCGCGTCGATCTCGGCCTACTGCCAGCTCCCGGCGCGCGACCGGCGGCAGGTCTGCTGCGAGCAGATCCTGATCGCGAGCGGGCGCGACGGCATCGATGACCTGTCCGCCCTGGTGCTCGGCCTTCTGATTCCGGACCTGCCCAGCTTTCTATGGTGGCGCGGCGAGCCGCCCGGCGCCGCCGATCCCTTCGGCGCGCTGGCCGAAGCCTGCGATCGGCTGCTGTTCGATTCGGCGCAATTCGCCGCTCCCAAGGCCGGTCTGATTCAGCTCGCGGAGCTGGCCCGCGCCGAGGGCGCGCCGCGGCTCGGCGACCTGCACTGGGCGCGCCTCGAGCCCTGGCGCCAACTGAT
>DASWHO010000112.1:0-1859 GCA_036398155.1 Acidobacteriota bacterium
GAAAATCTCGCAGGTGCTGGAGCGCTTCGACCAGCAGATCCAGCGCAGCGAGATCGCCGAGGGCGAACAGTTCCATCCGACCGAGAACGACTCGGTCGTGGTCTCGCGCTTCGACACCCGCAGCTTGGATGTCGGGGAATATCTCTTGAGGGTCGAGATCGAAAACCCGCTCGGCGATCGACCCATCACCCGCGATTTGACCTTCACCGTCCTCGAGTAACCCTCCCCCCGAGGCGCAGGACAAAATGTAGGGGCGGGGGCTGGTCCCCGCCCGTCGCGGGCGATGTAGGGGCGGGGCTGGTCCCCGCCCTATCCGCCGCCGAGCTTCTTGAGCCAGGCTAGGGCGCCGGGATAGCGCCGCCACCGCCTCTGCCACGCGAGCTGCGACGGGCGCGGCGGCCCGAGCAGCTCGGCGGCGTGGCCCGGCGCAGCCTCGAGCGCGAGCTGCAGCGCGTGGGTCGCCTTGCCCTTTTCACTCATCCCGAACAGCGCCAGCGCGCGGCCGTACGAGACCTCCGCCGGCTCGCTCTCCTCCCAGGCCTGCGCCAGCTCCAAGGCTTCTTCGCTGCGATCCAGATCGAGCGCGGCGCCGAGCGCGGCGGGGCGCGCCGCCAGCGGATCACTAGGGTCGAGCAGCAGCAGCTCGCGCAGCGTATCCAGCGCCGCCGCCAGCCGGCCGCGCTCCTGAAGCGCCAAGCCCCAGCCTTTCAAGCAGCGCAGGAAACCGCGGTTCGGCTGGCGCGACCACGGCAGCCCTTCCTCCCCGAGCTCGAAGCCGTTGGGGAAGGCGCGGCGGCCGCTTTCGACCGCGAGCTGCCAGTGCTTCATGGCCTCGCGCGGATGGCCGCGAGCTTCCAGCAGCGATGCGAGATGAAACCGGGCGTCCAGACACCATGGCGCTTGCGCCAACAGCGGGCGCAGCAGCTCCTCGGCGCCCGAATAGTCGCCGGCTTCGATCAGCTCCGCCGCCTGATCCAGGTCGCCGCGCAGCTCAAGGTAAGCCTGCGGGTAGACCAGCTCCCATTCCTGGGATGCGACGCGTCTCAGCTCCAGTACCAGGGGCTCGCTCCTTGCGGACTCTCTCTCAGCCTAACGCAGCGGCCGCGACCGGTCCAAGCCCGGAAGACCGGTTACGGGGTCGCCGCCAGGGCGAGATCCGCCCCAAAGGAGCCGTCCACCACCCAGGTATGGCCACCGAGTGGATCGCGCACCGCGATCCGATAGCTGCGCGGCGCGCCGGTCATCACCAGCTGCAGTCGATGGGTCAGCGGGAATCCGTCGTTGTGCGCGGCGGCCGCCGGCGGCAGCACCAGCTCGGCGCGTTCCCGGAGCCGGCGCGGCTGGGCCGCTTGAGGTTGAATCTCGGCGACGATGTCGAGCGAGGCGCGCGCGCCGTCGGCGCCGTGCTGAAACGCCAGCCGGCGCGAATCGAACACCAGCTCGAGGGTCGCCAGGGTGGCGCCGGCGGTGGTGCGCGATCCGTTGGCCCGAACCTCGAGCGCGCCGTCGGCCGGCTCGACCGCGGCGCCGCTCAAAAGCGTTTCGAGCGCGGCGAGATTACTGCGCGACAGCGCCTCCAGCCGGTGCCGGAACGCGGCCAGGACCGCATCCTCGGCGGCCTCGGAGCGCGCTTGAGGGAAGGCGCGCTCGAACGCGCCGATGTAGGCGCGCAGGGTCTGCGCCGCTTCGGCCGGACGGCCCTGGCTCTCCTGGATCCGAGCCAGCCGCGCGTAGCCTTGGTAGTCCAGCGGCGCCTGCTCCACCGCGCGCCGAAATTCGGCCGCGGCGCGTTCCAGCTCGCCCGCCAGGCGATAGGCATCGCCGAGCAGCAGCCGGGCCTCGATGTCGCCCTGGTCGGC
>DASWHO010000113.1:0-13879 GCA_036398155.1 Acidobacteriota bacterium
CCTCGTTCTCGGTCGGCATCACCGCGTTGATCCTGCAGCTGGCATCGGCGCGCGCCGTTCCGTTGCTTTCGATCGAGCCGGGCGATCCGCAGGCGTGGAGCGGCGCCGCGCTCCAAGTGTTCAGCGCCAAAGCCGAAGAGATCTTGCCGACGAGCTGCCGGCTGCTCGCAGCCAAGCCGACCGACCCAAAGCCGACAGCCGATCGCTGAGCCATTGCGGGGATAAGTCCTTCTGGATGCTTCTGCGCTGAGCTCGTATTTGGCGGAGCAGTCGGTTGGGGCCTTGGCGGCGATTCACGCCAGCCAAGGCCTCACCAGCTTTCCGGAGCTCTGGGTCGGCTAGAAAAGCCCCGCTACGGCAGTCGCTGCATGAAGCTCTTGGCCTCGTCCCGGATCCTCGGAACCTCGCGCTTGAACAGGATCGTCTCCGGGGAGATGCTCTGGCCGTAGTAGGTCTCCACCGCATCCTCGTCCGGATTGATGTTGGCGCCGTCGAGCGCGATGCCGGCGAACAGGCCTTTGGAGCGCGAATAGGCGTAGATCTCGGCGTCGAGCCGCACGTCGGTGGCCGCCGCGGCGGATCGGCCCACCGGCCCGGCCGCGACGCTGGCATCGGCGCCGAGAGTGAACTCGCTCTTGAGCAGCGAGCGGGCCCCTTTCTCGCTCATCAGAAACAGCACCACGTCGGTCGCCTGTCCGCCGATTTGGAAGCCGACGCTGCCGCCCGAGACGGTGAGGAATGCGGGCGGGCTCCAGCGGCCGTTGCTGCGGCAGCTGACGATCCCTTTGCCGTGTCGCGCGCCGACCACGAAGGCGCCCTTGACCACGTGCGGGATCACCGCGACGCACTTGCAGTTGTCGAGCAGCTTCTTGGGCACGCCCTGATCGGGCGCATCGACCAATTGGGTGTAGACCTCCTCCGAGTTCCTCACCCGCTCGGCCAGCTCAGCCAGATCGTCGTCGGCGCTCAGCGGAGCGGCGACCAGCGCGCCAAAGGTGACCAGCGCGAAGACGCTTTTCGGGTTCAGCATCGCAATCTCCCTCCTGGGGTGGTTTTTGATAACCCGAATCAAGACCACCGCCAGTGCCAAGAGTAACAGCAAATGAATGAAACCGCTGTGCCCCTCGGTAGGCGGTGGGGTCAGTTCGGAAGCTCCGGATCACAGGGATCGGAGCTCGATTGCTTGAACGTGCAATTCCCGTACCGATTCCCAGGGTTCGGGATTTAAGCCTTTGGAAATAAATGAGTTGCGAAGCAGGATGATCACCCCGAAGCACCCCAAATAGAGTCCCGAGAAGGAAAAATTTCCGTTTCAGAGGCAGGGCTCCGAACCGCGCCGCGGTTCAGCTTGAGGCGGCGCGGACCTCGAAGGCCCGGGTCGCCGCGGCGCTGGCGCCGGCGATCCGGTCGCGGACCGTCACCCGCAGCAAATAGGATCCGGGCGCATAGCCCTGGAGCCGAAGCGCGCCGGCGACGGCGCGCTCGGACTCGCGGCTCGGGACCGGATACTGCGCCGGCGAGGACTGGGTGACCTTTCCGTTTCGCAGCACCTCGTAGACGATTTCGATCTCGTTGGTGCCGCGGCCCGGATCCAAGGCCAAGCCATAAACCTGAAAATAAACTTGCAGCGCGGCCCCGCTCGGGTAGGCGGCCGCCACATTGGGCACCACTCGAAAACGCCCGAAGGTAAACGGCAGCAGGCCCGCGTCGGCGGGCGGCGGCTGCTCGAGTTGCGCGATCTCGTCGGCCAGCATCAGATCCGAGAGCGTCAGCTCGAAAGCCGGCGCGCTGATGGTCAAGGCGGTTTCCTGCACCCCGACCGCGCCGCCGAGCTCGTCGCGCACCACCGCGCGCAGCCGGTAGCTGCCGGGCGCCGCCTGCAGCGGCAACTGGTAGAGCAGCGGCCGGCCGGCTTGCTCCCGCTCGCGCTGGTCGAGGCTGAACTGGATGCGCCGTTCGAGCTCGGTCGCGACCTTGCCGTCCTGGAGCAGGAGCTGCGCCAACAGGCTCAGCGCGTAGTGCTCGGTGCCTTGGACCTGCTCGCGCCCGAGCTCGGCGTAGCGCAGCGCGACCGTGACCGGCAGGTAGGCGCTCGACCCCAGACGAAACGCGCTGGCCGAGAGCTCGAAGCGCAGCTCGGCGAAGTCGTGGCGCGTGATCACCAGCTCGCGCAGCGGGACCAGGCGGGCGTTTTTCTCGGCCCGCGCCAGGTCGATTTGGGTTTGGAACAGGTCGCTCGCGAGATCGCCGACATCGCGCCCGCGCGCGCCGCCGCCGCCGCGTCCGGACGCGAGCCGGCGGTCGACATACGTCTGGCGCTGGCGCCGTTTGGCGAACGCATTCAAATCGCTGAACGCCGGCGTCCCGGTGTCGTAGGGCTTGACCTGCGCAGTGCGATCGAGGCCGCTGACCAGGTCGAAGTCGCCGACCCCGAAGAAATCGACGAACGGAAACACCAGCTCGCGCGGCAGCAGCGGATCATCGGGGTTGTTGTAGACCCAGACCTCGCTGGGCCGCTCGTTGGGACCGCGGCCGGTCGGATTGCGCTGGATCTCGTCGGGCGGTCCCAGCAGGATGTAGAGCCGGCCGCGATCGGTGCGCCAGCCGGGCCGGCCGGCGCCGAAGTTGCGGTTGGCGTAGACGAAGCGCTGCAAGTGCTGGTCGCGGAACTCGTTTTCCGGCGTGCTCGGAGTCGGATCGCGCGCGCCCCAGAAGCGGTGCATGAATTCGAGCCGCGCGTCGTTGTCGGCCAGCGCGTCGAATTCGCGCTTCTCGTCGTCCTCCAGCAGGTAGACCACCAGCTCCTTGCGCCAGCGTTCGAGCAGCTTCTCGAGCTCGGCATCATCGTAGGGCTCGGTTGCGGGCGCGGCGGCCGCCGCGGCGCTGGCTGCGCCCAGCAGCGCGATCCAGCAGCGCAGTGCGCGGCGGGTTCGACTCATGGGGTCGCGCTGCGCCGCCTGCTGGGGCATGGCTCAGCGGCGCGGGCGGCGGCGCTTCGGCCCGCGCGCCGGACGCGGCTCCGGCGCCGGCGGGCCTTCGGGTGGAGGTCCGAGCGGCTCGACCGCCAATAGGATCGCGGCCAGCTCCTCCGGCTCGAGGCCGCGTCCCAGCAGGCGTTCGGCCGCCACGCGGTACTCGGCGCCGGCGATGCTCTCTCCCTCCAACACCAGCCGCTGGCGCCGGCCGCGGGCCCGGGCGCGCAGGGCCGCAACGATCTGCTGAGCTTGCGGCGCGATGTCGTTCGGGCTCATGCCGGTTCCCGGTCCCCCGCGGTTGGAGCGCCGGTTTGGTGGGATCGCTGCCGCCGCCGCCGGCGCCGCCGCTTGCTCCGGCTCGGGTCGGCGCCCGCTGCGGCGGCGCCCGGGTCCGGCTCGGTGGCTTCGCTCGAGGTCTGCGCCGGTTCGGGGGCCGGCGGCGCCGCGCCGTCAGCAGCGGACCGCGTGGTTCCGGTCTCCAGAAGCTTGAGCAGCCCCGCGAGATCCTCGCGGTCCAGGCCTTCCTGGAGCCACTGCCGGGCGGCGGCGAGGTAGGGAGCGCGGCGCGGCTCCGGCAGCGCGTCGGCCGCGACCTCCGCGAGCCGGAAGCGTTCCAGCACCGCCTCGACCCGCGCCTCCAGCACCTCCTCGTCGCCGGGCAGCTCGCGGCGCTCGATCGTGAGCCCGGGCAGCTTCTCGATGATCGAGAAGCGCGGCAGCTCGCGGTAGCCGACCAAGGTGATCGCGACCCCACCCTTGCCCATCCGGCCGGTGCGGCCGGCGCGGTGCACGTACATGTCCGGATCTTCCGGCGGGGAGAACTGGATCACATGGGAGAGATCTTGGATGTCGATGCCGCGGGCGGCGACATCGGTCGCGACCATGAAGCGCAGCTTGTGGGCCTTGATCTCGCGCATCACCCGCTCGCGCTGCGCCTGGCTCAGATCGCCGGACAGCATCTCGACCGGCAGGCCGCGCTGCTGCAGGTAGCCGGTTACCACGCGGGTTTCGCCGCGGGTGTTGCAGAACACGATGCAGCTCTCGGGCAGCTCGCTGACCAGCAGCTTGTAGAGCGCTTCCTCTTTTTCCATGGTCGGCACCTGGACGTAGCTGTGACGCACTTCGCGCACGATCAGCGCGTCGCTCGAGAGCCGCAAGGTATCGTGCTCGCGCAGGTAGCGTGCGGCGAGGCCGGCGACGCCGTCGGGGATGGTGGCCGAGAGCAGCAAGGTCTGGCGCTCGCGCGGCACGAATCGCAGGATCCGGGTCATCTCACGCTCGAAACCCATCGAGAGCATTTCATCGGCTTCATCGAGGACCAGGTAGCGCACCGCGGCGAGCTGCAGGCTGCCGCCGCTCAGGTGATCGAGCACTCGGCCCGGGGTCCCGACCACCGCCTGGACGCCGCGGCGCAGCTCGTCGAGCTGGCGCCGCATCGAGCTGCCGCCGTAGATCGCGGAGCTGCGGACGCCCTTGGGAACGCCGAGCCCGGCGAGCTCGTGGTGGACCTGGAAGGCCAGCTCGCGGGTCGGGCACAGAATCAGCGCCTGGACCGGCGCCGGTTGCGGCTCCAGTTTCTCGATCAATGGGATGCCGAAGGCGGCGGTCTTGCCGGTTCCGGTGCGCGACTGGACCACCAAGTCGCCGCCGGCCAGGATGCGGGGAATCGCGGCCGCCTGGACCGGCGTCGGCTGCTGGTAGCCGAGCGTTCGAACGCCCTCGAGCACCGGCTCGGAGAGGCCGAAATCGGCGAAGGTCGGACCCGTTTCCATCGACCATCATCATAGTCGAGAGGACCCATCGAAGCGGCCTGGTCCCACAGGAAGTCCCGGCTTTGCCGGCCGCCGGTCTATAAGATAGGTTTTTCACGCAGATTCCAGAGCAATGGCATCGGGTAAGGCGAAGCAAATGGAACCAGCGCGGGCCGGCGCGGCCGGGCGCGAGGCGCCCCCGCCTGGTTCCAGATCGGCAGGCGGGGACAGGTCCCCGCCTGTTTCCGGCTGGACAGGCGGGGACAGGCCCCGGGGGAGCACGAGGGGTGTCCCCTCGCCCGACAACGCAGCGCGAGGGCGGAGCCCTCGAATCGGCGAGGCCATAAAGAGATTCCAGAGCCATGGCATCGGGTAAGGCGAAGCAAATGGAACCAGCGCGGGCCGGCGCGGCCGGGCGCGAGGCGCCCGCGGGAGCGCGAGGGCGGAGCCCTCGCTCAAAGATGCAACACCAAGCCCGTGCCCGCGGGCTGCTCGAGCTCCCGCAGGTGTCCGGGCTGCTCGCGCCGATCCGGGGCGGTGCAGCCGAGCTCGAGCTGGCGGGCCTGAGCCGCGGCGCCAAGTTGCTTCTGGCCGCGCTGCTGGCGCGTGAGCTGGATCGCCAGGTGCTGCTGGTGACGGCGCGCAACGCCGCGCTTTCGGCGGCGGCCTCCGATCTGGAGTGTTTCGATGAATTGCTCGGCGGCTCCGGCGGCTCGGGCGCCTTTCCGGCCTACGAGGTCGAACCGTTTCAGGATCTGGCGCCGCATCCAGGGCTCACGGCGCGCCGGCTCGCGCTGCTGGATCGGGCGCTGCGCGGCGAGCTGCGAGTCGTGGTCGCCTCGGTCCACGCGCTGCTGCTGCCGGTGCCGCATCCGGAGCGCCTGCGCGCGCTCGGGCAGATCGAAATCGCCCCCGGTCTGGAGCTCGATCCCCTCGAGCTGGGGCGCCGGCTCGAAGCGCTGGGCTACCAGCGCGCCGAGCTCGCCGAGGAGCCGGGGCAGTACGCGCGGCGCGGCCACATCCTGGACCTCTATCCGCCGGTCGAGGAGCTGCCGCTGCGGCTCGAGTTCGACGGCGACTTCGTCGAATCGCTGCGCGCTTACACGCCCGCAACCCAGCAATCGCTGCGCACGTTGAGTCGGGCCCGGGTCACACCGGCCCGCGAGGTGCTGCTCGATGAGCGCTTCCGAACCCAGTGGTGCGAATCAGCGCGGCGCCGCTGGCGCGAGCCCGAGCTGCAAGCGGCGCTGCGCGACAAGCTGACTCGGGTCCGCGAAGGGCTCGGATTCGACGGCTTGGAATTCCTGGCGCCGGTGGTGCCGCAAGCTTGCGGCAGCCTGTTCGACTATCTGCAGCAGCCGCTGGTCCTTTTGGATGAGCCGCTGGCGCTGCAGAAGGAACGCGACGCGCTCGCCGAGCACTACGGTTTCGCCTACGCCGGGGCGCTCGCCGAGCGGCGCTTGGCGCTCCCGGTCGCGGAGTTGCTGCCGGGCTTGGCGCTGCTCAAGCACCCGGCCCGCCGCGGCCCGACGCTGCGGCTCATGGAGCTGGGCGTGGACGCCGGAGCCGGGGTCCCATGGGTGCGCTGCCAGCCGCTGCCGTCGTTCGAGGGACGAGTACAGCAGTTCGCGGACTTTCTGCGCCAGGCGATCGCGGCCGGCGCCGGCGCGGCGCTGTTCTCTCCGACCAGCGGCATGCGCGAGCGCCTGGTCGAGCTGCTGTCCGAGTATCAGATCGCCGCGGCTCGGGAGGACGGCGGCGCCCCGGTCTGGGTCGCGCCCGGATCGCTCAGCGCCGGGTTTTCGCTCCCCGAGATCGGGCTGCACCTGGTCGGAGAGCGCGAGCTGTTCGGCCGCGAGCGGCTCGCGCCGCGGCGGCGCGGGGCCCGCGGCGGCGCGTTTCTGTCGAATTTCCGCGAGCTCAAGGTCGGTGACTTCATGGTCCACTTCGAGCACGGCATCGGCCGCTACACCGGGGTGTTCTCCCTGGGACTCGAGCGCGGCGAAGCGCTGCGGCTCGAATACCTCGGCGGCGACGCCTTGCTGTTGCCGATGGACCAGCTGCACATGGTCCAGCGCTACTCGGGAGTCGAAGGCAGCCGGCCCAAGCTCGATCGACTCGGCGGCGCCAGCTTCGCGCGCACCAAGAAGAAGGTCCAGAAGGCGCTGGCCGACATGGCCGAGGAGCTGCTGGCGCTCTACGCCGAACGGCGCCGCGCCAAAGGATTCGCGTTCGCGCCCGACTCCCACCTGATGCGCGAGTTCGAGGCCGCCTTCGAGTTCGAAGAGACTCCGGACCAGGCCCAGGCGATCGAAGAGGTGCGCGCCGATCTCGAAGCGGGCCGGCCGATGGATCGGCTGTTGTGCGGCGACGTGGGTTACGGCAAGACCGAGGTTGCGATGCGGGCCGCGTTCAAGTGCGTGCTCGACGGCAAGCAGGTTGCGTTCCTGACCCCGACCACGATTCTGGCCGAGCAGCACCTACTCACTTTCCGGCGCCGCTTCTCTCCGTTTCCGGTGCGGGTCGAGATGCTGTCGCGCTTTCTCAGCCCCAAGCAGCAGCGCCGGATCCTGGTCGAGCTCGAGGCCGGCAAGGTCGATGTCCTGATCGGCACCCACCGCCTGCTGTCGCGCGACGTGCATTTTCGCGACCTCGGCCTGGTGGTGGTCGACGAGGAGCAGCGTTTCGGCGTCGGTCACAAGGAGCGGCTCAAGCGGCTCAAGGTCAGCGTCGACGTCCTGAGCCTGAGCGCGACTCCGATCCCGCGCACTTTGCACATGGCGCTTTCGGGGGTGCGCGACCTGTCGGTGATCGAGACTCCGCCGCGCGACCGCTTGGCGATCCATACCCGGGTGGTGCCGTTCAAAAAGGAGCTGGTCACGGCGGCGATCGGGCAGGAGCTGGAGCGCGGCGGCCAGGTGTTCTTCGTGCACAACCGGGTCGAATCGATCAACGCGATCGCGGCGCTGCTCAAACGGTTGACCCCGAACGCCAGCATCGGCATCGCTCACGGGCAGCTATCGGAACGCGAGCTCGAAAGCGTGATGCTGCGCTTCATCGAGGGACGGCTCGACGTGCTGGTCGCGAGCTCGATCATCGAGAACGGGCTCGACGTGCCCAACGCCAACACCCTGATCGTCAACCGCGCCGACCGCTTCGGCCTGTCGCAGCTTTACCAGCTCCGCGGCCGGGTCGGGCGCAGCAACCGGCGCGCCTACGCCTATCTGATCGTGCCGAGCGAGCGGCTGCTCGCGCCGCTGGCCAAGAAGCGCCTGGCGGCGATTCGGGACTTCAGCGATCTGGGCAGCGGTTTTCGGATCGCGGCGATGGATTTGGAGATCCGCGGCGCCGGCAACCTGTTGGGGCGCGAGCAAAGCGGTCACATCGCCGCGATCGGTTTCGATTTGTACTGCAAGCTGCTCGAAGAAGCGGTGCGCGAGCGGCGCGGCGAGGAAGCGATCGAGGAGTTCAACGCAGTGGTGCGTCTGGATGTGGACGCGCGCTTGCCGCAGGACTATGTTGACGGAGAAAGCTACCGGATCATGGCTTACCGCAGGCTGGCGGTGGCGCGCAGCGCGGAGGAGCTCGAGCAGGTTCGAGCCGAGCTCAGCGACCGCTATGGGCAGCCACCGGAGCCGGTCCAGCGCTTGCTCGAGGTCGCGCGGATCCGTCTGTTGGCCCAAGCGCTGCGGGTCCAACGCATCGAGCATAGCGGCGCGACGATCCAGCTGCTGCCGGGCGAGCGCAGCAAGGTGCGTCCGCAGCGGGTGGTCGAACTGATGCGCCGGCGCCGCGATCTGAGCGTCGATCCGACCGGCCGGCTGCTGCTCAGCAGCCCTGCCGATCCGGCCCAGCGCATCGCCGCGGTGTGGGCGCTGCTGTTGGAATTGGGCGGCGCCGATGCGGACGGCGCGGCCAGCGCTCCGGCGCCGCGCCCGCAGGTGGCCGGGGAGCGGCTCGGGTGAGCCGCTCCGCGAGCTGGAGCGCGGCGGCGGCGCTGGGACTGGCACTGAGCGCCGCGACCTGTATGCGCGGCAAACCGGTCCAAACCACCGATCCGGTGGTGGCGCGGATGGACGACCGGGTGCTGCGCTTGAGCCAATTCGAACGGTACCTGCGCGCCAACATCTCCGGAGAAACGCTCAACCCAGCCGCCCGCGAGCGTCTGTTTCGCCAGTTCTTGGAGGAGGAATTGCTGCTGGCCGAAGCCGGCCGCCGCGGCATCGGTTCGCCGCTCGAGCGCGGCGAGGATCACCACGCCGGGCGCCTCCGGCGGATCAAAGAGTTGCTCAATCGGGTGGTGCTGGAGGAGCTGTCGGTCAGCGAGGAGCAGATCGAGCGCTACTATCAAGCGCACGCCGAGCAGTTTCGCTTGCCGGAGCAAATCCGGGTTCGCGAGATTCTGCTGGCCAACCGCGCCGATGCCGAGGCCCTGGTGCGTCGCCTGCGGCGCAATCCGAACCGTTTCGAAGAGGAGGCGCGCCACTATTCGCAGCGTCCCGAAGCTCAGCGCGGCCGGCTGCTCACCTACGCGAAAGGCGAGCTGCCGGAAGCGTTCGAACGCGTTTTGTTCGCCCTCCCGGCCGGCGGAGTCAGCGACGTGATCGAGACTAATTACGGCTCATGCGTTATCTTTAAGGTCGAAGCGCACGAGCCGGGCTCGCTCGCTCCCCTAGACAAGGTGCGGAATCAAGTGCAGCTTAAGATGCTGCAGCAGTCCAGCGACCGGCTGCAGGAATCGTTTCTGCGCCGCGCGGCGCAGGAGCGCAAGTTGGAAGTGTTGGTGTATAACCTACCGTTCCGGCCGCAGGATAGTGATTTCCTTGGGAAAGAGGTTATGAGTCCATGAACCGCTTCAGGCAGTGGATGACCGGTTTGATGTTGATCGGACCGCTGGCCGCGTCTAGCGGTCAGGCGGCGCAAGACGCGCAGAAAGAAGAAGTCGTCGAGGAGATCTTGGCCAAGGTCAACGACGATATCATCACCCGCAGCGAATTGATGGCCAAAGTCGAGCCGTTTCGCGCCGAGATGGCCAAGCGGCTCGAGCCCAGCGAGCTGAGCTCGCGGATTCAGGAGCTGGAGGCGCGGCTTTTGGAAGAGGAGATCGTGCGCCGGCTGCTGCTCGAGCGGGCCCGCCAGCGCGGCCTGACGGCGCCGCAGGACGCGATCGACAACGCGGTGCAGCGGATCATGGAGGAGAACCAGATCAGCGACCTGGAACGACTCGATCGAACCTTGCAGGAGATGGGCTCGAGCCTCAGCAAGCTGCAGAACATGCTGCGCGAGGACCTGCTCACCAACCAGGTGATCCAGTTCGAGGTCATGGGCGGGGTCGTGGTTTCGGAGTCCGAGCTGCAAGAGTACTACCAGCAGCATGCCGATGAGTTTCAGATTGCGGAGCGGGTTCGACTGCGCCAGATTTTTATCAGCGGCAGCAACGAAGGCGCGCTGCTGACCGCGACCGAGCTGCGCGATCGATTGAACCAGGGCGTCGACTTCCAGCAGCTCGCTTCGCAGTACAGCGATGCGCCGAGCCGCGATCGCGGCGGCGACGAAGGGCTGTTCGAGCGCGGCGAGCTGGATCCGGCCTTGGAGCAGGCCGCCTTCAGTCTGCCAGTGGGCTCGACCAGCGAGGTGATCCAGTCCAAAAACGGTTTCCATATTGTGCAGGTCATCGAGCGCTCGGGCGGCGGCAAGCGCTCGTTCGAGGACGCCAAGCTGGATATCCAGCGCCGCGTGCAGGAACGGAAGATCGATCAGGCGCGGCGCGAGTACGTCGAGAAGCTCAAGAAGGAAAACTACGTCGAGATCACCGGCGACATCCTGCCGGCCCCGCTGACCAAGAACTGAAGCCCGCGCCGCGCCGGGTCCTGCGCCAACCCCCCACTCGTGATCGAATCGGGCCGCTTGCCTTCGCTTCCGGGACCGCTCCGGTGAGCCGAGTCGATCCCGCTGCGCCGCTGCGCGCGATCTCCATCGTGGTCCCGGCCTACAACGAGGAAGCGGCGCTCGGCTCGGTTTTGACCGCGCTCGAGCAGGCCTTCGACTCGGCCGGCGCCGACTACGAGATCATCGTGGTCGACGACGGATCGACCGACCGAACCGCGCAGATCGTGGCCGGTTTCGCGCGTGTGCGGCTGGTGCGTCACGGCGACACCCGCGGCTCGGGCGCGGCGCGCAACACCGGGATCCGCTTCGCCCGCGGCGCTTGGATCGGGATGACCGACGGCGACGGAACCTACCCGGTCGCCGATCTGCCGCGGCTGGTCGCGCTGCTGGCGGAGTGCGACATGGTGCTGGGCGCGAGGCGTCGCGAGATGGGCACCTTGCCGTGGCTGCGTGCGCCGGCCAAGTGGCTGATCCGCAAGCTCGCCGAGGTGATCGCGCAGCGCCGGATTCCCGATCTCAACACCGGCTTTCGCGCCTTCCGCAAGGAGCTCGCGGAGCAGTTCTTCTACATGCTGCCGAATACCCACTCGTGGGTCTCGACCATCACGCTGGCCTTCCTGACCCACGACTACCGCGTGCGCTACGAGCCGATCGATTATTTCGCGCGCCGCGGCCGCTCCTCGTTCCATCCGATTCGGGACACCTTCAACTATCTGACCCTGGTGATTCGAGCGGTGATGTACTTCAAGCCGCTGCGCATCTTCGTTCCGCTCAGCGGTCTCTTGCTGCTGGTTGGTCTTTTGCGCATGATTCGCGATTGGCTCCGGTTCGGGGTGCTGGGCGGTTTCGGCATCACCTTGCTTGTGCTGAGCTTCTTGGTCGGGGTGCTGGGCCTGCTGGCCGAATCGGTCGTGGTCCAAGGCAAGCGCGCCCGCCCCCCGCTGCCGCCCGAGCCCCACCCATGACCAACCAGGACAGGCGCGGAACTTAGAGCTGTCATGAGGCGTTACTTGGATACGCCGGCACACCGATTGGGCCGGTCAGCACAGCCTGGTGGGCGGTGGAGATGGCGCCGGATGCAAGGCGCGCTAGCGCAACGCCGCAGCCGGCGCCAGATCCGCCGCCTGGCTCTATGGCGATGATTGATATTCGGGGGATTACCAAGTCCTACACGGTCGGTGAGGAGACCGTGCATGCCCTGAGCGGCGTGGATCTGATGGTCGAAGCGGGAGAGTACCTGGCGATCATGGGCCCCTCCGGCAGCGGCAAGTCGACCTTGATGAACATCCTCGGCTGCCTCGACACCCCATCCTCGGGCACCTACCGGCTCAACGGCAACGAGGTCAGCAAGCTCTCCGACGATGAGCTGGCGCACATCCGCAACCGGGAGATCGGTTTCGTGTTTCAGTCCTTCAATCTGCTGCCGCGGGCCGACGCGTTGCACAACGTCGAGCTGCCGTTGATTTACGCCGGCCTTTCCGCCAAAGAGCGGCGCGAGCGCGCCGCGGCCGCGCTCGATGCAGTCGGTTTGGGCGATCGCACCCGGCACCAACCCAATCAGCTCTCCGGCGGCCAGCGCCAGCGGGTCGCCATCGCCCGCGCCTTGATCAACAACCCGTCGATCCTGCTGGCCGACGAGCCGACCGGAAACCTGGACTCGACCACCGGTCAGGAGATCCTGGCTCTGTTCGACCAGCTGCACGGGCGCGGGCATACCATTCTGCTGGTCACCCACGAAGAGGACGTCGCGCGCCACGCCCACCGCATCATCCGCCTGCTGGACGGCCGCATCCTCTCCGACACCTAATTTCGGGGACAGTTTATTTACTTAACCCGGGTTTTGGGGACAGTTTGCTTTCAATGCCTTGGGGACACACATTGTGCGAGCGACCGCAGGACCCACTGTGGCTTGATAATCAGTAGACTCTAGACTGGACATCCTCGAAAGTGTCCCCGAAACCCGGGTTAAGTAAACTGTCCCCGAAACCGATTGCGAGGTGAATATGGAGCGAGTTCGCGTGGCAGCGCTGCAGTACTTCATTCGTCCGGTCAAATCCTTCGAGCAATTCCGCGACCAAGTGGTGGCCTTGGTGGAGACCGCCGCCGACTACGACTGCAAGCTGGTGGTGTTTCCGGAATACTTCACCATCCAGCTGCTGACTTTGGGCGACACCAAGAAGCCGATCCCGGAGCAGGTCCGCGATCTGGCGCGCGAGGTGCCGCGCTTCATCGAGCTGATGAGCGAGCAGGCGCGCAAGCGGCGGATCTACATCGTGGCCGGTTCGATTCCGGTCAGCGGCGACGGTCCGGGGCTGGTCCACAACGACTCCTACTTCTTCAGTCCCTCCGGGAGCCACGGGGTGCAGGGAAAGCTGCACATGACCCGATTCGAAAGCGAGGAATGGAAGATCGCCGCGCGCTCCGGGCTCAAAGTGTTCGAAACCGAGTTCGGCAAGGTGGCGATCACGATCTGCTACGACGTCGAGTTCCCCGAGCTGGCCCGGGTGGCGGCGCGCGCCGGAGCCTACATCCTGGTGGTGCCGAGCTGCACCGACGATCGGCAGAGCTACCTGCGGGTCCGCTACTGCGCCCACGCGCGCGCGATCGAGAACCAAATGCACGTAATTCAATCGCCGACCGTCGGCTCGCTGCCGATGGTCCCGGCGGTGTCGCTCAACTACGGACAGGCGGCGATTCTGACCCCCAGCGACTTCGCCTTCGCGCGCGACGGCATTTTGGCCGAAGGCGTTCCCAACCAGGAGATGATGGTGATCGGCGAGCTCAACCTCAAAACCCTGGCGGAGGCGCGCGAAAGCGGCACCGTCCTGCCGCTGCGCGACAGCGAGCGCACCGCCGAGGTGGCGGCCAAGCTGGAAGTGATCAAGTTGTGAGCCAGCCGCGCGCCAAGATCGTGGTTCGTAGCATGGAGGCCGAGGATTTCAGCCCGATCCGGGAGCTGACCCGCAAGGTTTACCCCGCGAGCGTGCCCTGGAAGGACGAGCAGCTCGCTTCCCAGCTCCAGGTCTTTCCCGAGGGGCAGCTCACGGCGGTCGAGTCGGACACCCAGCACGTGGTCGGCCTGGCATTGAGCCTGATCATCCGCTGGGATGACTACGAGCCCAGCGCCAGCTGGCTCGATTTCACCAACTACGGGATGTTCACCAACCACGATCCGGAAAACGGACGCACGCTCTACGGCGCCGAAGTGATGGTCGATCCGGCCGCGCAGCGCCGCGGCGTCGGCTCCAAGCTCTACCAGGCGCG
>DASWHO010000114.1:0-9692 GCA_036398155.1 Acidobacteriota bacterium
GGGATCGCCCCGCGGCTGGCGACCGTCGGCGGCAACGGCCAGTTCGTGGTCCTGTGGATCCAAGACCAGCTGGTCTACGCCCGCTACGCCAGCGGCGCCAAATAGGCCGGCGGCGGATCCCCTCGTCTCTGCACAATGGGCTCGCCGGCTCGCGAGGGCGGGCTCAAGGCCCGCCCCTAGCGCGGCAGAGCCTAGCTGTCGATCGGCTCGGAAGAGAATGCAGGAGCACAGGGGATAGGATGCTCTCGAGAGCGAGTAAGGCACGATGCCGGCATATGTCTCCCGGCATCGATGTCCCGGAGTGGGCGCCTGGGTGACATGGGCACGCACAGGCCGCCCGCCGAGCTCAGGGCATGTTCGGTGTCTCCGGCTGCGCCAGCCAAGTCCAATTCCCGGTGCATTCGGTGAAGGACTCCAGTAGGTGGACGATGGTGGTCTTGCCGGCCAGCAGCTCCACATTGCAACCGGGGATGTTCATGAGCGGCCCGAGCGGGTTGTCAGTGCCATCGTAGCCGCGAAGCCCAATCGTGAACGTCCAGGCGCCCGTTTGAAGGCCCTGGCTCGCGGGCCAGATCAGATAGGGGACTTGGCCGGGTGGCAATTCGCTCCTCTGAAAGGATTGGGTCTCATGGATATAGACTTCTCCCTCCACGGTCGCGCCGATCGTGGTCTCCCATGAACCCTCCCATTCGAGCTCCCACCGAGCCAGATCCGGCTTCGCCGCCGACTCCAACTGAAGGTCGAACTGGATCGTCGCGGGTTCGGGAGCGCCGGGAGCGAGAATCCCGGATCGGCCACACCCCGCCAAGGTCAGCGGCAAAACGACGGCGCACGCACAAGCCAGCGATCTGGTCATCCGCTCCGCTTTCATCGCCTACCAGAGGCTCACCCGGGCTTGCAGCTCGAGAGATCCATGGCGCTTAACCAACACGACGTGGGAAGGACTGAGCCGCAGGTCCTGCGGACCGGCGGCGGTCTCGAACCAGAGCAGCGCGGTGCCGACCGGAATCGTGGGCAGACTCATGGATGGCGCGACGTCGATGTGAACCGGCAGTTTTACCTCGTAGCCAAAAACATGGAACAGCGGCTGAATGTCGGTCGGATTCACAGTGACGCGAATGCCCTCCTGTGACTGCATGCCCTGGTTGAACCGAAGGTGACCCCGACCGGGCAGGACGAAACTCCTCACGTAGGTGACGTCGGCGGTGGTTTCCAGTTCTGCATCGAAGCTGACACCACACCACTGAGCGTTCACCTTTCCGGCCACCTTGACCTTGGCTGGCGTGATCTTGAATCGCAGGCCGTTGACCTTGGCGGCCCAATCGGAGCTGCAGATCGTGGTGCAGCTCGTTCCGACGACAGGGAGCCAGGTGCAGACCTTGTAGGTGTAATCGCCCTTGAAGGCCAGCGGCTCGATCGCAGCGGCGAACTCGTTGAAGGTGGATTCGTAAACCTGAATGCGGGCCCGCGCGATCGGGATCAGACTGCCGAAATCGGGGTGAGGCGGAAGACGCGACGCCCGGCGTTCGATCCGTGCTAGCTGCTGCTCAGGATGCTTTGTGGGTGGCGGTTGAGTGTCCAAGCCGGATCCGAAGCCCACGTCGATGCCGACCAGCACGTTGCTGGCTGCGTATTCCACGGTGATGGCCTCGGCGCGGGCGGTCAGCTCGCGATTGCCGCCGCCAGGGAGCGGGACTGCGAGATCCTGGGGCTCGACCGGAATCGAAAAGCTATAGAGCTTGGCGATGTCGGCTTGAGTGACCGTGACCTCTCCGGACTGCACCGGGACTATGAATGGTGCGACGTTGATCGCCAGACGGTTGCTCGCCGGGTCAAAGCCGATCGAGGCCGGGACCGTGCGGGTCTCAGTGTCGCTTTGAGACCCGACCCGCCAATGGACGGTGGCGGTAAAACTCATCGCCCCCGCGCTTAACTTGAACCGCGCATTCGTGACCCACCACTGCCAGTCGACAGCGGACGCCGACGTCTGATGGATTCCAGCAGCTCCCGGGGATCCGAGCCGATCCGCGAGTGCGTTCAGCGTTTCCTCGGTCAGCTCCAGCGTCGCGTCGTGGGCCGAGCTCGCCTGCGCAAACCCCACCGCCGCAGCGAGCAGGATGCTAGGAAGCGACGGCCGGCCGCGGCGATGCGTGGCGCTACGCTTCACGAGCGCAAACTGGCTCTTCATGACTCTTCGGGCGAATCGAGTGCGGCTCGGAACCTGTATGAAAGCGAGGGTATGGGATCTGCCGGGACGATGTCAAGAATCTCGACGAGAGGACGGCGGGCCCGGCGCGCGAAGGGTAGCCTCGGCAGCCCCATGAACCGTCCCTTGCTCAGGCGTGCACCAACTCGGCCACAGCACGCAGCCGCTTGCCGATGGATTGTTCGGCGGTTTTCACAGGGTGGATGGGCGGCAAACCACTCTTGACCATCGTGACCTCCATTCAGTGGTAATCATGCGACGGTGCGAAACGGGGACAGGTATCGAATTTCCAGGACTGCCGAGTTTTGAGTGCGGCCATGCCGGAAATTCGTACCAGTCCCCGTTTCTCGGCAGATCCGCCGCCGGGCTAACCTTGATTGGCCCAGGCGCGGACCATCGAGGGCCACACCGGGCTGGTCAGCAGCTTGAGGAAGCGCTGGCGGTGGTCGGAGTCCGGGGCCAAGACGTACTGCGCGACGATGTCCCGCGCCTGGCGGTAGTTGAACACATAAGCGCGGTAGGTCTCGACGAAACGCACGTTCTGCTGCGCCCGTTCGCGGGTCACCAGCCCGTAGCGCATCCGGTAGTCGATGCACTCCTCCTTGGAACGCTGCTCGTCGAACATCAAGAACACCAGATTGTCGTAGGAATCCTCGAGCCGCTCGAGCGGTTCGCGGATCCGGGCCCAGCGCCGCGCCTCCTCGGGCGGCAATCCGGCCCGCGGCAGCAGCTCGCGCTCGAGCCACGCGACGACCTGATCGGGCGGGAAGATCACATCGACACCGACCTCGGCGATGGCCTCGGACATGGTGCCTTGGACCGTGAACAGCGGGCTGACGCAGTACTCGAACTGGCCCAGATCGCGGAACTGCTTCTGCTCGCGCAGCGCCAGCTCGGTGTGGTGGCCGGGATAGGCCTCGTGGGCCAGAAAGGAGTGCAGCTTGAACGCCTCCGGCGGCACGTCGAGGTTGATCTCGATCCGCGAGCGGTACTGACCCTGGAAATAATTGTAGCCGCTCCACGGCTGGTCCCGCACGAACGCGAGCTCGACCTGTTCGCCGGGCGGCAGCTCCAAAAGCTCGGCGCTGCGCCCGCGCACCTCGTCGAGCGCCCAGCGCGCCAGCGGCTCGAGCTGATCGGCGGACAGCGACACGCGCCGGCGCCAGTCCGCGACCCGATCGGCCAGCTCCCCTTCGCCCGGAAACTCGCGTTCCAGTGCGTCATGTGCCGCTTCGAAATAGCTCTCCGGATAGCGCCGCGGCTCCAGATCGTAGAGCAGGCGCGCTTCCTCCGCGACCGAAAAGCTCTCGCCCTGGAGCTTGCGCAGAAACGTATCCACGCCGGTCAGCAGCTTGCCGAGGTACTCGATGCGCCGCGGGCTCCCGGTCACCTTGCCGAGCGCGGTCCGAATCGCGGCCGCATCCTTGCGCAAAAGCTCGAGGTCGGCCGGCGGCTCGGCTGCGATCGCCGCTTTGAGCTCGGGCGGGCCGTAGTAGTAATCGTTGTAGCCCGGTGAATGGCGATCGACCCGCAGCACCAGCGCGGCGTAGGCGCGCGCCGCCTCGTAGAGCGTGCGCGGCGCGGCGGCCCCGGCCGGTACCGGTTTGGCCGGCGCCGCCGCGACATAGCTCGCGATCCATACCGCGAGCACCAGACCGATGCCCCAGGATCTCATCGCCTCGACCGATTCGACCGCGCCGCCGCCCGCGCTACATGGTCAGCGCCATGATCGCTTTCGCGGTGTGCAGCCGATTCTCGGCTTCATCGTATACCACCGAGTGCGGCCCGTCGATCACCTCGTCGGTGACCTCGTAGCCGCGATCGGCCGGCAGGCAGTGCATGTAGAGGCTGTCCTTCTTGGTCAGGCCCATACGGCGCGGGTCGCAGATCCAATCCTTGTACTGCTTGGCCAGCTCGAGCGATTCCTGGGGCCGGTCGAACAGATTGTGACAGCCCCAGCTCTTGGGATAGACCACGTCGGCGTCGCGAAACGCCTCGTCCATCGCGTCGACGATCTCGAACTTGCCGCCCGAGGCGCGCGCGAACTCCTCCGCCGCCTTGACGCAGTCGCCCATCAAGGTGAACTCGCGCGGATGGGCCAAGGTCACCTTCATGCCGAAGCGGGTCATCAGCATGATCAGCCCCTGCGGCACCGACATCGGCTTGGCGTAGGAGGGCGCGTAGGCCCAGCTGACCGCGATCTTGCGGCCGTGCAAATCCTTGCCGAAACGCTCGCGGATGGTCATCAAGTCGGCCAGGGTCTGGCACGGATGGTCGACGTCGCACTGCATGTTGATCACCGGCGCGCTGGCGTGCTGGGCGACCTCGCGCATGTACGTGTTGCCCTCGCCCGGAACCAGGTCGTGCCGAATCGCGATCGCATGGCCGTAGCGCGACAAAATGATGCCGGTGTCCTTGGGGCTCTCGCCGTGGGCGATCTGCGAGGTCTCCGAAGCGATGTAGTGGGCGTGGGCCCCGAGCTGCGTCGCGCCGGCCTCGAACGAGTTGCGGGTCCGGGTCGACTTGTCGAAGAACAGCAAGAAGACGGTCTTGTCCGGCAGGTAGCGGTGCGGCGCACCGGATTTGAAACGCCGTTTGAGATCGTCCGAGGTTTCGAGCAGCAGCTCGAGCTCGGCCAAGCTGAAGTCGCGGGTCTCGATGTAATCGCGCCCGCGCAGCTTCTCGGATAGCGGTGGAAGGCTCATGACTTCTCCTGGCGCAGCCGCTGCTGCAAGGCCCCCGGCACGGCGGCATAGAAGGCCATCGCTTGAACCAAGTCCTCGACCTCGACCCGGTCCTGGACCGAGTGGGCGTACTCTTCGCGCGCCGGCCCCAGACCGATGGTCGGGACGCCGGCCACCCCCATGGTGTAGACCCCGTTGGTCGAGAAGGTCCACTTGTCGACTTTGGGCGGCTTGCCGAACAGGCCGCGGAACGCGTCCACGCCGGCCTGGACCAGCACGTGATCCTCATCCAGCACCCAGGTCGGGTAATACTTCTCCATCGCCAGACGCGCGCCGGTGTGACTCGGTTGATCGTACTCAAGGATCTCGACTTCGGCCGCGGCGCCGAAGATCTGCTCGAGCTCGGCGACCGCGGTCTGCTTGGTCTCGCCGCGGGTCAGGCGCCGGTCGAAATAGACCGTGCACGAATCGGGCACCGCGTTGAGCGACGGGGTTTGGCACTCGATCTTGGTCGCCGCGATTGTGCCTTTGCCCAGGAAGGCGTCGTCCTTGAGCCGGCCGTTGAGCTCGGGGATGCGGGGCAGAAATTGCGCCATCTTCGTGATCGGGTTGTCGCCGCGCTCGGGGGCGCTGGCGTGGCAGCTGCGGCCGCGGATGGTGGCGCGGATCTCCATCCGGCCACGGTGGCCGCGATAGATCGCCAGATCGGTGCATTCGCCCAGCACCACGTAGTCGGGCCGGATTTTTTCCAGCTCGAACAATCCCTTGTAGCCGATCCCGTCGCTGTCCTCCTCGCACACCGAGCCGCAGACATACACGGTGCAGTCGGCGTGGAGGCCGAGGTCGCGGATCAGGCCGCCGGCGTGGACCATGGCAGCCAAACCGCCCTTGTTGTCCGACGCGCCGCGGCCGTAGATCCAGCCGTCCTCTTCCTTGCCCTGGAAAGGATCCCAGGGCCAGGCGGCTCGGTCCCCCACCCCGACGGTATCGATGTGCGAGTCGAACAGCACCGCCGGTGATCCGCGCCCGATCCGGCCGAGGACATTGCCGTAAGCGTCGAGCCGTGCCTCGTCGTAGCCCAGGGCCTGCATTTCTTCGAGAATGCGCTGGGCCACCGCACTCTCGCCGCCGCTAGGGCTGGGAATCGCGATGATATCGCGCAGGAAATGCCCGACCGCGCTGCTGCGCGCGCGGGCCGCCTGGAGGATTCGCTGCATGGTTCGCTCTCCTTCGAGGAAATGCGCATCATACCCGACTTGACCTAGACTCTGTAGGGTCAGCTTGGCCGATTACCCTGGGCCCGTATCCAACCAGTGCCGTGGGCAAGCTCTGCTCTGCCCACGGACGACATTCCCATCAGCAAGGAACCTCTTCCACATTCATTCCGTTGTCCGTGGGCAAAGCAAGCTTGCCCACGGCACCCCGGACTGACGTTGTTAAGCTGGAGATCATGGAGCTGCCGGTTCGGCTGGTTGCGCTGCTCTTGGCCATGGGCGCGGCGCGGGCCGGTGGCGCGCCGCCCGCAGCCGAAGCTCCGGCCGCGGCGATGCGCCAGGCCGCATTGGCCTTCCTCGCCACCCTGAGCCCCGAGCAGCGCGAAAGCCTGCTGCTGCCGTTCGGCAGCGAGGCCCGCACCGACTGGCACTACACGCCGCGGCGCCGCGCCGGGCTGGCGCTGGCCGATCTGAGCGCGGCTCAGAGAGAGGCGGCGCTGGCGTGGCTGCGCTCCGGTGTGGGCCGCGGCGGGTACCGCAAAGCCGAGACCATCCGCCAGCTCGAGTTGGTGCTGCGCGAGCAGGAAGGGCCCTTTCGCGATCCGCTGCGTTACCACTTCGCCCTCTTCGGCGACCCGGCCGATGCCGCCGCCACCTGGGGCTGGCGCTACGAGGGTCATCACATCTCGCTCCATTGGACCCTGACTGGCGCCGCCATCGCCGCCGCCCCGCAGTTCTTGGGCGCCGATCCGGCCACCGTGCGTCACGGCCGGCTGCAAGGGACGCGGGCGCTGGCGCGCGAGGAAGATCTGGCGCGCGGCTTGATGATCGCGCTGCAGCCGGCGCAGCGCCGCGTTGCGCTGGTCAGCGAAACCGCGCCGTCGGATATTCTCAGCGGCACCGAGCGCCGGGCCGCGGCGCTGTCCGACGGCGGGATCCGGTTCCGCGACCTGGACCCGCCGCAGCGCGAGCGGCTGTTGGAGCTGATCGAAGAGTACGCGTCGGTCCAGCCCCCGCCGTTGGCCCAGGAGCGGATGCGGACGATCCGCGCCGCCGGCCCGGACTCGATTCGATTCGCCTGGATGGGCGCGCTCGAACCGGGCCGCGGGCATTATTATCGGATCCATGGGCCGGGCTTCCTGATCGAATACGACAACACCCAGGACCAGGCCAACCACATCCACACCGTGTGGCGCGACCTCGAGGGCGACTTCGGCCCGGATCTGCTCGCGCATCACTACCGCACCGCGCCCCACCACCAGGCTCAACGTCGCGGTCAAAATGTTCGGGCGGGGACGAGCCCCGCCCCTACATGGACTCAGCGCACCTGGGCGGCCTCGGTATCATGCATGCGGTCAAAATGTAGGGGCGGGGCTTGTCCCCGCCCGATGACGACGGTCGAGTAACACGGCGCCCCGCGAACCAGCCACACTGCCCTCATTCGCGGACGTTTTTAGTCGTTCGCGTGCCATGTTCGGGCGGGGACGAGCCCCGCCCCTACATTCCTTGATGGGGTCCTTCGGTCAAAACAGCTTGAGGCCGCGGCTTCGGGTTTCGGCGAGCCGCTTCAAAAAACAATCGCGATCGATCAGCTTGGCGCCGAACGCGGCCAGGTGAGGCGACATTACCTGCACGTCGATCCAATCGAGCCGGCGCTGGCTCAGATGCTCGATCAGGTGCAGCAGCGCCAGCTTGGAGGCGTTGGGCTGGTGGTAAAACATGCTCTCTCCGACGAACGCGCCGTCGACGTCGACACCGTAAAGTCCGCCCGCCAACTGCTTGCCATCCCAGGCCTCCACGCTGTGAGCGTGGCCCCGGCGATGGAAATCGCAGTAGGCGCGCCGCATCTCGGCCGTGATCCAGGTACCCGATCCGGAGCCGTCCGGATCCGGCCGGCGCGCGGCGGCGCAGTCCTCGATCACGGCACCGAAGGCGGCATCGATGGTCAACCGGTAGGGGGCCCGGCGCTGTAGCTTGACCAGGCTGCGAGGGATCTTGAGGTCCGCGAAGTCCAGAATCGCCCGCTCGGCGGGGCAGAACCAGGTCAGCGGCAGCCCCTCGATCGGCCAGGGGAAGATGCCCTGGCGGTAGGCCAGCAGCAGGCTTCGAGGGTGCAGATCGCCGCCCAAGGCCACCAAACCCTCGGGGCCGGCCTGCTTGGGATCGGGGAAGCGTTTTACCGGCACGGTTTCAACGGTGCCCGAGCCGCTCGAGCGGCTCACCGGCTAAGCGCGTCCACCATGGCTATGGCCTGCCGGCGGTCCGGCCGGTTGACTCTCGCCGCGCTCCTGCAGGTCGCGCAGCACCTGCTGCGCATGGGTCGCCGGATCGGCGGGACGGTAGGAGCGCTCGATGCGGCCCTCCGGGTCGATGACATAAGTAATCCGATGCGCCGCCCGGGCGCTGGAGCTGCGGCAAGCGCCGTAGGCCCTCCCCAGGGCGCGGTTCGAATCGCACAGCAGCGGAAAATCGATCCCCTGCCGCGCCGCGAACGCTGCGTTGGCCGCGACCGAATCGAAGCTGGCGCCGACGATTTGGACCCCCAACTGCGCGAACTCGCGGGCTCGATCACGGAACCCGTTGCCTTCGGCGGTTCAACCTGAGGTGCCGGCGCGCGGATAGAACCACAAGACCGTGCGCCGGCCGCGCCAATCCGTCAGTCGCACGGTCCGGCCGCGATGATCGCTGACCTCGAACGCCGGTGCCGCCGCACCGGTCGCGAGCAGCCGCGGCGGCCCCTGCATGGCCCGCAGCAGCTTGCCCGCCGCCCGCTCGGCCACCTGTCGTAGGCTCGCCATCCGCCGCCAGCTTAGCGCCGATCCCGTCCGCGCGGAAACCTAGGCAACCAACGATCGGTCCACTTCTGGCATAATTGGAGGTCATGCGCATCCAGGGATGGTTCGTTCGAGGGTTGCTGGCTGGATTGCTGGGGGCCGAGCCGGTCGCGGCCGACCAGGTCCAGATTCCGGCCCAAAAAGACAATACCCTGTACCAGGATGCCGGCGGCGCGCTCAGCAACGGCGCCGGCGGGTACCTGTTCTGCGGCCAGACCCAGGCGTTCGGGACCCGCCGCGGCCTGATCGCCTTCGACGTCGCCGGCTCCATTCCGCCCGGATCGACGATTCAAAACGCGGTGCTGACGCTTTACATGTCGCGCACCATCAGCGGCCCGCAGCCGGTGGGGCTGCATCCGGTGCTGGCCGATTGGGGCGAGGGCACCTCGGACGCCACCGGCCCCGAGGGCGACGGCGCGCCGGCCGAGCCGGGCGACGCCACCTGGCTGCACACCTTCTTCGCGACCGATTTCTGGAGCGCCGCCGGCGGCGACTTCGCCGCCCAGACCAGCGCGGTCCAGAGCGTCGACGGCGAGGCCGCCTACAGCTGGGGCTCGACCGCGGAGATGGTCGCGGACGTGCAGAGCTGGCTGGACAATCCGGCCGGCAACTTCGGCTGGCTGCTGCTCGGCGACGAGGCCGTGATGCCCAGCGCCAAGCGCTTCAACAGCCGCCAGCACGCCGACGGCGCCACCCAGCCGCTGCTCACCGTCGATTTCCTTCCGCCGATCGCCGTCGAGCTGCTCGAGTTCGA
>DASWHO010000115.1:0-1846 GCA_036398155.1 Acidobacteriota bacterium
AGCTCCATCCGATTGAAGGACCGTTCCACGCCGTAGGGGTACACACTCGCTACCTTCGCCGATGCCTTCTCGCGCTATCTGCCGGCGCGACCCGCCACGCCGCCACATCAGGCCGAAATCCTCGACGTTTCGCGGCAATCCGGCCGCCACACCGACGCGCCTGTGGCGGACCGCCGCGCGCGGAGCGCAGGCTAGCCCGCATTTCTCAAACTTGGGAGGGCAGCGGCGCTGGCTTGCCGCCGTGGCTTGAGCATCCCGAGGCTGCACGCCGACCATCTGCTGGAGGCGTGCTGAAGCGCCCGCCGCTTGGCGGTTGGTCTGGTTCGGCGCTGTTCCTCTGCTGTTGATGGGGTGGAGCTTGTCGAGCCGCTTACGCCGCGGCGACGGATAGTCGGGCGTGGGCGGCGCGGAACTCGGCCTGGTGCGGGAAAGCCGACGACATGGCGAACTTGATCCGTCGCACGCTGATGCGCACCTCGGCGGCGATCTTCAGCAGCTTGAGCCGGATGCTGCCGCAGGTCGCCCTGGCAAAGCGGGTATGCTGCAGGCCGATCCGGCGCAGGGCGCAGAGCAGCACGTAAGCCATGCTGGCGAACCACAGCCGCAGCTGGTTGGCGCGCATGCTACGGGCCGAGGTGCGGTCGGCGAATAGATCGAGCTGGCACTCCTTGATCCGGTTCTCCATCTCGCCGCGGAAGCAGTACAGCGTCTCGTAGAGCCGGCGGGCCCGAACCTCGTGCGGCGCCAGCGAGGTCACGACGAAGCGCGGGTTGGCCTTGCCGCTGATCCACTCCGCCTTGCCGACCACCCGGCGCTCGGACGACCAGCTGTCCAGTGTCGACCACAGGAAGTCCTTGTAGCGCCGGGTCGGCCGCTGCTTCGCTTCGGCCTCCGCCTGCGCCGCCGCCAGCTCGGCCGCGATCGCCGCCTCCAGCCGCTCGTTGCGCGCCAGCCCGAACAGGAAGTCGACCTCGTTGGCCTTGCACCAGGTCATCAGCTCATCCCGGGCAAAGCCGCTATCGCCGCGCAGCAGGATCCGCACCTTGGGCCAGCGCTGCCGGATCTGCGCCACGATCCGCGCCACCTCCTCGACCGCCCCGGCCGCGGCGTCGATGTTGGCCCGCCGCAGCTTGGCGCAAAGCAAGTGCCGGCCGCAGAAGATGTACAGCGGCAGATAACAGTAGCAGTCGTAGTAGCCGTGGAAGAAGCGGCCCTCCTGGTGGCCGTGCAGCGGATCGTCGGTGGCGTCCAGGTCGAGGATGATCTGCGCCGGCGGGGTGCGGTGCGCCTCCAGGAACAGCTCGACCAGCAGCGCCTCCACCGCTGCCGCCTCGTAGCTGATCTTGTGGTACAGCGTCGGTAGCGCGGTGCTCAGCTCCAGCCGGTTCAGCGTCGACTTGCCGGCCACCGGCGCGCAGTCCGGCCGCTTCGCTTGCAGCTTGCCGGCCAGCACTGCCATCACCGGATCGTGCCGCAGCACGTCGTGGTCGATCAGGTCCTCGTAGCCGAGCGCGAGCCCGACCACCCGCTGGCCGACCAGCGTGCTCACCTTGTGCTCGATCAGCGTCTGGTCCCGATGATCGACAAAGCAGCCGGCGAACCGGTCGATCAGCCGGATCGCCCGATCGGTCGCTCCCAACAGCAATGCGCCGGCGTCCGAGGTCAGCATCCCGGCGTCGAACGCCGCCTCCACCCGCCGGCCCTCGACAGGTGCAAAACCAAACAGGTCCGGGGTACACTCTGTCTGCATCGGGGAGATCCTCTGTTCTGGGTTAGTCTTTGTCAGCACAAGAATTTTCCCAGATTCAGAGCCCCGATGCACCTCTAGTTTGAGAAATCCGGGCTA
>DASWHO010000116.1:0-5073 GCA_036398155.1 Acidobacteriota bacterium
AGCTGGCCGGCAGCGTCCCATCCTGCGCCAGACAGACGCCGCCGATCAGGGTCCAGGTCGAAAGCCAGCGAGCCAAACCGGAGCCGACCTTCATCGGTTTCATCCTCCGCAACGATGCTCGCACTTGGCTGTGCGTGGGCCATCCAGCGCGCATGACGTGCGCCTCAGGTGGATCGAATCAAATCCAGAATCTGGTCGCGCATTCGTTCCATGGTGGTGGGGTCGCGAGCCTCCAGATTGAGGCGCACCAGCGGCTCGGTGTTGGACTTGCGGACGTTGAACCACCAGCCCTCGCCCTGCACCAGGAGGCCGTCGAGATGACGATCCGGGTTCGAGCCCGGAAAGCGCGCGTCGAGCGCGGCCAGCGCCCGGTCCGGATCGGTGACCTTCGAGTTGATCTCGCCGCTGGCGGCGTAGCGCCGATAGGGCTCGATCTGCTGCGACAGCGGCGCCGACCGATGTGCGCGCGAGACGATTTCCAGCACCTTGAGCGCGGCCAGGTAGCCGCTGTCGGCATAGTAGTTGTCGCGAAAGTAGTAGTGGCCCGAGAGCTCGCCGGCGAACGCGGCCTCGACCTCGCGCATCCGCTTCTTAATGAAGGCGTGGCCGACCCGGCAGCGCAGCGGCTGGCCGCCGCGGGCGCGGATCTCCTCCGGCACCACCTGGCTGCTGCGCAGATCGTAGAGGATGGTGGCGCCGGGTTCGCGCTCGAGCAGGTTGGCCGCGATCAGCAGGGTGATCATGTCGCTCGGGATCAGCTCGCCGCGCTCGTCGACGAACATCACCCGGTCGGCGTCGCCGTCGAATGCGATTCCCAGATCGCAGCGCTCGGCCAGCACCGCTTCCTGCAGCCAGCGCATGTTCTTCGCCTCCAGCGGATTGGCCTCATGGTTGGGGAAGCGGCCGTCGAGCTCGAAGAACAGCGGCACGATCTCGAGCCCGAGCGGCTCGAACAGCTCGCGCGCCAGCGAGCCGCCCATGCCGTTGCCGCAATCGATCGCGACCTTGAGCGGCTCGATCCGATCGACGAACCCGCGCAGGTATTCGAGGTAGGCCGAGTTGAGATCGACCTGCATCAGCAGCCCAGGCCGCTCCGCCGGGTCCCGCGGACCGCGCTCGAACAGTTTTTCGAGCTCCTGGATGCCGCTGTCGTACGAGATCGGGATCGCCTCTTCGCGGCACAGCTTGAAGCCGTTGTACTCGCCGGGATTGTGCGAAGCGGTGATCATGACCCCGCCGGGCAGCTTGAGCCGGCCGACCGCGAAATAAACCCGCGGCGTATCGACCAGGCCGATATCGAGCACGTCGACACCGCCCTGACGCAACCCCTCGATCAAGGCTTCGCGCAGCGCCGGCCCGCTCTCGCGCATGTCGCGGCCGACCGCCAGCAGCGGCGCCTGGTAGAGCTCGGCCAGCGCCCGGCCGATCCGCTGCGCCCCCGAAACCGAGAGCTGCTGCGGTACCAGACCGCGGATGTCGTAGGCCTTGAAGATCGACATTGCCAGATTCCGGCTCGCGGGCGCGTCTACTATAGCGGCGCCCAGCCGGGGCCGGAAGATCCCGGCCGGGCGGACCGACCCGTGTCGATCGCCCCACAGCCCTACCGCCCGCGCGAGCGGCTCCTCACCGAGGGGCCCGAGGCGCTGGCTGAAACCGAGCTGCTGGCGTTGATCCTCGGTCAGGGCGTCGCCGGTCAGCGCACCTTGGCGGTAGCGGGCGAGCTGATCGCGCGCTTCGGCTCGCTGCGGGCCCTGCTCGGCGCGCAGCCGGCCGAGCTGCGCGCGGTGCGCGGCGTAGGCGACGCCCGCGCCGCGCAGATGACGGCGCTCAGCGCGCTGCTGCGGCGGCTTCAGGTCCCGCCGCTCGAGCGCCGCGCCGCGGTGCGCAGCAGCGCCGACATCGCCGCGCATTTCGGACCGCTGCTGGCCGCCGAGCGGCGCGAGAGCTTCTGGGCGGTGCTGCTCGACGCGCGCCACCGCATCCTGCGCCGGACCCGCATTTGCGAGGGCGGCCTGACCGCGGCGGTGATCCACCCGCGCGAGGCCTTTGCCTTGGCGCTGCGCGAAGGCGCGGCCGCGGTTCTGTTCGTCCACAACCACCCCAGCGGCGACGTGCGCCCCAGCGCGGAGGATCTGGCCCTGACCCGCCGGCTGGTCCAGGCCGGCGAGCTGCTCGGCATCCGCGTGCTCGACCACGTCATCGTCGGCGCCGAAGGCTTCACCAGCCTGGCCGACCTCGGCAACCTGTAGGGGGCGGCGCTTGACGCGTGGGATACGATCTCCAGGTGGCCGACAACCTGAGAATCCTGATGGTCGGCGCCGAGGCGGTCCCCTACGCCAAGGTCGGCGGGCTCGGCGACGTCCTGGGCGCGCTGCCCGGCGCCCTGGCGCAGCTCGGGGCTCAAGTCACCCTGATCCTGCCGCGCTACCGGCAAGTCGATCCGCAGCGCTTTCAGCTCGAGCGCGTCATCGTCCCCCCCGACTGGACTATCGGCGTCAACTACGTTAACCACGGCTTCGGCCTGCTGCGCGGCCGGCTTCCGGGCAGCGCGGCCGAGGTGCTGCTGATCGAGAACGATCACTTCTTCGACCGCTGGAGCGTGTACAACGCCGAAGGCGGGCGGTCGTTTCCCGACGACGCCGAACGTTGGATCTTCTATCAGCGCGGCTGCCTCGAAGTCTGCAAGCTTTTGGGGCTGCGCCCCGACGTGGTCCACGCCCATGATGGGCAGACCGGGGTGGTGCCCGCTTACTTGCGCTCGACCTACAGCGGCGAAGGGGTGTTTCAGGGCACCGCGGCCGTCTTCACCATTCACAATTTGGCCTATCAGAGTGCCTATGGCCCCGATGTGATCGCCAAGGCCGGCTTCCCCGGCCATTGGTTCTATCCGCTGAGCCCCTATGAAATGAACGGCTCGTTCAATTGGATGAAGTGCGGCATCGCGCACGCCCATCTGGTCACGACGGTCAGCCCGACCTATTCCCAAGAAATCCAAACCCCGGCGGGCGGCTTCGGCATGGACGGCGTACTGCGCTCTCGTTCGCGCGATCTCTACGGCGTGCTCAACGGCATCGACCCCGCGACCTGGAGCCCCCAGCGCGACCGCAAGATCCCCCGCAACTACGACCTCGGCGAATGGGACGCCAAGCGGGCTTGCAAGCAAGCGCTGCTCCAGCGCCTCGGCCTGCCGGCCGGCGAGCTCGACGTGCCGCTGCTGGCCTTCGTCGGCCGCTTGGTAAGCCAGAAGGGCTGCGATCTGTTCGCGCCGGTGCTCCACGATCTGCTCGCCCACCGGCTGCGGTTCGTGATCCTGGGCAGCGGCGCCAACGAATACGAAGACCTGTTCCGCAGCGTCGAGCGCGCCTATCCCGAACAGGTCCGCGCCGTGATCGGATTCGACGACGAGCTGGCTCACTGGATCGAGGCCGGCGCCGACATTTTTCTGATGCCCTCGCGCTACGAACCGTGCGGCCTCAACCAGATGTACAGCATGGCCTACGGCACCATCCCGGTGGTGCGCGCGGTCGGCGGGCTCAACGACACCGTGGTCGAGGTCGCGCCCGGCGCCGACGGCGGCACCGGATTCCGATTCCACCCTTATTCCGCGCTCGAATTCAAGGAAGCGATCTACCGCGCCCTGGTCGCCTACCAGGACCGGCCGCGCTGGGAGCGCTTGATGGCCAACGGGATGAGCCGGGATTTTTCCTGGGCCAGCTCGGCGCGCAGCTACCTCTACCTCTACTACCGCGCCTTGATGCAAGCCCGCAGCTGATCAACTCTCCCGCGCGAAAGCGACCCACCCTACCAAGCCGGAATCGGCTTGAGCCCGCTGCTGACCAGCTCCAGCTTCCAGTCCGCCGCCGGACTCTTGGAAAGATCGAGATGTCCGGCCAGATAGAACAGCCGCTCGGTATCGGCGCTCTTGGAGGTGCAGAATCGATCCTGGAGATAGAACGGCGGGATCGCCTGGTAGTAGAGCGTCGCGCGCACGAACACCGGGTTGCCGTCGATCGCGGAGAGATCGACTTGGTAGCGCAGCGAATCGCGGCCGCCGTGCGTATAGTCCGGATCGCCTTTGACGGCATACGGACCGCTGTCGACCGCCAGGTCCTTGCCGGCGCCCAGCGCCGCGGCGATCTCGATCCGGTCGGACTCGCCGAGGTATCCGCTGGGGAGGATGCGGTTGTCTTTCACGTGCCCGCAGATCGACAGGAAGCTGGTGGTGAGCTGGCCGCCGGGGGTCGGGCGGCGCCCGCACACCGGGTCGGCCACGGCGGCCGGAGCGGTGACCAGCTCTTGATAGATCTGGACTTGGTTCTGCTGGTTGATGGTCTGGTAATGCGGCTGGTGCGGCGTGCCCGGCAGGCGCGCCGAGCAGTCTTCGGTCCACCACAGCTCGCCGGCGACCGGCGCGCCGGTTTGATCCACGATCGTGCCGGCGCCGTCGGTGCGCCCGGAGGCCCACAGCGTCGCGCCGGCGGCGTTGAGCAGCTCGAACTCCAAGAAGGCGCGCCGGAAACCGACGCCGGACGGAAACTTGTGCCCCACCTGGCTGGTGACGGTCACCTCGGCGCGGAGCGTCTTGCCGTTGCTCGCCAAGTCGGTGATCGCGACCTCGGCCGTCTCCGAGGCGGCCTGCTCGAGCATGGCCCGTTCGGTGAACAGCACCGGATCGAGACCGAGGTCGACCATCATCGGATCCTGGGTCCGCAGACCCAGCAGATCCGGGAACTGCTGCGCCATCTCGACGAAGAACACGTTGAGGCCCACCAGCGTATGGCGCGCGAACCCTTCGCGCACCTTGAGATCGATCTCCAACGGCGGCAAGGTGTTTTCGGTGGCCGGGAAATTGCTGTATTCCTGAATGCTCGCGATCTTGCTCTGATACAGGCCGGTCTCGGGATCGGACGACTTCATGTGGCAGCCTTGGCACGACTGCGCCAGCGAGCCGGCTCCCAGCGGCAGCGCGGTGCCGCCGGCGGTGGTGCCGGTGCGATAGGCGCTGAAGGCCCACTCGGGATAGGTGGTCTGCTCGTAGGTGGTGCCGAGCGTCTTGCCCCCCGCGCCGAAGAT
>DASWHO010000117.1:0-23117 GCA_036398155.1 Acidobacteriota bacterium
ACCGGCTGCGGCGACGCGTTCGCCGCCGGCTTCGTGGCCGCCCTGTTGCACGGTTTGGGACCGCGCCAAGCGCTCGACGCGGCGGTGCGCTGCGCCGGCATCAAAGCCCAGCGCCGCGGCACGCGCGGCCTCTACGCCGCCGTGCGCCGCCGCCGCGCCTGGATCCTCGGCGCCGGGCGCTAGTATGCTTTGGCGAAGTAGGCGAGGTACTTGGCGGGTCGCCCGCTGACCACGCAGCGCGCATCGGCCGGCGCCGGGCCCTGAATGCAGCGAACCGTCGCGGTGGTCTCGGCCTTGATCTGCGCTTCGACTTCGGCCGAGCCGTCCCAACCGGCCAGCAAAAACCCGCGGCTGCTCTCCATCAGCTCTTTGAACTGCTGGTAGTCGTCGACCTCCATGGTGCCTTGGCGGAGCCGCTCGAGGGCGCTTTCATACATCTGCGCTTGGATCTGGGCCAGCAGAGCTTGGGCGCGGGCCGGGATTTCGGTCTCGGGGACGAAATGCTTCTGGCGCCCGAGCCGCGAGACCAGCACCGCCTGCCGTTTGGCCACGTCCTTGGGACCGACTTCGAGGCGCAGCGGTACGCCGCGCAGCTCGTACTCCGCGAATTTCCAGCCCGGCGTCTGCTCGTCGCGTTGGTCCAGCTCGACCCGCAGTCCCGCGGCCCGAAGCACTTCCAGGATGCGCCGCGCTGCTTCGATCACCTCGCCGCGCGCCGCACCGGCCAGAATCGGCACGATCACGATTTGGGTCGGCGCGACCTTGGGCGGCAGGACCAGGCCGTTTTCGTCGCCGTGGACCATCACCAACGCTCCGACGATACGGGTCGAAACCCCCCACGAGGTGGACCAGGCGTATTGCAGCTGCTGGTCGCGATCCTCGAAGCGAATCCCGAAGGCGCGGGCAAAATGCTGTCCGAGGTTGTGGGAGGTACCGGCCTGCAGCGCGCGGCCGTCGCCCATCAGCGCCTCGATCGCGTAGGTTTGCGCCGCGCCGGCAAACCGTTCGGCGTCGCTCTTGGGCCCGTGGTAGACCGGTATCGCCAGGTCCTCGGTGACGAAGCGGCGATAGACCTCGAGCATTTGGAGCGTCTCGGCTTCGGCTTCGGCGGCGGTGGCGTGCACCGTGTGCCCTTCCTGCCACAAAAACTCGGTGGTGCGCAGAAACGGGCGGGTGACTTTTTCCCAGCGCACGACGTTGCACCACTGATTGATCATCAGCGGCAGATCGCGCCAGCTCTTGACCCATTTGGCGAACATGGTGCAGATGATCGCTTCGCTGGTGGGTCGGACCGCCAGCGGTTCCTCGAGCGTTTCGGAGCCGCCCTGGGTGACCCAGGCGACCTCGGGCGCGAAGCCTTCGACGTGCTCGGCCTCCTTCTCGAGCAGCGACTTGGGGATGAAGAGCGGGAAGTAGGCGTTGCGCGCCCCGGTTTCACGGATGCGCCGATCGAGATGCTGCTGAACCAGCTCCCAGAGCGCGTAGCCGTAGGGCGGCAGGACCATGCAGCCTTTGACCGGCGAGTAGTCGGCGAGCTCGGCGCGGCGCACCAGATCGAGATACCAGCGCGAAAAATCCTCCGACTTGGGAGTGATCTCAGTTACCAGGCGTTCTTGGGCCATCGTTTTCCATCCTTGAGGGGCAGCGCGCCCGCGGGCTCGCGGCGGCGCCCCAGTTTACTCCGCCGGAGGATCGGCCGGCGAGCCGGCGCCGCCGTGCCGGCGAAACCACGAAGCCAGCGACTCGGCATCGGCATCGGAGATATCGAGGAACTTGACCCCGATATCGAAGTGGCCCGGCTGGCGCTCGAGCGTGTAGATGACGATCCCGCGCGCTTCGATCAGGTCGTCTTCGAGGGTGAATTGAAAGTTCAAGAGCTTGCCGGGCGGAAAACTATGATCGAGCTCGAAAGCCATTCCGCCCTTGCTCAGGCTCTTGGCCAGCCCGAGCCGGTAGAAACCGGGATTGTCCTCGGGGACCTCGAAGGCGACGAAGCTGCGGGTCGGAATCCGAGGGTAGTTGCGCTGACCGGTCTTGGTGTCTCTCTTCGAGCTCATGCCGCTGGGCTCCGACCGCGAATCGGCCGGCGGTGAAATCGCGCCAGTCTAGCCGAGCCGAGGGCGTTTTTTCAACATCGGACCGCACCCCGGCCGCCGCCGCGGCGGGCTCTTGACCGCTGGGAACACGGCCTGTACAAGAGGGTCATGGCCATAGATTTCGAGCTAACCGAAGCGCAGCAGCTCACCCGCGAGTCGGTGCGCGAGTTCGCCGCGCGCGAGATCGCGCCGCACGTCCTCGAGTGGGACGAAAACCAGGAATTCTCGCCCAAGCTCTGGGGCCAGCTCGCCGAGCTGGGTTTGCTCGGCTGTTTGGTGCCGGAAGAGCTCGGCGGGACCGGGCTCGGTTATCAGGACTTCGCTCTGGTGATCGAGGAGTTGGCGCGGATCGACCCGTCGGTCGCTTTGAGCGTGGCGGCCCACAACTCGCTGCCGATCGGGCACCTGCTGGTCGCCGGCAGCGAGGATCACAAGCGCACCTATCTGCCCCAGCTCGCCAGCGGCCGGATGATCGGAGCCTGGGGCCTCACCGAGCCCGAGGCCGGCAGCGACGCCGGCGGCACCCGGACCACGGCGGTGCGCGACGGCGATCAATGGGTTTTGAACGGCTCCAAGAACTTCATCACCAACGCTTCGTTCGCCGACCTGTACGTGGTGATGGCGGTAACCGACCGCGCCAAAGGCAAGAAGGGAATCAGCGCCTTTCTGGTCGAGGCCGGTACCCCCGGGTTCGCGCCGGGCAAGAAAGAGAACAAGCTGGGCATGCGCGCCAGCAACACCGCGTCGGTCAGCTTCAGCGATTGTCGCATTCCGGCGGGCCAGCTGCTGGGCGAGTTGAACCAAGGGTTCATCGACTCGCTGCGGGTGCTGGACGGCGGCCGGATCGGGATCGCCGCCCTCTCCGTGGGTCTGGCGCAGGGCGCTTACGAGGCGGCGCGCGACTACGCGCTGCAGCGGCGGCAGTTCGGCACCCGGATCGCGGATTTTCAGTCGATCCGCTTCAAGCTGGTCGACATGGATACCCAGATCGAGGCCGCGCGCCTGCTCTGCTGGCGGGCCGCGAGCCGGCACGATCGCGGCCACGAGACCACCAAGGACTCGGCCAGCGCCAAGCTGTTTGCCAGCGAGGTCGCGGTCCGGATCGCCGGCGAGGCGGTCCAGGTCCTCGGCGGGTACGGGTTCATCAAGGATTTCCCGGTCGAAAAATACTACCGCGACTGCAAGTTGCTGACCGTCGGCGAGGGCACCAGTGAGATCCAGCGGCTGGTGATCGGCCGGCACATTCTTCCAGCGCCGTAGGTGTCCAATCCCCCGCGAGCTCGGGATCGCGGATCCGGTGCCATGAAGCGGTTGGCGGAATTGGAACAGCGGGTGCGGTCCGGCGACCGCGGCGCGCTGGCGCGTGCGATCACGCTGCTGGAGCGAGGCTCCCCCGAGGGCGCGAAGCTGCTGCGTTCTCTGTCCGCCGCCGCGGGTCAAGCCACCGTCGTCGGCCTGACCGGCCCGCCCGGCTGCGGGAAATCGACTCTGGTGGCCGGCCTGTGCATCGAGGCGCAGGCGGCCGGAGCGAGGATCGCGGTCTTGGCGGTCGATCCATCCTCGCCGCTGTCAGGCGGAGCGCTGCTCGGGGATCGGGTGCGGCTGCAGGACCAGAGCGGCCTCTTCTTTCGCAGCCTGGCGAGCCGCGGCGCGCGGGGCGGCCTCGCCGGCGTGGTGTTCTCCGCCTGCGAGCTGTTGGCGGCGGCCGGATTCGAGTGGATCCTGGTCGAGACGGTCGGCGCCGGCCAGGCGGAGATCGACGTGACCGAGCTGGCCGACTGCACCGTGGTGGTGTTGTGTCCCGGGCTCGGGGATGAGGTGCAGGCCTCCAAGGCCGGGCTGCTGGAGCTGGCCGACCTGTTCGTGGTCAACAAATCCGATCGGCCCGAGGCCGAAGCCGAGGCGGCCCAGCTCGAAGAGGTGGCCGAATGGGCCGGGCGGCGCGGCGCGGCGCGGCCCGCGGTGCTGATGACCTGCGCGCGAACCGGCGCCGGCGTGCGCGAGCTGTGGCAGGCTCTCCAAGCTCAGCGGCACAGCGCCGGCGCCGATGGGGCTGAGAATCGGCGTCGCAGCCAGGCGCGCCGCCGGCTCGAGCGCGCGCTGCGGGAGCGCTGGCAGGCTCAGATCGCAAACCGGCTCGACCGGCCGGAAGCGGAACCGGTCATCGAAGCGTTAGCTGCCGGTCGGCTGGCGCTGCCCGCCGCGGTGGAGCGACTGGAGCGCGAGGAGTGGGCGCGGAGCGCTGCGGCAAAGTCTGAAGCCGATGGCGGCGTGGGGTTGGATCATGTCGCCATCGCGAGCGCCGAATTGGAACCGGTGCTGGAGCTGCTCGCCCGACTGTTCGGGCTCGAAGCCGGACCGGCCGAGCAGCTCGAGGCGATGGGGGTGCGGGCCGTGTATCTGCAGGCCGGCGGAGCCAAGATCGAGGTCGTCGCGCCGGCCGCGGCGGCCAATCCGCTGCAGCGGTTTCTCGAGCAGCGCGGAACCGCGCTCCATCATCTGTGCTTGGCGGTCCCCGATTTGGAGCGGACGCTCGAGCGCTTGGACGCCCGCGGCGTCCGCTTGATCGACCGCCGGCCGCGGATCGGCGCCGGTGGCGCGAAGATCGCGTTCGTGCATCCGTCCGCCACCGAAGGGGTGCTGGTCGAGCTCAAGGAGCGACGGCGGTGACGATCGAGCCGGGCGCCTTCGTCGTGATCTCGCTGCAGAATCCGCGCGAGCGCATCTGGGGCCGGCTGCGAGCGCTGCAACCGACCGGGGTGTTCGTGCGCGGGATGGACATCCACTCGTTCGAGGATTGGTGCCGGCAGGTCAAACAGGAGGGCGCCGATCGTTTGGGGACCAGCGAGCTGTTCTTCCCCGCCTGGCGGATCGAGCGGATCGACCTCGATGCGGGGAGCAGCGGCGGCCTCTCCTTCGCCGCGCGTTTTCAGCGTCAGGTCGGGCGCGAGGTGGGGGAATTCATTCCGGCGGACGCGCCCGAGTGAGCGGATCCCAGCCGGCCCGGCCCAGCAAGTCGAACAGAATCTCCAGCGGCATCCCGACCACGTTGCTGTACGAGCCGCTGACGCGCTCGACCAGCGCCGCGCCGCGGCCTTGGATGGCATAGCCGCCGGCTTTATCCATCGGCTCGCCGCTGGCGAGATACCCTTCGATCTGGGCTCGGGTCAGAGGCCGGAACCGAACCCGGCTGACCGCCACCTGGGTCAACGCCGGCCGGTGCGGTCGCAGCAGCGCCAAGCCGGTCAGGACCCGGTGCTCGCGCCCGGCAAGCCGCCTCAAGATCGCGCGGGCATGGCGCGCGGAGGCCGGTTTGCCGATCGCCCGGCCGTGATGCACCACCAGCGTGTCGGCGCCGAGAATCCAAGCCTGCGGCGCCGCCCGGCGCAGTTTTCGGGCCTTGGCGAGCGCCAGCCGCCGGACCGCCGCCGCCGGCGACTCGGCGCGCTTCAACCGTTCGGCGATCGCCGCCGGGCGGACCCGGCAATCGATCCCGGCGGCGCGCAGCAGCGCGGCGCGACGCGGTGAAGCGGAAGCGAGGATCAGCGGCGCCGCGCGCCCCGCGCCCGAGGCTCGCGAGCGGCTGGGCGCGACTGGCATGACGGATCTAGCCGTTGCCGTCGGTTTCCCCGTCCGCGCTACGCGCCGCGCGCCGGCCCGGGAACAGAGTGGCCACCAGCACCCCGATCAAGTAGAGCGCGATCATCGGCAGCGCCCATACGCAGAGGTTGACCACGTCGCCGCTCGGAGTGATGACGGCGGCGGCGGCGAAAATCACCAGCAGCGCGTATTTGAATTTCTTCATCAGAAAGCGGGGCGTGACCAGCCCGAGACGCGACAGGAAGAAAATCATCACCGGGGTTTCGAACACCAACCCCATGCCGAGCAGGGTTCGATTCAGGAAGCTGAGGTAGTTGTCGGTGGTGACGATGTTGTTGAACTGCCGGCCGAACGCGAGCAGAAACCCGGCCAACATCGGGAAGGCGACCTGGTAGGCGAACAGCGCCCCGCCGAGGAAAGAGATCGTAGTGAACAGCACGAACGGCAGGGCGTAGCGTTTCTCGCTCGGGTAGAGTCCGGGCGCAATGAACAGCCAAAGCTGCAGCAAGATGTAAGGCGAAGCCAGAAACAAGGCCGCCAGAAAGGCGACCCGCATGTAGAGCATGAAAGGATCGGTCAGCGCGGTGAACGAGAGTCTGCCGCTGCCGTAGAGATCCAAATAGGGTTGGATCGGGCGCTGCAAAAACGCGTAAATCTGCTCCGAAAAGGTCCAGCAGATGACGAACGCGATTCCGACCGCGATGATGCAGCCGATCAGACGCCGCCGCAGCTCGTCCAGGTGGTCGAGAAACGACATCTTCTTGAAATCGAGGAGGTCGTCAGCCATCGGAGGCGATCAGCGCCGCGCAGAGAGGAAGCTCGAAAGGCCGATCGGGCGCCGTCCTCAGGCGTCCTTGGAAGGCCGGGCGCCCTTGTCTTCCAGGCGAATCTCCTCTTCCAGGCTGGCTTTCAGCTCGTTGGAGGAGCGCCGGAACTCGTTGAGCGCTTTACCCAGAGAGCGGCCCAATTCAGGCAGCTTGCGGGGCCCGAAGATCAGCAGCGCCAACACGAATAGAACCAGGACCTCTTGAAACCCAAGGCTGCCGAACATAATAGAATCGGTTGGCTTGCTGCCCGCTCCAGATGAGAGGCTAGGTCCCGAACCGCCTCCTGTCAAGGGGTGCACGGCGGCGGATAGGGCGCCGTCTGCGTCGTTGGGCTTGCTCGGCCTCCTCCAGCGTACCTTTCAGTACGCTTCCGTCGGCCTCGCGGCGCCCGCCTAGCATCCGGCACCCTCTCCACCGCCCTCTACCCTGTGCACCGGTGCCGGGGCGAGCCTCGTTGCACGTTCCGGTCGACCTCGCTGCGCTCGTCTCCGCAAGCCGGCTTGCTTAGGCTGACCGCCCAGTGCGCTGGTGCTGGGGCGAGCCTCGTTGCACGTTCCGGTCGACTTCGCTGCGCTCGTCTCCGGCCGGTGGCTTTCCAGCTCTCCGGTGGCCGTGCTGTCGCCCGTCATTCCGGCGCAAGCCGGAATTCAGGAATTCAAAGCTCTTTTCGCCTCTTCTACCGGACGTCATCTTAGCTACACCCCTGGCTTTGGTTTTGGAGTATCATGGCGTCGTCCGGGTTGGATGGCGCCGGAGGCTCAGGGTTGGCGGCCGGCCGGCGGAGACCACTTCGAGCCCGAGGAGGATGGCCTTTAGCTTCAAGCGTTGCGTGGGGGCGCTGGCTTCAGTCTTGGCGCTCGCCGTCGCCGGCTGGGCCGGCGACGAGAGCTCGAGCCTGGCCGGCGCGGTTCGGGATTCAAGCGGCGCGCCGCTGGAGCAAGCGCAGGTTCAGTTGCTCGCCGGGGGCCTGCTGCTGCGGACCGTTTCGACCAACGCCAGCGGCCATTACGAGCTCGACAACCTCCCCCCCGGGCTCTACACCATTCTGGTTCATTTGGCCGGATTCGCCCCCGCCTTGATCCAGGAGCTGACGGTTGCGCCGGAGTCGCTGCTGCAGGGCGATTTCGATCTGCGCGCCTTGGAAGAGCTGCCCGGACCCGAGGCGCCGATCTGGCGCCTGCGGGCCTGGCGCAGCCACATCCTGCGCGATCAGCCGGCGCCGGCGGCCCCGGTCCTGACCGCCGAAGCGAGCGCTCCAGCCTTGGCTCCCCCGCTGGCGCTCAGCGCCGAGCTGCGCCTGCTCTCACGTGTTTCGCTCAACGGTGATTCCGAGCTCGAGTCTCTGATCCCGCAGGCTCAACTCACTCTGTCCAGTTTCCAGGACGCCTCGTGGGGGTGGAGCGTCCGCGGACTGCTGCCCGGCAACGAGCGGCCTTGGTTCCGCACCCAGGGTTCGTTCCACGGCCTGCTCGCGGCCGATCATCAAATTCGGGTCAACGCCCTGGCCGCCCGCCTGCCGTTTCGAAGCCTGGATTCGGTCGACCGCAGCCTGGCCGACGAGGTGACGCTGGCGAGCTGGGTCACGTCCCTGTCCGCCGAGGACCGCTGGATCGCGAGCGAGAACCTGTCGCTGACGTATGGGATGGGTCTGGAGCACTACCAGTATCGCAACGGCTACGATCTGCTGACCCCGCGGCTCGAGCTCCGCTACCGGCCACCGATCGGAGGCGATCTCGAAGCCTCGGCTCAGATGTCGGGATCGGGCCCGGGTAAGGAACGAGTCACCGACGAGCTGTTTCAGGAGCTGCGCGAATTCTCCGGCCGCGCCGATCTGGAGCCCGAACGCCAGCTGCGCTTCGAGGCCGGCTACTCGCGCTCCTTCAGTCCCGCGGATCGCATCCGCTTGATCGCCTTTCGCAGCCGGATCGACGACAACCTCTTGGGCATCCGCGGTTCGCTGGTCCATGCCGATCAGCCCGGCTACCAGCTCCTCAATCTCGGCGACCAGGATCGCACCGGGGTCGAGCTGTCCTACCGCCGCCGGCTGATGCGGGAGGTGGTCGGCGAAGTGGTCTATCGCTACGCCAGCGTCGAGGACGACCCGCTGGGTCGGCAGCGGCTGCTCTTGGTTTGGCCGGGTCTCGAAGTGCTGGCCGGCCGGAGCGATTGGCACGATGTCAGCACCGCGATCGATGCCCACATCCCGCACACCGGAACCAGGATCCTGGCTCACTACCGCTGGAACTCGGGCTATCCCGGTGTGCTCGCGCCGGTGTCGGAAGAGAATCCGTTCAGCCCCTTCTCGCGCGTCGACCTGAGCGTCGCCCAGAGCTTCCCGGTTCGGGGCCTGGACGAGCTCGACTGGGAAGCCTTGGTCGGGATCCAGAATCTGTTCAACAATCCGCGCGCCGGACTGCTCGATTTCGGCGATCAGCCGACGCTCGACGCGCCGCGGCAGATTGTCGGCGGCCTGGGCCTCAAATTCTAGCTGCCCGGCTGCCCGTGCGGCACTCCGTCATTCCGGCGCAAGCCGGAATCCAGGCGGGATCAGCCCGTGCAGCATCATTCAAATTCCTGAATCGGGTCTTTCGATTGACCCTCTCGGAACCATGTTTTTGGATCCGGGCCCTGTACGAGGGCTGAGAACAAGACTCCGCAGCGCCGAAAACATTGTAGGTCCAGTCGAATAAGTCCTTGTCTGTGTTATCATTACGACGTAATTGGCGTGGGTGTGATATGGACTTCTTGGCTTCGGTTCAAAAATATGGATATCTGGCACTACGATTGCAGGGTGTAGGCTGGCTTTGGGCATGGAACCCACCGGCGTAGCGAACCGATCGCACCAGAACGGAAGCCAGCGCTCCCTTCTGCCGCGGACGCTCCAAGGACTGTTTCTAACCAAGCGACGCACGGCGCTGCTGCTGTTCACTGCCGCGCTGGTCGCGCTCGGCATCATGAACATGATCGGGCGCAACCGCTTCTTCCTGGTAATCGACGGCGGCGGCTGGGAACAAGCGGGCGGCGCGCTGGTCCTCGAGCGGCTCGATCCCAGCGGCGGTCTGGCTCAAGCCGGGGCCCGCAAAGGCGACGAGCTGGTGGCGGTCGAACGCACGCCGATCAGCGGCCGCCTCGAGCTGGAGTACGTGCTCTACGTGCTCCAGCCCAAGGAGACGATGCGCTACACGGTGCGGCGCGCGGGCGAGAGCTTCGATCTCACGGTGCCGCTGCGCCGGACCAAAAGCGACATCCAGATCTACTACTTCCTTTGCGGGGTCGGCTTCACCTTCCTGGGCATCGGCTTGGTGGTGCTGGCGCGTAAGCCAACCGAGGACATCTCGATCCTGTTTTACCTTCTGTGCCTGACCTTCTTCAGCCACTACACGTTCACCAAGAGCGTCAATCCGCTCGATCGGTTGGCTTACGTCTACGCCACCCTCGACACCCTCGCGCTCGCGGTCTTGCCGGCGGTGTTCCTGCAGTTCTGCGCCTCGTTTCCGCGGCCCAAGCTGTGGTCGGAACGATCGGCGCGCCTGCGCGCCGCCAACTACCTGGTCCCGCTGGCGCTCGCGGTGCTGGCCCTGCTCGCGATGTTCGTGCCGCTGCACTGGGTGCCGAGCTCGTGGGGCGCAGCCGGTTTGGTCCTGATGCGCGCGCTCGAGACGCTGGATCGCGCCCAGCTGTTCTACTTCATGATCGGGCTGGTCGGCGGGTTGTTGATGCTGATGCGCTCCTACCGGCGCGCGCCTTCGATCATCGAACGCAAGCAGCTGACCTGGATCATCTCCGGAGTCGCGCTCGGCTACGCGCCGTTCTACGCCTTCTACGTGCTGCCTTACGCGCTCGGCTGGCCGCCGCCGGCCTGGACCGGCCTGATGGTCCTGCCGATGGGCTTGATCCCGCTGTCGTTTCTCTACGCGATCGTCAAGTACAAGCTGATGGACGTCGAGATCTTCCTCAAACGCGGCGCGGTCTACACCCTGGCCACTACGGTGGGCCTGCTCGCCTACCTCGGCTCGTTCTTCCTGCTCAGCAAGATCCACAGCGGCGATCCGCTGATGCTGGCGGCGATCGCCACCATCTTGGTGGCGCTGCTGTTCGAGCCGCTGCGCAGCCGGATCCAGGTCAGCCTCGACAAGATGTTCTACCGCGACCGCTATTCGTTCCGGCGCACGATGATCGAGTTCTCGCACGAGCTCAACGTCGAGAGCGATCTCGGCGCGCTGGTCGACAAGGTCCTGACCCAGGTGCGCGAAACCCTCAACCTGGCCGAGGTCGCGCTGTTCGCGCCCCAAGGCGATGGCGGCCGGCTGGCGATGCTGAAATCCACCCACCCGGCGTACGGCGTCGGCAGCGCCTTGTCCGCGGCGCTGAGCCGGATGCTGCTCGAGCGCGCCCAACAGCGCGATGCCCTGGTCTACGAGGATCCACAAGCGCTGCTGGACAGCTACGCTGCCGACGAGCCGCTGCTGCGTGCGCTGGACATCCGCTGCTTCATCCCGTTCAAGGTCAAGGAACAGACCATCGCCCTGTTGGCTCTGGGTCGCAAGCGCAGCGGCGATTTCGTCAACAGCGAGGACCTCGAGCTGCTCCAGACCCTGGCCAACCACGCCGCCATGGCGATGGAAAACGCCCGGCTCTACCAGAATCTGCGCGGCCAGATGCAGACCGTCGAGCGGCTCAAGGAGTACAACGTCAACATCGTCGAGTCGATCGATGTCGGGGTTCTGGTGCTCGATCTCGACAACCAGATCACCGGCTGGAATCGCTCCTTGGAACAGATCACCCAAGTGCCGCGCAGCGCCGCGCTGGGCCGGCCGCTCGAGGCGCTGTTCGAGACCGACTTCGTGAACGATGTGGCGGGTCTGACCCGGCGCAGCCGCTTCGAGCCCAAGGAGATCTTCCACCTTTACCGCCACCGGATGTGCACCAAGGGCGGAACCGAGCTCACCGCCAACCTCTCGATCGCGCCCTTGATCGGCCAGGAGCAGGAGACCTACGGCACGGTGGTGATCCTCGAAGACATCTCCGAGCGACTCAAGCTCGAAGACCAGCTGATGCAGTCGGAAAAGCTGGCCTCGATCGGGATGCTCGCCGCCGGCGTGGCCCACGAGGTCAACACGCCGCTGACCGGCATTTCATCCTACGCCCAGATGCTGAAGCAGAAGTACCCGCCGGAGCATCCCGATCGCAAGCTGCTCGAACGGATCGAGAACCAGACGTTCCGCGCCTCGCGGATCGTCAATGCGCTGCTCAACCTGGCCCACCAGAAGCAGCCCGAGCTGGCGGTCATCGATCTGCACCTGGTGCTGAACGAGACCCTGGCGCTGCTGGAGCACGAGCTCAAACGCGGCAAGATTCGGGTGCTGCGCGAGCTGGATCCCAAGCTGCCGCAGGTCCTGGGCGACTCCAACAAGCTGCAGCAGGTCTTTCTCAACTTGGTGCTCAACAGCCGCGACGCCATGCCCGACGGCGGCAGCGTGACTCTGCGCACCCGGCTGGACGGCGAGCGGGTGGTCGTCGAAGTCGCCGACACCGGGGTCGGCATTCCGCCCGAGGCGCTGCCCAAGATCTACGATCCGTTCTTCACCACCAAGCGGGTCGGCCAGGGCACCGGGCTCGGACTGGCTCTGAGCTACGGCATCGTTCAAGAGCACAACGGCAGCATCGAGGTGGCGAGCGAGGTCGGACGGGGCACCACCATGACGCTCAGTTTTCCCGCCGCGCCGGCGCGGCGCAGCGCGCGGCGGCCGGCCAAAGTCGGCGCCGGCGGCGGCCGCGAACAAACCACGCCCGCCGCGCTCAGCGCCAAGCCGATGTCGGAGAGCTAGACCCCCATCATGCAGGGCGAAGCGAGCGCAGACGTGCACGGCCGGATCCTGGTGGTCGACGACGAGGAGATCCTGCGCGAGGTGCTCGGCGAGCTGCTGGCAGCGGAGGGACACGAGCCCGAGCTCGCCGCTACCGGCGAGCAGGCGCTCGAGCTGCTGCGCGAGACGCCGGTCGACGTCGTGGTGCTCGACATCATGCTGCCGGGCATCGGCGGCATCCAGACCTTGGAGCAGATCAAGCGGCTCGACCCCGATCTGCCGGTGGTGATGCTGACCGCGTACGGCAGCGTCGAAACCGCGATCGCAGCCATGAAGCAGGGCGCGTTCGAATACATCACCAAGCCGTTCAAGAACGATGAGACCCTGGCGGTGATCGGCAATGCGGTGCGGCAGCGCCGGTTGGTCGAGGAGAACCGCCGCCTCAAGCGCACGCTCAAAGAGCAGTACTCGTTCAACGCCATCGTGGGCAAGAACCACCGGATGCAGCGGATCTTCCGCCTGATCGAACAGGTCGCGCCTTCGCGCTCCACGGTTTTGATCGTCGGCGAGAGCGGCACCGGCAAAGAGCTGGTGGCCAAGGCGATCCACCACAATTCGACCCGGGCCGATCGATCGTTCGTGACCGTCAACTCCGGCTCGATGCCGTCCGACTTGCTGGAATCCAACCTGTTCGGCCACGTCAAGGGTTCGTTCACCGGCGCCATCGCGACCAAGAAAGGCCTGTTCCAGGTCGCCGACCAGGGCACCATCTTCTTCGACGAGATCGGCACGGTCGGGATCGATACCCAGTCCAAGCTGCTGCGCGTGATCCAAGAGCGCGAGTTCATGCCGATCGGCGGGATCAAGACCCAGAAAGTCGACGTGCGGATCCTGGCAGCGACCAACGTCGATCTCAAGGAGCAGGTTCTGAGCGGAACCTTCCGCGAGGACCTCTACTACCGGCTCAACGTGATCACCATCGAGCTCCCGCCGCTGCGCGAGCGTAAGGACGATATTCCGCTGCTGGCCAACCACTTCCTACAAAAGTACGCCCGCGAGAACAAGCGCGAGCCGCCCGACATCACCCCGCAGGCGCTGCAGCTGCTGCTCAACTACGACTGGCCCGGTAACGTGCGCGAGCTCGAGAACGTGATCGAACGAGCGATCGTGCTCGGCGCCGGCGACCAAATCGGTCCGGAGCTGATCCCCGACCCGCTCCAGACCGGCGCGCCGCCGGGGCCGACCCCGACCGCCTTCCCCGGCGACGGCATGTCGTTCAAGGAGGCGGTGTCGCAGTACGAAGCGGCGCTGCTGCTCAAGGCGCTCGACGCCGCCGACGGGGTTCAGAAACGCGCCGCCGAGCTGCTTCAGCTCAAGCCCACGACCTTCAACGAGATGCTCAAGCGGCACGGGATCCGACCCTCCCGCCACTAGCAAGGCGGCGGATCTGGCGCCGGCTGCCAGGGGGTGTGGGGGAGTTCCCCCACTTTCGATGTCGTTGGGCTCGTTCGGCCTCCTCCAGCGTACCTGTAGGGGAGGGGCTGGTCCCCTCCCGTAAGTCAGGCCCATCCGGGCGGGGACGAGCCCCGCCCCTACATTTCCCTCCCTTCGCGCGCCCGCAGCTGACGGCAGCTCCACCGCCCGCTGTGCATTGCTCTGGTGCCGGGGCGGATCTTGTCAGTCGCTCGGGTCGACTTCGCTGCGCTCGTCTCCGGCCTCGGCGGCTCGAACGCCCCGCCGTCATTCCGGCGCAAGCCGGAATCCAGGCATCCGTCATTCCGGTGCAAGCCGGTGGGCTGCGCTGGCGTTTTTCAGGTCAGGCGGAGGAGGGCGGTTTTCGCGGCGCGGCGCACGCCCGCGAAGGGGTCGTCCTGCTCGAGCCTGCGCAGCTCGGCGCGAGCCTCGGGCAGAGCGATGTCCAGCTTGATCAGGACGTTGATGGCGGCCAAGCGCACGTCGCGGTCGGAGTCGGCCAGGGCCGCCAGCAGCAGACGCTCCAGCTCCGCATCGCGCCGCCGCAGATCGCGCAGCAGATAGAGCGCCATCTTCTTGGTCCGAGAGGCGGCCTGGCTCGCGAGCCGAAGCGCCGCGTCGCGCACTCGAGCCTCCTCGGAGGACAGGCGGACCAGCAGCTTGTGGGCCGCCCAGCGAACGTCGCCGTCAGCGTGGCCCAAATGCTCCAACAGCACCGGCAGGCTCGCGGCCGTCGGAGCGCCGAGCCGGCCGAGGGCGAATGCGGCCGCCCAGCGGCGCTCGGAGTCCGGCGACTCCAAAGCGCTCCCCAGCCGCTCGCGCCAGCCCGGACTGCGGCGCGCCGCGCGCTCGATCAGCTCGACGGCCACGCGGCGCACAGCCTTCTCGGGGTCGCCGAGCGCCACGATCAGCGCGTCCTGAATCCTGGGATGATTCAGCTCGTTCCCATCCGCCGCGCTCAATCCGGCGAGCGCGGCGATCCGTTCCGCGGGACGGCCGCCGGCGAGCTGCCGCAACCAGGCGTCCAGCTCGATCGGCAGATCAGCGGGCCCCGGCGCGGTCATGGCGGCAAGGCCGAATGCCGCGAGGGGCAGGGTCGGCGCGCACCATGGCTCCGCCCTGCTTGGCGCGCGCGGCGCACCTTACAGCAGCATCCAAAGCAGGGCCGCGAAAACCAGAATGGAGAAGGCAATGATCAGCGCCTTGGGGATCTTGCTAAGCGGATCGGGCTCACGATCGCGGACCCCGGAGGTCGCCTGGCCGAAGCCGCAGGCGTGGCAGCGCAGCATGCCGTCGCGCGAGGTGCCGACGCAGGCCGAGCAGACCGGCAGTCCACAGCTGCCGCAGACCCCGGCCGCGGGGCGGTTCGGATGCAGCGTGCAGGTGACGCTGTCGGCCATGGATCAGATCGAGACGCCTCCATCGAGCTTGAAACGCCGCACCGCCACGCCGGCCTCTTCCAACAGCCCCAGCGCGTTCTGATTGAGCGGATAGTCCTCGTTGTAGATCACCTCGGTGATTCCGGCGTTGATGATCATCTTGGTGCACAAGAGACACGGCGCGAAGGTCGAATACAAGGTCGCTCCCTTGAGCGAGATGCCGTGGTAGGCCGCTTGAGTGATGGCGTTCTCCTCGCCGTGGCTGCAGAGGCATTCCTCCAGCCGGGTGCCGGCCTGGGCCGCGCTGCCACAGCGCGGGCAGCCGCCCTCGTTGCAGTTGCGGGTGCCGCGCGGGGTGCCGTTGTAACCGGTCGAAATGATGCGGCGATCGCGGACGATCACCGCCGCCACCTGGCGCTTGACGCAGTTGCTGCGGCGCGCCACCACTTGAGCGATGCGCATGAAGTACTCGTCCCAGCCCGGCCGCTTGAACCCGGTCAGCCAGCCGCGCAAAAGCTGCTCGAGGCGCCGATGCAGCTGCTCGAGATCGCCGTCGTTCTCGACCACGGCGTCGGCCAGCTCCTCGACCCGGTCGAGCCGCTGGCGCTCGGGCACGCCGCGATCCAGCTCTTCCTCCTCCAGCCGGGCGAATTCCTCCAAACTGGCTCCGTCCCCGAGCCGGCCGCGCTCAACCGCGCGCTGGAAGCGCACGCTTTGCGGCGCTCGAATACAGAGCAGCTTGAAGTCGGAACGCTGCCGCAGCGCCTCGACCTCCCCCGGGTTGCGGATCGAGTCGACCACATGGTGCCGCCCGGCGCTGAGGCCGGCCAGAATCCGCTCGGCCAGGACCCCAGGCCCGTAGCGCGCGCGCAGCTCGTTGCCGACCGCGATCAAGTTTTCTCGACTCGATTCCAGACCGCGGCGCCCGAGCTCTTCGCGCAAAACGTCGGACAGCGACGCGACCGCGAAGCTGCGATCGGCCAGGTATCTGGCGACCTCGCCCTTTCCCGCCCCGTTCTTGCCGGTGAGACCGATGATCATGTCGCAGCCGCCCGCGAGTATAGAAGCAATCCGCGGTGCTGGGGCAAGATAAGGGCGGTGGCAGCCCCGAGAGCCAGCCGGCTGCGCAAGGACGCGGAATCCATCTGGTGGGCGGGGGTTCGCGCTTGCGACCCTGAGACCCTGGTCTATCGCGCGATCCGCAGCCGGACCGACAGTCTGACGATCGCCGGAAAGCGCTGCCCGGCCGGGCGATCGGTGTGGATCTTGGGGGCGGGAAAGGCCTCGGCCGCCATGGCGCGCGGCGCGGCGCGCGCGCTGGGCGCCAAGCGGCGCCTGGCCGGCGGCATGGTCATCGCCCACGCCCGGCCGCGCCGCGCGGTGCGCGGCGTCTCGATCCAGCTCGGCGACCATCCGACCCCCGGCGCGCGCAGCCTGCGGGCGATGAACGCCTTGCTGCGCTTCGCGGCCAGGATCGATCCGGGCGACACCGTGGTCTTCCTGCTCTCGGGCGGCGCCAGCGCGCTATTCTGCGCGCCGGCCGATGGCCTGAGCCTGACGGACAAGGCCGCGGTGACCTCCGCGCTGCTGCGCAGCGGCGCCGCGATCGAAGAGCTCAACGTGGTGCGCCGCCATCTCTCCAAGGTCAAAGGCGGCGGCCTGCTGCGCTTTCTGCGCGGCGCCCGGGTGGTGACCTTGGCGCTCTCGGATGTAGTCGGCGATCCACCGGCGGCGATCGGCTCGGGCCCCACGGTGCCGGACCCGAGCCGCTTCGCCGACGCCGCCGAGATCCTCCGGCGCTACGCGCTCTGGGAACGGCTTCCCGGCGCGGTCCGGAGCCGGCTCGAGGACGGCATGCGCGGCCGGATCGAGGAGACCCCGAAGCCGGCCGATCCGCTGTTTCGCAGCGCCGCCTATCGCATCATCGGCAACAATCGCCTGGCGCTCGAAGCGGCGCGCAGGGAGGCCCAGCGCCGCGGCTACCGAGCTCGGATCCTGTCGGACGCGGTGGTCGGCGACACCCGCGCCGCGGCCCACCAGCATCTGGCCACGCTCGAAAAGAACCGCGCGCGCCGCGCCGCCGCTTCGCGATGCTGGCTGTCGGGCGGGGAGACCACCGTGGTGGTGCGCGGCGGCGGCCGCGGCGGCCGCAACCAGGAGTTCGCGCTGGCGTGCGTCGCCGGGCTCGCGCGCCTCGAGGGGTGCGGCATCCTCGCGGCCGGCAGCGACGGCCGCGACGGGCCGACCCCGGCGGCCGGCGCCTGGGCCGACCCGACCAGCCTGGAACGCGCGCATCGGCGCCGGCTCGACCCGGAGGCGTTCCTGGCCCGCAACGACTCCTACGCGTTCTTTCGCCGCCTGGGAGACAGCTTCGTCACCGGACCGACCGGGACTAATGTGATGGACCTACGAATCCTGCTCGCGGTGCCCGGCGGCGGATAGGGCACCCTCTGCCAGAGGGCATGGGAGATACGGGGACTGGTACGAATTTCCGGCAAGGCCACACTCTTGCTTCGGCGGACCAGGAAATTCGATACCTGTCCCCGTATCTCGGAGTACGCCTCCGTCGGCCTCGCTTCGCCCGTCGTGGGCAGAGCGTAGCTTGCCCACGGCACCCCGAGACCTTGGAGTTACAGGTGGACATGTCACTGAACCGATCCGTTCCGCCTGCGGGCTTCCGCTTTTCAACCCAGCCCGCAGCGGGTAAAGTCCGGAGAGCATGGGAGCGCTGATCAGCACCGCGGAGCTGGCGCGACGGCTGGGCGAGCCGAGTTTGCGGATCGCCGACCTGCGCTGGCGCCTCGGGCAACCGGGCAAGGGGCGCGAGCTGTACCGCGCCGGACACATCCCGGGCGCAGTGCATCTGGACATCGACACCGAGCTGGCGGCCGTCAGCGGCCCGGGACGCCATCCGCTGCCGAGCCCGGAGCAGTGCGCCGCGGTCCTGGGCCGCGCCGGCATCGGCGATTCGCATGACGTCGTGGTCTACGACGATCTGGGCGGAGCGATCGCAGCGCGGCTCTGGTGGATGCTGCGCTGGCTGGGTCACGATCAGGTCGCGCTGCTCGACGGCGGCCTGCCCCAGTGGCAAGGTGAAGGCCGCCCGCTGGAGCGGCAACCGCGTGAGCCGACTCCAGCCCGCTTCACACCGCGGCCGCGAGCCGAAATGACGGTGGAGCGCGCCCAGGTCGAGCGGCTGCGCGCACGACCGCAAGTCCTGGTGCTGGATGCGCGCGCGGCCGAGCGTTACCGCGGCGACAGCGAGCCGATCGACGCGCGCGCCGGCCACATCCCCGGAGCTGTGAACGCGCCCTATCAGGAAAACCTGATCGATTCTTCCGATCCGCGATTCCGGCATCCCAATGCACTGCGCGAGCGCTACGCCGCGCTGGGCGCGGATCGGGCGCAGAGCGTGGTTTGCTATTGCGGCTCAGGCGTCACTGCCTGCCACGACCTTTTCGCGCTGGAGCTGGCCGGCTTCTCCGGCGCCAAGCTCTACCCCGGCTCCTGGAGCGACTGGAGCGCCGATCCCGGCCGGCCGGTCGCGACCGGCGCGGAGCCTTGAGACAGGATGCCCCCATGACGGCGGACCAGAACAAATTCCCGATCGAGCGCTGCTTTCTGGCGCGGGTCTACCAGGCGACGGCGCAGCACCCCGAGCGCATTGCCCTCGAGGTCAGCTCCGCCGCCGGCCAGGTCACCACCAGCTACGAGCAGCTGCTGCGGCAAGTCGAAATCGCGGCGGCCCAGCTGCGCGAGGCCGGCATCGAGCCCGGCGATCGGGTCGCGCTGCTGCTGCCGAATCACCCGCGCTGGTGCGCCCGTTTTCTGTCGATCCTGCACCGCCGCGCGGTGGCGGTGCCGCTCGATGTGCATTACGCCGACGAGGAGCTGCGCGATCTGCTCGACGACAGCGGCGCCCGCGCGGCCTTCGCCAGCGGGGAGTTCTTCGAGCGCCTGCAGAAGCTGCAGCCCGAGCTTCCGGAGCTGCGCCACGTGTTCGCCGTCGATCTGTGGGCCGAACCGGACGCCGAAACCGGCGCCGCGCTCGATCCCGAGTGGGGCGATGCCGACGATCTGGTTTCGCTGATGTACACCTCCGGCACCACCGGCGATCCCAAAGGCGTGATGCTCAGCAACGCCAACGTGATCGCCGAGCTCGACGGGCTGGTCGACAGCGTCGGCGTCGACCAGAGCGACTCGATCCTGAGCCTGCTGCCGCTCACCCACGTTCTGGCCCAGCTCGCCAACCTGCTGTTTCCGCTGGTGGTCGGCGCGCGCACGGTGTTCGTCGCCGAACTCACCACCGGCGCGATCTCGCGGGTGCTGCAGGAGAGCAAGATAACCGTCTTCGGCGGCGTGCCGCAGCTGTTCTATCTGTTCCACCAGCGCATCTTCGGCGAGGTGCGCAAAAAGAGCGCGCTGGCGGCGCGGCTGTTTCGCTGGCTGCTGCGCTTGAACGGCGCGCTGCGCGATCGGCTGGGCCTGAATCTGGGCCCGATCCTGTTCGGCAAGGTGCACCAAGCCTTCGGCGGCCGGATCAAACTGCTGTACTGCGGCGGCAGCTATCTCGACACCGCGGTGGCGCTCGATTATCACCGCCTCGGCTTCCAGTTCCTGCAGGGCTACGGCTTGACCGAAACCACCGGCGCGGCCACCTTCACGCCGCTGGACGACAACCGCATCGGCAGCGTCGGCCAGCCGCTCAAGGACGTCGAAATCCGCATCGAGAACCCTAATGCCGAGGGCATCGGCGAGGTCCTGATCCGCGGGCCGATCGTGATGCAGGGCTACTACAACAAGCCGGAGCGCACCGCCGAGGTGCTGAAAAACGGCTGGCTCCACAGCGGCGACCTGGGCCGGCGCGACGCCGCCGGCCATCTGACCATCACCGGGCGCGAGAAAGACGTGATCGTGCTGGCCAACGGCAAGAACATCTACCCCGAGGAGCTCGAGCGCCACTACAGCCAGAAGATCCCTTACATCCAGGAGATCTGCGTGCTCGGGGTGCGCCAAGGCGGGAGCCGGAGCGGCGAGGAGATGCTGCATGCGGTGATCGTCCCGGAGTTCGACCGGCTCAAGGCCGACGGCATCGCCAGCGCAAAAGAGTCGATCCGCTACTATCTGGAAAACGCTTCGACCCCGCTGCCGCACTACAAGCGCGTGCTCTCGTTCGAGCTGCGCAGCGAGCCGCTGCCGCGCACCACCACCCGCAAGATCAAACGGCACGTGGTGCTCGAGGAGCTCAGCTTCGGCAAGGGCGACACCGAGCTGCAAGCGCCCGAGCTCAGCGCCGCAGAGCATGAGCTGCTGGACAGCCGCGAAGGAGGGGCCTTGGCCGAGGCGATTCGCGCCTCCGGCCGGGATCAGAGCCTGCGGCCGAATCAACATCTGGAGCTGGACCTGGGCTTCGATTCGCTCTCGCGCGTCGAGCTGCTGGCCGGGGTCGAGGAGCAGCTCGGCGTTGCGCTCGACCAGGAAACCAGCAGCGCGCTGGCCAGCGTCGCCGACGTGATCCAGGCGCTGCAATCGGCCGGCCCGGCCGCTCCCGGCGCCGCGACCAAGCGCCGCGGCCGGTCCTGGAACGAAATCCTGAGCGCGGCGCGGCAGGATCCGGAGCTCAAGGCCTACTTTCGCACCGGCCCGATCAACACCCTGATCTTCCATTCCGGCCTGCGGCTGATCGGGCTGGTCGCGCGCCTGCTGCTGCGCATGGAGGTCAGCGGCCTCGAGCACGTGCCGCGTCAGGGGCCCTATCTGATCTGTCCCAATCACCAGAGTTATATCGACGGATTTCTGGTCGCCTCGGCCCTGCCGCTGCGCGCCACCCGCACCTTGTTCCATCTCGGCGAGGCCGGCTACTTCACGGAGGGCATCGGGCGCTGGTTCGCCAAGCTGGCCCGGATCGTGCCGGTCAGCGCCGACACCAACCTGCTGCAGGCCATGCGGGTCGCGGCGGCGGCGCTCGACCTGGGCAAGATCCTCAGCATCTATCCCGAAGGGGAGCGCTCGATCGACGGCAAGCTCAAGACATTCAAGAAGGGCTCGGCGATCCTGGCCCGCGAGCTGCGCGCCCCGATCGTGCCGGTCGCGATCTCCGGAGCCTACAAGGTCTGGGCCCGCGCCTCGGCGCGCATCCGACTCGAGAAGGTGCGGGTCCGCTTCGGCGCGCCGATCGACGTGGCCCCGTTCGCCGCCATGAGCGATCCGGAAGCGGCCTACACCGCGCTCAACGACAAGCTGCGCGCCGCGGTCGCCGATCTGCTCGCCCAGCTCGATCCCAAGGCCGTCAGCGAAGCCGCCTAGACTCTCCGATCTCATCGAACAGCCGAGGGTTCATCACTTCTGTGGGTGGCGTCACGGGCGACTTCGTCGATCCACCTGATCAAGCCGAGTCCAACCTTCCCGTTCACCGCGCTCGAACGCTCGGTCGTAGAGAGTCCAGAATTTCTTGTTCTGAGCGAGGGCGACCGCCTCCAGGTCGGTATCATCGGTGATCGGCATGAGCACGGCGCAGGGACGGCCATTCTTGGTGATGATGACCGAGCCACCGGTTGGAAGCTCAGAAACAAACTCGTTGAGCCTGGCTTTGACCGCTCGAATCGGTTCGATCCTCATAGGGTAAAACTCCTTCCATCGATCAGAATCGTGTTCCCACGCTTTTTGCCGATCAGAAGCACACGAACCGCGTTTCCCTCGACCCGAAAGAACGCACGCAAGGCTCCGACACGGAGCTCGTAATCTGCGTGCGGCGACGGCCGCCGAAGACGGAAGCGGTTCTTGGTTTCCATCGTAGCATCATCTTCGCCGAGCTGCTCCCTTAACACCTGCTTGAGTGTTGCGCGCTCGCTGGCACGTAGTCGCCGAAATTGCCGGACGGCGTCCGGCGAGAGCGTGACGTCGCGTTTCACCGGATCTCATTGTAGTTGCAATTGAGACTACAAGCAACCGGGTCCAAAGAGGAGATGGCTCCCTATAGGCTCCTTTCAGGCCTTCAGCCGGATCGAGGTTCAGGGCGGCGCTGGGCGGGCGGCGGCGTCGACCATGTAGCCGGCGCAGCGGTCGCAGTCAGGCACGGCGAAGCGATTGGCCTGGGCGTGCAGCTCGGCGTAAGGGACCGTGCGCAGCTCGTACGCGGTGAGGATCATCGCTTCGACCTGGCGCCAGACCTGCGGATCGCGATCGACGATGCGGTGGTGGTTCTCAATCAGCCGCGACCACCACGGCTGTCCGATCGCGCCGATCGCGGCACCGCGCGGGCCGTCGTAGTCGAAGCCGAAGTTGCCCAGAATCAAAGTGCGCGCGGGATCGAGGGCGCGGATCCGCTCCTCGCCGCGCGGCAAAAAGCCGGAGTACTGGTAGAAGTTGGCCGCCAGCGCCACGTTGGGCGGCACCTCCTCGTCGCCATAGCCGACGCTCTCGACCTGGACGCTGAGCAGCACCGGAATGTCCAGGGCGCGCAGCTCCCAGGCCAGGTTGGTCACCGCGCTGCCGCCCAAGCTCTGGCCGTAGAGCGCCAGCCGCACGCCGCAGTCGCGCTCCTCGGGTTGAAGCAGTCCGTCGCCGTTCCGATCGACGCAGCGGCGGATCAGCTCGAGCGCCACCTGGCGGCGCTTGTTGGCGAAGCTGACGGCGTGCAGGCCCGCCATAGCGCGCTGGTCGAGCCAGAGCTTGACCCGCCGCGGTCCGAGCTCGGCGTCATCGAAGCGCTTCCAGCCGCCCTGGAAGCCGATCACCAGCAGATCGCCGGCGCCCAGCTTCTCAGCCGGCAGCACCTGTTCGAGATCCTGAGCGCCGAGACCCGCGCTCGCGGCGAGGCCGGCAAGCAAACCGAAGGCTCGGCCGATCCTCAAGGCTCGGGAATCGGAAGCGTCTGGGTGAAACGCGCGGCCACCGGCTGGCCGTCGAGCCGAGCCGGGCGAAAACGCCAGGTGC